>JAIEOP010000081.1 GCA_019750465.1 Acetobacteraceae bacterium | reverse complement strand
GCCATCCCAGGCGGCGGCCGGCAGCGCTGCCTCGGCACTGCCGCCGTCCGCGGCACCCCAGGTCCGCTGCAGCGGCGTCTGCGTCAGCGCGATCCGCCCCTCCGCCACGGTGACGGCGATCTCGTACCAGCGCCGCGGCTGCGGCGGCGCCGCGGTGGCCAGGCGCGTCGCGGCGCCGTCTACCACGGCCTCGACCGCGAAGCCCGTCGCGTCGACGGACAACGTCAGTGACCGCCCTGGCAGCGCCAGCGACAGCACGGTCTGCGCCGCACGCTGCGGCGCCAGCAGCCAGGGCGAGACGCGCAGCAGCAGCGTGAAGGCGCGCCCAAGCGCCAGCGGGCCCGCGGCCTCCCCGAAGGAGCCGCGCGGCACGCGCTGCGCGCGCGAGGGATAGGCCCCGGTCCAGTCCGCCGCGATCGGCAGCAGCTTCATCCCCGGCCCGGCGGGGTTGGGATCGGCATGGCGCACCCGCACCAGGTCGGCTTCGTAGGGACCCGACAGCTGCGAGGACACCTTCACCGCGAGATGCTCGCCCGGCCGCGCCGAGAAGCGGTCCATGTAGCCGATCAGCGGCACCACCATCGCAGCCTCCCCTCATCCCTGTCGCGCCAGCATGCCAAAGCACGCCCCGCCCGGCGAGAGGGTCCGGTTGACGCCCCTGGACTGCGGCGCAAGCCTGACCGGGGAACGAGGAGGAACGCCATGGCCGATGCGGTGCTCTACGAGATGCGGGGCGCGGTCGCCGTCATCACCATCAACCGGCCGGAGGCGCGCAACGCGATCAACCGTGCCGTGCGCGACGGCATCGGGGCCGCCTTCGAACGCTTCGAGGCCGACGAGGCCGCGCAGGTGGCGATCCTGACCGGCGCCGGCGACCGCGCCTTCTGCGCGGGGATGGACCTGAAGGAGGCCGCGGCGGAATCGCGCGGTCTGCTGCCGCGCGGCTTCCTGCCCGTGATCGGCGACACGCTGCAGGTAGGCAAGCCGACCATCGCCGCGGTGAACGGCTTCGCCATGGCCGGCGGCTGGATGTTCGCGCAGATGTGCGACCTCTGCATCGCCGCCGAGCATGCGAGCTTCGCCATCACCGAGGCCAAGGTCGGCCGCGGCACGCCCTGGGCGGCGCCGCTGGGCGCGATGCTGCCGCAGCGCGTCATGATGGAGATCCTGCTGACCGGCGACCCGATCTCCGCGCGCCGCCTGCTGGAGATCGGCTACGTGAACGGGGTGGTACCGGGGGAGCAGCTGATGCCGGCGGCGCTGGCCATGGCGGAACGCATCGCGTCCAACGCGCCGCTGACGGTGCGGGCCTGCCGGGAGCTGGTCTATCTCAGCCAGGAGATGGGGCGCTCGGCGGCGCTGCGGGCGGCGCGGCACCTCTTCGTGCCGGTCTATGCCAGCGAGGACGCCCAGGAAGGCCCGCGCGCCTTCGCGGAGAAGCGCAGGCCGGTCTGGAAGGGGCGCTGAGGGAACCGATCCGCCCCCACGGGTTAGGGCCTGCGCGGGGCGCGGATGGACGCCGCCCCGGGAAGAGGGAAATTTCGGATGGGTATCATTGCGTGGATCGTGCTCGGCCTGATCGCCGGCTGGATCGCCAGCAAGATCATGACGGGCTCCGGCTCGGGCCTGCTGATGAACCTGGTGCTGGGCGTGGTCGGCGCCTTCGTGGGCGGCTTCCTGTTCAGCGTGCTGGGCGGCGCCGGAGTCACCGGCTTCAACCTCTGGAGCCTGCTCGTCGCGGTGCTCGGCGCCGTGGTGGTGCTGTGGATCGCCGGCATGGTGCGCTCCCGCCGCACGGTCTGATGGGCGGCGCGTGGGGTGGGGCTCGCCCTACCCCACCGGCCCGTTGGTGCCGGGATCCAGCGGGTAGATCGGCCGGCGCACGTTGCGGAAGGTGACCTGCCCGTAATCCGAGGTGCAGACGCCGACGCCGGCGCATTCCACGATGTCGCGTGCCATGGGCCCGAGCGCCGCGCGCCAGTGCACGCGGCTCTTGATCGCCAGGTACCGCCTGTCCAGCGGCTCGATGCCGAGGATGCGGAACATGTCGGGCGAGGTCGGCTCGATCTGGCGGGTGACGAGCACGATCTCGACGGCACCCGTGTCCAGCACCACGGTCGGCCCCATGAACACCTTCAGCCCAGGTGCCAGGCCGGACTTGGTGACGAAGGTGCCCGACGAGATGGTGCGCACCGTTCCGGTCACCGTCAGCGGCCGGGAGGATCGCGGCAGCGCCGGCATCGGCAGCTTGCCGCCGATGTCGAGGGTGATCTCCGCACCAACGCCGGCGCGCTGGCAGGCCGCCACCGCCTCCGGGTCGCAGATACCGAAGAAGACGACATCGGTCAGGCCCTGGCGGATGATCTCGGCCAGCACCTCCGTCGTATCCATGGTGCCGCCGGAGGCGCAATTGTCGTAGTGGTCGAGCAGCACCACGGGCTTGTCGGACTTCGTGGCGCCCGCCGCCTTGGCGCGGGCGACGGAGCCTTCCAGCGGCTCCGGGCGGAACACGAAGCTCTCCCGCGCGGCCCAGGCGAAGTCCAGCAGCTCCTGCACCATGCGCTGGGCGTCGCCCCGGTCGCCGTCCGTCGTCACCACGGCGGAGAGGCCGGCGCCGTGGATGTCGGCATGCGGGAAGCCGACATAGAGGCTGGCGGTGAGCGCCCGGCCGCTCTCCTCCCAGGCCCGGCACATCGCCTGCAGCTCACGGTTGGGGAAGGCATGCGTGCCCTGGGCCATGACATGCGGCAGCATCGGCGCGCGGCCCCAGGCGGTGACGGGCGCGACCTCGCCCCGCATGGCCCGCAGCAGCACGCGCGCGGCGCGCTCCGCGGTCTCGGCCTGGTCGATGTGCGGGTAGGTGTGGTAGCCCGCCGTGACCGTGGCCGGCAGCACCATGTCGTCATGCACGTTCGCGTGCATGTCGTAGGCGATGGCGATGGGCGTCCGCGCGTCCATGGCGCGGATGCGGCGGACCAGCTCGCCCTCGCCGTCCTCGATGCCCTCCACCGCCATCGCCCCGTGCAGGTCGAGCAGGATGCCGTCCCAGCCGCCGCGCCGCACCGCGCCGCAGATCGCCTCCGCGAAGCTCTCATAGGCGGCGCGCTGCACGGCGCCGGAGGGCGGCGCATGCGCGGCGATGGAGGCGGTGATCTCCGCCCCCGCCGCCTCCGCCACCCCGATGAAGCCGCCCATGCAGGTGCCGGTGCCGCGGAAGAAGGCGATGGCGCGCTCGCCCTCCAGCAGTTCCTTGCCATCGCGGCAGAAGCGTTCCCGCGGGGTCGGCACCGGCGAGAAGGTGTTGGTCTCGTGCGACAGGGCGGCGAGCAGCAGGCGCATGGACGCGGTCCTTCCCAGGGTTGCGCCCCGCATCCTGGCGGCGCGATGCTCGGCTGAGAAGAGGAGCAGCGACCCGATGCCCCGCCCGGCCCGCCGCTTGCCTGCCCCCCGCGCCATGATCGTCGCCCCGCAGCCGGAAGCGGCGGAGGCCGGCGCCGCGATGCTGGCCGCCGGCGGCAATGCGCTGGACGCCGCCCTGGCCTGCGCGCTGACCCAGGGCGTGGTGGATCCGATGATGTGCGGCATCGGCGGCATCGCCACCTTGCAGGTCGTCGACCCGCGGACGGGCACGCACCGGGTATGGAACGGCCTCGGCACCTGCCCCGGCGCGGCGACGCCGGGGATGTGGGAGGCGATCTTCGAAGGCGAGTGCGCCGACGGCTTCGGCTACCGCGTCAGGGGCCATGTGAACGAGCTGGGCGCGCAGGCCATCACCACGCCGGGCGCGCTGCGCGTCTTCGCCGATGCGCATGCGCTGCTCGGCCGCCGGTCCTGGGCCGCGCTGTTCGACGGCGCGGTGGGCTTCGCCGAGGAGGGCTGGATCATTCGGCCGCACGTGCATGCGATGTTCACCATGGACGAGGCCGTCTGGGGACGCCTGTCCTACGCCGAGAAGCTGCGGCATACCGAGGACGGGCGGCGCCTGTACTGCCGCCCCGACGGATCGCCGAAGCGGCTGGGCGACGCGGTCCGCAACCCGGAGCTGGCGGCGACGCTGCGCGCCATCGCGGCCGGTGGTGTCGAGGAATACTACGAGGGCGGCATCGCGCGACGGATCGTGGCGGCCGTGCGGGAGGGCGGCGGGCTGCTCGACCTGGCGGACCTGAAGGGCTTCCGCACCGCGGTTTCCGACCCGCTCCGCGTGCCCTATCGCGGCTTCACCGTCTGCCTGCCGGAGCCGCCCGCCGGCGGCGTGGTGGTGGGCGAGATGCTGCGCATCCTCGACCGCTTCGACCTGACGGCGCTGGGCCACAACTCGCCGGACTACATCCACCTGGTCGCCGAGGCGATGAAGATCGCGGGGGCCGACAAGGAGTCGCATGTCGGCGACCCGGTGTTCCAGGACGTGCCGGTTGCGCGGCTGCTCTCCGATGCCTACGCCGATGCCTGCGCCGCCCGCATCCGTGCCGGCGAGCGCGCCAGCCTGACGCGCGCGACGACGGACGCGCGGAACACCACGCATGTCTCCTGCGTGGACGCGGAGGGCATGTTCGTCTCCATGACGCATACCCTGGCGACGCCTTCCGGCCTGATCCCGCCGGGCACCGGCTTCATGCTGAACGGCGCGATGAACTGGATGGATCCGCGGCCGGGCCGTGCGGGCTCGATCGCACCGGGCAAGCGGCGCTATTCCTCCATGTCGCCCGCGATCGTGCTGGATGGCGGGCGGCCGGTGGCGACGCTGGGCGCGCCGGGCGGGGCCTGGATCACGGTGGCGGTGATGCAGGTGCTGCTGAACCTGCTGGACTGGGGCATGACCATGCAGGAAGCCGTCAGCGCGCCACGCTTCTCGGCGACCTCCGACGTCATCGACATCTCGAACCGCATCCCCCGCGCAGTGCAGAAGGCGCTGGAGGCGGAGGGCTACGGCGTGCGCCGCAGCTACCAGAGCTTCGCCTTTGCCGGCGTGCACGGCATCACGCGCTGGGACGATGCCTGCGAAGGCGGCGCCGATCCGCAACGGGATGGCTACGCAGCGGGGGTATAGGCTTCGTTCCCTCCCCCGCTCGCGGGGGAGGGAGAAGGCTACCGGTAGCCGGGATCGCTCAGGTTCGTCAGCGGAAAGGCGCTGTGCACATGCGGCGGCACGATCGGCGCCACCGGGTGCAGGTAGCTGGTGTCGAGCTGGCCGAAGCTGGTGACGCCGAGCAGCCCCAGCACCTCATGGATTTCGCTCTCCAGGATCTGCAGCATGCGCGCGACGCCGGCCTCGCCCGCCGCGGCCAGCGCGTAGCAGTACAGCCGCCCAAGGCCGACCAGCTCCGCGCCGAGCGCGACCGCCTTCACCACGTCCGAGCCGCGGGCAAAGCCGCCATCCACCCAGACCTTGGCACGACCCTCGACCGCCTTCACCACCTCCGGCAGCACCGCCAGCGCGCCGCGCCCATGATCGAGTTGCCGCCCGCCATGGTTGGAGACATAGACCACCTCCACCCCGTGCTCGCAGGCAATGGTGGCGTCCTCCGCCGTCGCGATGCCCTTCAGCACCAGCGGCGTGGCGGGGAAGCGGTCCTTCCAGCGCTTCACGTCCTCCCAGTTCAGCGCGGCCTGGAAATGCTGGCCCGTCGCCCGGGCGCGCCAGGGCTTGACGAAGCGCTTGGCGATGTCGCGCTCGCGCCGGCTGTAGATGGCGGTATCGACGGTGAGGCAGAAGGCGTCGTAGCCGGCGTCGACTGCGCGCCGCGTGATGTCCTCGATCCAGGCGAAGTCGCCGCGGACGTAGAGCTGGAACACCTTGATCCCGCCCTCCGCCGCCTTCGCCATCGGCTCGAGCCCCGGCATGGACACCGAGGAGACCATGATCGGCACCCGGTGCGCTGCCGCCGCGCGGGCCGCCGGCGCGCCGCCCTCGGGGTCGAAATTCTCGAGCCCGCCGACGGGTGCGAACATCACCGGCAGGCCGATCGGGCGCCCCAGGAAGCGGCCGGAGACGTCGATCCTGGAGACGTCGCGCAGCACCCGCGGGCGGAACGCCCAGGCGTCGATCGCCGCGCGGTTGCGCAGCATCGTCGTCTCGGTCTCGGTCGCGCCGACGAGGTAGTCCCAGTTGCCCGGGCTGAGGCGGCCCTTGGCCTCCTTCACGAACTCATGCAGCGTGAGGAACTGGCCCTCGACGCTGTCCGCCAGGTTGCTCATCTCGGTCAGGCTCCGCCCAGGAATTCCTTGGTCCAGCGCTTGTAGTCGGCGTCCCGCGTCGCCCGCGCCATCAGGTCGTCCTTTGGCACCAGCGGCAGGTCGCGCGGCTGCACGCCGTCGCGCAGCGCCCGCAGCGTCTCGTACACCGCGCGCTGCGCCGCCATGATCGGCGCATGGGTCTGCAGCGCGATGCGCACGCCGCGCGCGGCGAGGTACTTGCGATCGTTGATCTCCGTCCCCTCCACGCCGCCGACGATGATCGGCAGGGTGGCGACCGCGGCGACCGCATCCAGCTCCGCCCGCGTGCGGATGCCGGTGTAGAACAGCGCATCGGCGCCGGACCGGGTGTAGGCGCGGGTGCGCTCCACCGCGTCGGCGACGCCGTTCACCGCGACCACGCCGCTGCGCGCGACGATGCAGAAGGCGGGGTCGTCGCGCGCGGCGAGGGCGGCGCGGACCTTCGCCATCCCCTCCTCCAGGCTGGTCAGCGTGACGCGGCCGTCGCCGAAGGGGCGCGGCAGCACGGTGTCCTCGATGGTCATGGCAGCGACGCCGCTGGCCTCCATCTCCTCCACCGTGCGCATGGCGTTCAGTGCGTTGCCGTAGCCGTGGTCGGCATCCATCAGCACCGGCAGCCGCTTCACCGCGCGGCAGATGCGGCGCGCCTGGTCGGCAAATTCCGTCAGCGTCAGCAGGATCAGGTCCGGCGCGCCAAGCACCGCGAGCGAGGCGGTGGAGCCCGCGTACATGCCGACCTCGAAGCCGATCTCCTCGGCGATGCGTGCCGACATGGGGTCGAAGACGGAACCGGGATGGACTGAGACACTGCCCTGCAGCACGCGGCGGAAGGCGAGGCGGCGCTCGGTGATCGACGACACGTTCAGTCCCCCAATGCCGGCAGATCGACCCAGCGCCGCGTGCGGTGGCTCTCGTGGCAGGCCTCGATCATTTGCAGTCCGCGCGCGGCCTGCAGCAGCGAGGCGGTGTTCGGCGCATCCTCCGCGACGTGGCGCAGGAACCCCTCCCAGGCCTGACGGTAGGAGTTCCTGAAGGGCACCATCTCCGGCACCTCGGCCCATTGGCTGCGGAAATCCATGGTCTGCGGCGTCTGCACGGGGAAGACCGGCTTCGGCGTGTTCGCCAGGGACTGCGTCCAGCACTGGTGCAGCGTGCAGACGGCGCTGCCCAGCGTGCCCTCCGCGGTGATCACCAGCATGTCGTCGCGGCGGATGCGCGTGGCCCAGGAGGAGAAGACCTCCCCCACCATGCCGCCCGGGAATTCCAGGATGGCGCGCGCCTCGTCCTCCACGTCCACGTCGCAGGGACGGTGGCGTTCATCCCAGCGCCGGGGCTGGGCGGTGCGCATGTGGCAGGTCAGCGCGGAGGGAGCGCCGAAGAGGTGGTCGATCACGTAGCGCCAGTGCGGGAACATATCGAGCACCAGCCCGCCGCCCGTGGCGCGGCGGTAGTTCCAGCTCGTGCGCTGCGCCGGGATCACCTCGCCGTCGAACACCCACCAGCCGAATTCCAGCTTCATCGAGAGAAGCTTCCCCAGCGTGCCGAGATCGAGCACGGTCTTCAGCTTCACCAGGCCGGGCAGGTGGATCTTGTCCTGCATCACAGCATGCTTCAAACCCGCGTGCTCTGCCTCGGCGCGCAGCGCCAGCACCTCCGCCAGGCTCTCGGCGGCCGGCTTCTCCAGGTAGATGTGCTTGCCGGCGGCGAGAGCCCGCCGCGCCAACTCGACCCTGCCGCCGCCATAGGCGCATTCGAAGAACAGCTCGTCCGCCGGGTCGGCCAGCGCGGCGTCGAGGTCCGTGGTCCAGCGCGCCAGGCCGAAGCGTTCGGCCAGGGCACGCAGCCGCTCCGGTGTGCGGCCGACCAGGATGGGGTCGGGCATCAGCCGGTCGCCGTTCGCCAGCGGCAGCCCGCCCTCCTGGCGGATCGGGACGAGGCTGTTCAGCAGGTGCTGCGTGGTGCAGATGCGGCTGGTGGCGCCATGCATGATGATGCCGAGGCGGCGCGTCGCCATGCCCGTTGTTCCTCCCCCCTTACGCGGGCTTGTGCAGCACCACGGACCCGCGCGTGAAGCTGCGGCGGCCGCGCTTGAAGCCTATCAGCACGGGCGCGACCTCGCGGATCGCGGCCACCGGGTCGGGCGCGTCCACCACCACGAGGTCGGCGGGGTTGCCCACGGCGATGCCGTAGTCGCGCCGCCGCATCAGCCGCGCCGAGGCGGTCGTGAACATCCCCCAGGTGTCGCGCAGCGCGTCCGGCATCGCCTGCTGCACGACGTTCGCGTAGAGGTTCGCCATGCGGATGAGCTGGCCGTCGCCCAGCGGCGTGAAGGCGTTGAGGATGTTGTTGGAGGAGACGCTGCACAGCACGCCGAGCCTGGTCAGCCGGTTCGCGTCCACCACGCTGCGCTCGACCCGGTGGTCCTTCTCCCGGCCCCCGAGGTAGAGGTCGGTTGCGGGCAGCACCGTCAGCGCGACGCCGGCATCCGCCATGCGCTTCGCCACCGCGTCGAATTCGGGCGGCGGCATCACGGAGAGCTTGGTCACGTGGCCGATCGCCACGCGCCCGCCCCAGCCGTGCCGCTCCGTCAGTTCGCAGACCAGCAGCGTGTCCAGCTCGCTCGCCGAGGCGCCGCTATCGAGGTGCATGTCGATGTCGAAGTCGTAGCGGCGCGCCAGCTCGAAGACGCGGCGGATCTGCCCGGCGCGGTCGGTGTCGTAGTTCGGCGCGGCGCCGACGACCGTCGCGCCGCTCTCCAGCGCGGCGACCATCAGCTCGTCCGTGCCGGGGTTGTTGAGCAGCCCCTCCTGCGGCATCACGCAGATCTCGATGTCGATCGCCCAGCGGTAGCGCTCGATCAGCGCCTTCACGCCCTCCAGGCCGCGCAGCCCGACCTTGGGATCGACCTCCACATGCGTGCGCATCAGCATCGCGCCGTGGGAGATGCACCGCTCCAGCGTGCGGCTGGCGCGGCTGGTCACGTCCTCCACGGTGAATGTGTGCTTGATCGCGCTGGTGCGTTCCATGGCGTGGTGCGGGAAGCGCGCGGTCTCGCAGGCGCAGCGGTCGATGGTGCAGGTCTTGTCGAGATGAATGTGCGTCTCGACGAAGCCCGGCGAGACCAGGCGCCCGGCGCAGTCGATCACCTCGCCGGCCTCGGCGTCGAGGGCCGGGCCGATGGCGGCGAAGCGGCCGGCGGTGACGCCGATCTCGACGGCGGGGCCGCCCTCGGGCAGGCGCGCATCACGGAAGAGCAGATCAAAGGCCATGGCTCAGCCCTCCCCGAGGGGCGGGACGGCGGCGGCGTAGGGGACGTTGCGCCCGCCGTAGCGGCGCACCCGCACATTCGCCTGCTCGGCATGGCCGGCGAAGCCCTCCAGCATGCAGAGCCGCGAGCAGACCGCGCCGATCCGCGCGCTTGCCTCGTCCGTCAGCACGCGCTGCCAGGTCACGGTCTTGAGGAACTTGCCGACCCAGAGCCCGCCGGTGTAGCGCGCCGCCCGCCCTGTCGGCAGGGTGTGGTTGGTGCCGATCACCTTGTCGCCGTAGCTCACATTGGTGCGCGGCCCGAGGAACAGCGCGCCGTAATTCGTCATGCGCCGCAGGAACAGGTCGTCGTCGCGCGTCATCACCTGCACGTGCTCGGAGGCGATGCGGTCGGCCTCGCGCACCATCTCGTCCAGGCCCCCGTCGCAGAGGATCACCTCGCCATGGTCGCGCCAGGATTGCCGCGCGATCTCGGCGGTGGGCAGGATGCCGAGCAGCCGCTCCACCTCCGCCATGGTCTCGCGGGCCAGCTTCTCGGAATCCGTCAGCAGGATCGCCGGGCTGGTCGGCCCGTGCTCGGCCTGGCCGAGCAGGTCGGTGGCGCAGAGCTCGCCGTCCACCGTCTCGTCGGCGATGACCAGCGTCTCGGTCGGGCCGGCGAAGAGGTCGATGCCGACGCGGCCGTAGAGCTGGCGCTTCGCCTCCGCCACATAGGCGTTGCCGGGCCCGACCAGCATATCGACCGGCGCGATGCTCTCCGTGCCCAGCGCCATGGCGCCCACCGCCTGCACCCCGCCGAGGCAGTAGATCACGTCGGCGCCGGCCAGGTGCTGCGCCGCGACGATGGCCGCGGCGGGCCGTCCCTGGAAGGGCGGCGCGCAGGTAGCGATGCGCGGCACGCCGGCGACCTTCGCCGTCACCACCGACATGTGCGCCGAGGCGAGCAGCGGGTACTTGCCGCCCGGCACGTAGCACCCCACCGAGTTCACCGGGATGTTGCGGTGCCCCAGCACCACGCCGGGCAGCGTCTCCACCTCGATGTCGCGCAGCGCGTCGCGCTGGTGCTGCGCGAAGTTGCGCACCTGCGCCTGGGCGAAGCGGATATCCTCCAGGTCCTGGCCGGTGAGCTGATCGAGGCACTCCCGGATCTCGGCATCCGTCAGCCGGTAGTCGGCGCGGTCCCACGCGTCGAACTTCACCGACATCTCGCGCACGGCGGCGTCGCCGCGCTGCGCGATGTCGGCCAGCAGCCCCTCCACGGTGCCGCGCACCTTCGCGTCGGCCTCGGCCCGGTCGGCGGCGGAGATGCCCGTCTTCAGCCAGCGCGCCATCAGCCCGACCCCCTCATTCCGCCGTCCACCCGCCATCGACCAGCATCGCCGAGCCCGTCATCAGCGCCGAGGCGTCGGAGGCGAGGAAGACCACCGCCCCCATCAGCTCCTCCACCTGGCCGACGCGGCCGAGCTTGATCCTGGAGACCACCCAGTCCCGGAACGCCGCGTTCTCGAAGAAGGGCTTCGTGAGCGGCGTCTCGATGAAGGTCGGGCCGATGGTGTTGGCGCGGATGCCGAAGCGGGCGAGGTCGATAGCCATCGCCTTGGTCCAGCCCTCCATCGCCCACTTGCTGGCGCAATAGGCGCCGCGGTTCGGCCCGCCGACATGGCCCATCTGCGAGGAGATGTTGATCACGGAGCCCCTCACCCGCTCCACGATCATCCGCTTCGCCACGGCCTGCGCGGCGAAGAAGGCGGCGCGGAGATTCAGCGCCATCACCGCGTCGAAATCCGCGGGCGTCACCTCGTGGAAGGGCGCCGGGCGGTTGGTGCCGGCGTTGTTCACCAGCACGTGGGGGGACGGGCGTGCCGCCACCGCCGCGGCGAAGGCGTCGATGTCGGTGATGTCGCAGGCCAGCGCCTCGGCCTGTCCGCCCGCGGCGCGGATCGCAGCTGCGGCGTCCGCGATCTCGCCCTCGCTGCGCGCGACCAGGGTCACCGCGGCACCGGCCTCGGCCAGCGCCGCGGCCGCGGCGAGGCCGATCCCCCGCCCTGCCCCGGTCACCAGCGCGCGCCGCCCGTCCAGGCGGAAGCTCGGCGTCCGCGGCAGCTCGGTGGGGGCGGCGTTCATCGCGGCAAGAGTAGCGCCGTGCCCCGCGCGGTCCAGCCCTTGCCCCGCAGGCGCTTTGTCCCGGAGACTGCGAGCCAGGCGGCGGGAGAGCGGCGATGGCGAAGACGGTCCTGATCACCGGCGCGCAGCAGGGCATCGGCGCCGCCTGCGCCCTGGCCTTCGCGGCAGCCGGCCACGACGTGGCGATCAACTGGCTCGACGACGGCGCGGCGGCGGAGCGCGTGGCGGAGGCGGTCCGCCGCACCGGCCGGCGGGCCGTCCTGGTGCAGGGCGATGTCGGCAGGGGTGCCGCCGCCTGCGCCGCGATCGTGCAGGGCGCGCTGGCCGCGCTCGGCGCGCCGCTCGGGGTGCTGGTGAACAATGCCGGCATCTTCCCCCGCTCGGCCTTCCTGGAGATGACGGAGGCGGAGTGGGACGGGGTCCTGGCCGTGAACCTGAAGGGCAGCGCCTTCTGCGCCCAGGCCGCGGCGCGCGCCATGGTGGCCGCCGGCGTCAAGGGCTGCATCGTCAACCTCTCCTCCAGCGCGGTGCGGGGCACGCCGGTCGGCGTGCACTACAGCGCGACGAAGAACGGCGTGGTCGGCATCACCCGCTCCATGGCGCTGGCGCTGGCGCCGCACGGCATCCGGGTGAACGCCATCGCCCCGGGCCTCACCGACACGGCGCAGCCGCGCCACGGCAACACCGAGGCGGAGCTGGCGGAGATGGCGCGGGCGCAGCCCATGGGTCGCATGGGCCGGCCGCAGGAGATCGCGGACATGGCCGTCTTCCTGGCCTCGCCGCAGGCCTCCTTCGTCACCGGGCAGGTCTATCACGTGAATGGCGGCAGCTACATGCCGTAGCGGCGGCCATCACGCCTCCAGCAGGAGCCCGCGCAGCCGCTCCAGGCGCGGCGCATCCAGGCCGAGCCCGTGCTCCAGCAGCCCGGGCATGTCGCCGAAGGGCGCGATGGCGGCGTCCAGCGCGGCCTCAAGCAGCGCCGGATGCGTCGCCAGCAGGGCGTCGGCCAGCGCCCGCGGCGTCTCCGGCGGCACGGCATAGTCGCGCCGCCACAGCCGGTCCGTCGCCAGGTAGTCCGCCATCACCGTCTCCCGCGAAGCGCCCAGCGCGGTGAGCACCAGCGCGGCACCGAGGCCGGTGCGGTCCTTGCCGGCGGAGCAGTGGATCAGCAGCGCGTGCCGCCCCGGCTCCAGCAGCAGCGCGAACATGGCGCGATAGGCGCCGAGGAAGCGCGTGCCGTAGTCCAGGTAGGCGCGGCGCAGCAGGTCCACCACGTCCTCGCCCGTCGCCTCCTCGCGCTCCAGCAGGTC
>JAIEOP010000306.1 GCA_019750465.1 Acetobacteraceae bacterium | reverse complement strand
CCGCGCTGGCGCGGCTGGCGCAGCAGGCCGACGGCCAGCGCCGCGCCTCGGCGCAGGAGATGGCGCGGCAGGCGCAACCGCATCTCGCCGCCGTCGCCGCGCTGCTGACCGCGGTGATCGGGCGGGAGACCGGCCAGGCGACGCGCGGCGCCATCCGGACCCGCCGCGCGGCGATGGAGTCCGCGCACACGCGGCTGCTGGAGGCGGCGCGGCGCGATGCCGGGCTCGGCGCGGGCGGGCGCTATGCGCTGTTCCACCAGATCGCGGCGATCCGCGACGGGGATCCGCTGCCTGGCACGATGGCCGCCATCGTCACCCTGCTCTCTGCGATGGAGGCGGCGCACGCCGCGATCGCCGCCGGCGACGCCACGGCGGAGGCGAAGGTCGCGGGGTTCGAGGCGGCGCTGGCCGCGCTCTCGGCACTCACGGGCCAGGACGCGGCCGAGCAGCAGTAGCGCCGCACCGCCGCGCTGCCTTGCCTCGCCGCGGCGGCCCCGGTATCCGCCGGCGCACCCCGTGCGCGATCCCGCCGGCCCCGCCGGCCCCGCCGGCGCTGCCCGCGCATGCACCCTGCCGGAGACGTCCGCCATGTCCGCCATCGTCGACATCATCGCCCGCGAAGTGCTGGACAGCCGCGGCAACCCGACCGTGGAGGCGGAGGTGCTGCTGGACAGTGGCGCGGTGGGCCGCGCGATCGTCCCCTCCGGCGCCTCCACCGGCGCGCATGAGGCGGTGGAGCTGCGCGACGGCGACCGGGCGCGCTACGGCGGCAAGGGCGTGCTGCAGGCGGTGGCGAACGTGGAGGGCGAGATCTTCGACGCGCTCTCCGGCATGGACCCGACCGAGCAGGTCCGCATCGACGAGGCCATGATCGAGCTGGACGGCACGCCGAACAAGGCGCGGCTCGGCGCGAACGCGATCCTGGCGGTGTCGCTCGCGGTGGCGAAGGCGGCGGCCGAGGATCTCGGCCAGCCGCTGTTCCGCTACGTCGGCGGCGTCTTCGCGCGCACCCTGCCGGTGCCGATGATGAACATCATCAATGGCGGCAGGCACGCCGACAACCCGATCGACATCCAGGAATTCATGATGATGCCGCTCGGCGCGGGCTCCGAGGCCGACGCGGTGCGCATCGGCGCCGAGTGCTTCGCGGCGCTGAAGCGGGCGCTGCACGATGCCGGCCACAACACCAATGTCGGCGACGAGGGCGGCTTCGCGCCGAACATCGGCTCGGCCGACGAGGCGCTGGGCTTCATCGCCCGCGCCTGCGAGGCGGCCGGGCACCGGGTGGGCGAGGACATCGTCTTCGCCCTCGACTGCGCCGCGACCGAGTTCTTCAAGGATGGCCGCTACGCGCTGGAGGGCGAGGGCAAGGTGCTGGAGGCCGGCGGCATGGTGGACTACCTCGCCGCCCTCTGCGCCAAGTGGCCCATCGTCTCCATCGAGGACGGCATGGCGGAGGACGACTGGGCCGGGTGGAAGGCGCTCACGGACCGCCTTGGGGCGAAGGTGCAACTCGTCGGCGACGACCTGTTCGTCACCAGCACCGAGCGCCTGCGCCAGGGCATCGAAGGCGGCGTCGGCAACGCCATCCTGGTGAAGGTGAACCAGATCGGCACGCTGACGGAGACGCTGGAGGCGGTGGAGACGGCGCATCGCGCGGGCTACCGCTGCGTGATGTCGCACCGCTCCGGCGAGACCGAGGATGCGACCATCGCCGATCTCGCGGTGGCGACGAATTGCGGGCAGATCAAGACCGGCTCGCTCTCGCGCTCCGACCGGCTGGCGAAGTACAACCAGCTGATCCGCATCGAGCAGGCGCTCGGCACGGCGGCGCGCTACGGCGGGCGGCTGGCGCTGCGGCGCTGAGGCCGGCGCGGCGGTTGCGCGTGCGCCCGCCGGTGGTGCCGGGGCTCCGGCGGCGCATGCTGCCGGGCCGCCCGGGAATCCGCTGGTGCAGATCGGCATGCGCAGGCTCGAAGGTGTCCGCCGCGTGGCAGTGGACGGCCGGCACAACGCCTGCACCGCGGGTGAGGCCTGCGACCGGCTGATCGCACTCTGCCAAGGCCCGGAGCTGCGCTGCCTGCCCGGGCTGCACCGGCCCGGCGACATCACGGCAGCGCGACCAGGCGCGAGGCGCTGGCTGCCTTTGCCACGCCGTGACATGCCACCGCGGCGGCGGAATTCGCGGCGCCCGGGCAAGTTGGTGCTTGTCAAAGCGGCGTGCGGCTGATTCCTTAAGCGCTGCGGGCGGGGGGCGCCTGCGTGGGGATTCCGGGTTCATGTCCTTTGGTCGGACGCTGAAGCGGCGCGTGCGGGATGCGCTGGCGCCGCTCGGCTTCGCCGCGCTCTGCGGCTACTTCGCCTATCACGCCGTGCACGGGGATTTCGGACTCGATGCGCGGGAGCGGCGGCTGGTGGACATCGCGCAGGCCAGGCAGATCCTGGCCCGTGCCACGGCCGACCGCGAGGCGCTGGAGCGCCGGGTAGACGGGATGCGCGGTGCGCAGCTCGATCGAGACCAGCTTGACGAGCGCGCGCGGACGCTGCTGAACATGGTCGGCCGCGACGAGCTGGTGATTCCCTACGAGCCGGGGCGCCGGCTCTACTGACCGCTCGACCGCCGCGGTTTTCCTCACCCTCTGCTTGCCCGCTGCGCCTGCCCGCTGCGCCTGATCAATGGGCGCGCCGCAGCAAAGTTGCGCGGCGCCGTGGTTGTGCGCAATGGATCGGCTGTGGCGCCTCGTGACGGTTAACCATTCTGAGGTTAATCCCTCTATTGCATTGCACAAACAGGCTTTTCCCAGTCCTGCCCGCGCTTGCGGAGGGGCAATTCGGCGCGTATCTGACATCCGACGCTGACCGCGAGGGGAGTGGAGCGCATGGCGCAGGCTGCAGAGGCGGCGGGGAGCGGTGCGCGGCGCCGGCCCAGGGGCGCGGCGAAGGACGCCCCGATGGCCCGGGAAGGGCTGCTGCGCGCCTACCGCGACATGCTGCTGATCCGCCGCTTCGAGGAGAAGGCCGGCCAGCTCTATGGCATGGGCCTGATCGGCGGCTTCTGCCACCTCTACATCGGCCAGGAGGCCGTGGTGGTGGGCATGCAGCTCAACCTCGAGCCCGGCGACCAGGTCATCACCTCCTACCGCGACCACGGCCACATGCTGGCGACCGGCATGGAGGCGCGCGGCGTGATGGCGGAGCTTACCGGGCGCGCGGGCGGCTATTCCAAGGGCAAGGGCGGCTCGATGCACATGTTCAGCGTCGAGAAGGGCTTCTTCGGCGGGCATGGCATCGTCGGCGCGCAGGTCTCGCTCGGCACCGGGCTCGCCTTCTCCAACTGGTACCGTGGCAACCGCAACGTCTCGCTCACCTATTTCGGCGAGGGTGCGTCCAACCAGGGCCAGGTGTTCGAAAGCTTCAACCTGGCGGCGCTGATGAAGCTGCCGGTCGTGTTCATCATCGAGAACAACAAGTACGGCATGGGAACCAGCGTCGAGCGTGCCTCGGCGTCCCGCGACCTGTCGAAGAACGGCGCCGCCTGGGGCATCCCGGGCGAGCAGGTGAACGGCATGGACGTGACCGCGGTGGCCGAGGCAGGCGCGCGCGCCGTGGCGCACTGCCGCGCCGGCCAGGGCCCCTACCTGCTGGAGATGAAGACCTACCGCTACCGCGGCCATTCCATGTCCGACCCCGCCAAGTACCGCACGCGCGAGGAAGTGCAGAAGATGCGCGAGCAGTCCGACCCCATCGAGACGGCGCGCAAGATGCTGCTGGAACAGGGCACGCAGGAGCAGGGCACGGGCGAGGCCGAGCTGAAGGCCATCGATGACGAGGTGAAGGCCATCGTGCAGGAGGCGGCGGATTTCGCGCAGGCCTCGCCCGAGCCCGACCCGCGCGAGCTGTGGACCGACATCCTGGTGGAGGCGCGCTGAGATGGGCACGCAGATCCTGATGCCGGCCCTCTCGCCGACCATGACCGAGGGCAAGCTCGCCCGCTGGCTGAAGCAGGAGGGCGAGGAGGTCCGCGCCGGCGACGTCATCGCCGAGATCGAGACCGACAAGGCGACCATGGAGGTCGAGGCCGTCGACGAGGGCAGGATCACCCGGATCTTGGTGCAGGAGGGCACCGAGGGCGTCGCGGTGAACACCCCGATCGCCGAGCTGAACGGTGATGGGGGTGCGGCGCGGCCGGTGGCGCCGGGTCACGACACCGCCATGCCGCAACAGCCGGCCCCGCCCGCGGCCTTGCATCCGGAGGTCGGCGCGACGGCGAAGCAGGCCGAGGACCACGGCGCCGTCGCGGCGCGCGGCCAGCAGCGGGGCGAGGGTGCGGCCAAGGCCGGGGAGGCCGCCGCGGCGCCGGAGAGGGATTGGGGAGCGACGAAGTCCGTCACCGTGCGCGAGGCGCTGCGCGACGCCATGGCCGCCGAGATGCGCGCCGACGACCGCGTCTTCCTGCTGGGCGAGGAGGTCGCGCAGTACCAGGGCGCCTACAAGATCAGCCAGGGCCTGCTGGACGAGTTCGGACCGAAGCGCGTGATCGACACGCCGATCACCGAGCACGGCTTCACCGGCATGGCGGTGGGCGCGGCGATGAACGGGCTGAAGCCGGTCGTCGAGTTCATGACCTTCAACTTCTCCATGCAGGCGATCGACCACATCATCAACAGCGCGGCGAAGACGCTGTACATGTCGGGCGGGCAGATGGGCTGCTCCATCGTGTTCCGCGGACCCAACGGCGCGGCCTCCCGCGTCGGGGCGCAGCACAGCCAGTGCTACGCGAGCTGGTACGCGCATGTGCCGGGGCTGAAGGTGGTGGCGCCCTGGTCGGCGGCGGATGCCAAGGGGCTGCTGCGCGCCGCGATCCGCGACCCCAACCCGGTGATCGTGCTGGAGAACGAGATCCTCTACGGCCACCACTTCGACTGCCCGGTGGCCGAGGACTTCGTCCTGCCGATCGGCCAGGCGAAGGTGGAGCGCACGGGGCGCGACGTGACCATCGTCGCCTATTCCATCGCCGTCACCTGGGCGATGCAGGCCGCGGAGGAGCTGGCGAAGGCCGGCATCGAGGCGGAGGTGATCAACCTGCGCTCGATCCGCCCGCTGGACGCGGCGACCATCGTGGCCTCGGTGAAGAAGACCAACCGGCTGGTGACGGTGGAGGAGGGCTGGCCCTTCGCCAATATTGGCACCGAGGTGGCCATGCAGGTCATCGAGCACGCCTTCGACTGGCTGGATGCCCCGCCGGTGCGTGTGACGGGCAAGGACGTGCCGATGCCCTATGCGGCGAACCTCGAGAAGCTCGCGCTGCCCTCGGTGGCCGAGATCGTCGAGGCGGTGCGCGGCGTCACCTACAAGTAGGGCGGACGAGACATGGCCACGAACATCCTGATGCCCGCCCTCTCGCCCACCATGACGGAGGGCACGCTCGCGCGCTGGCTGAAGAAGGAAGGCGACAGGATCCGGGCCGGCGACGTCATCGCCGAGATCGAGACCGACAAGGCAACGATGGAGGTCGAGGCGGTCGACGAGGGCGTGCTGGGGAAGATCCTGATCGGCGACGGCACCGAGGGCGTCAAGGTGAACGACCCGATCGCCGTGCTGGTCGATGAGGGCGAGGCGGTGCCCCCCTCCCCCGCGACCGCGGGAGGGGCCGGGGGTGGGGGTGGCGCCTCTGCCGCCGCGCCCAACCCCACCACCGCGCCTGCCCCCACCGCCGCGCCTGCCCCCACCGCCGCGCCTGCCCCCACCGCCGCGCCTGCCCCCACCCAACCCTCCCCCGCGGGCGGGGGAGGGCAGACGCAGCCACCACCCGCGCCGAAGCCCAACGGCCATGTCGCGCCGGCACCCGCGGCGGCGGGCGGCGACCGCGTCTTCGCCTCGCCGCTGGCGCGCCGCATGGCGCAGCAGTCCGGCCTCGATCTCGGGCGTGTCGCGGGCAGCGGGCCAGGCGGGCGGATCGTGAAGGCGGATGTGGAGGCGGCGCTGGCCCGTCCCGCAGCGCCGACGGCGGCGCAGCCCGCGGCCGTGCCCGCGCCGGCGGCCACTCCGGCGCCGGCCGCGAAGGCACCCGCCACGGCCCCCCCCGGCGTCGCCCCGCATACCGCGGTGCCGAACAGCGGCGTGCGAAAGGTGATCGCGCGGCGGCTCTCGGAATCGAAGCAGACCATCCCGCATTTCTACGTGGTGATGGATTTCGAGATCGACGCGCTGCTGAAGCTTCGCGCCGACCTCAACGCGAAGTCGCCGAAGGAGGGCCCGGCTTCCTTCAAGCTCTCGGTCAACGACCTGGTGATCAAGGCCGTCGGTGTCGCCCTGCGGCGCTTCCCCGCCGTGAACGCCATGTGGACCGACGAGGCGATCCTCCAGTTCGACGACGTGGACATCTCCGTCGCCGTCGCGACGCCGACCGGGCTGATCACGCCGATCGTGCGGCGGGCCGACCAGAAGGGCCTCTCGGCGATCAGCAACGAGATGAAGGACCTGGCCGCGCGCGCCAAGGCGGGCAGGCTCAAGCCCGAGGAATTCCAGGGCGGCGGCTTCTCCATCTCCAACATGGGGATGTACGGCGTGCGCGAATTCTCGGCCATCATCAACCCGCCCCAGGCCGGCATCCTGGCGGTGGCGGCGGGCGAGCGGCGGCCGGTGGTGAAGGACGGCGCCCTGGCCATCGCAACCGTGATGACCTGCACGCTCTCGGTGGACCATCGCGTCATCGACGGCGCGCTGGCCGCGGAGTTCATGCAGGCGCTGAAGGGCATCATCGAGGATCCGCTGAGCCTGATGCTGTGAGCGCATCCGCGCCCCTTCGCCTGCGCGACGCGACGCCCGCCGACGTCCCCCTGGTGAACCGCCTCGTCCGGTCGCTCGCCGAGTACGAGCGGCTGCTGCACGAGGCGGTGGCGACCGACGATGATTTCCGCCGCCTGCTCTTCGGCGAACCGCCGCGCGCCTGGGCGCTCATCGCCGAATGGGAGGGCGAGCCCGTGGGCTTCGCCCTCTGGTACTACTCGGTCTCCACCTTCCTGGGCCGCCCGTCGCTCTACGTGGAGGACGTGTTCGTGGACCCCGCGCACCGCAACCGGGGCATCGGCCGCCTCCTCTTCGCCGACCTCGCGCGCCGCGCGGTGGCGGAGGGCTGCGGCCGCATGGAGTGGTCCGTGCTGGACTGGAACGCGCCCTCCATCGCCTTCTATCGATCGATCGGCGCCCGGCCCAGGCAGGGCTGGACGCTGCAACGCCTGAGCGGGGAGGCGCTTCAAGCCCTTGCCGCCAAGACGGGATCCTGACCGCATGGCCGAGCAAGGCTTTGACCTCATCGTCGTCGGCGGCGGGCCGGGCGGCTATGTCGCCGCCATCCGCGCGGCACAGCTGAAGATGAAGGTCGCGCTGGTGGAGCGCGAGCACCTGGGCGGCATCTGCCTGAACTGGGGCTGCATCCCGACCAAGGCGCTGCTGCGCAGCTCCGAGATCAACCACCTGCTGCACACGCTGGACCAGTACGGCTTCGCCGCCGACAACATCCGCTTTGACTTCGCCAAGGTGGTGAAGCGTTCCCGCCAGGTGGCGGCGCAGCTCTCGGGCGGCGTGAAGGGGCTGCTGCGCAAGCACAAGGTCACCGTCCTCGACGGCCAGGGTGCGCTGGCGGGACAGGGCAGGCTGGCCGTCACCAAGGATGGCAAGCCGGTCGCGGAACTTGCCGCGCCGCACATCATCCTGGCGACCGGCGCCCGCGCCCGCGTCCTGCCGGGCATCGAGCCCGACGGCCGGCTGATCTGGACCTACCGCGAGGCGCTGGTGCCGGACGCGCTGCCGAAGCGCCTCATCGTCATCGGCTCGGGCGCCATCGGCAGCGAGTTCGCCTCCTTCTTCCTCAACATGGGCGCCGAGGTCACGCTGATCGAGGTGCTGGACCGCATCCTGCCGGTGGAGGATGCGGAGATCAGCGCCTTCGTGCAGAAATCCTTCGCGAAGCAGGGCATGAAGGTGGTCACCGGCGCCAAGGTGCAGGGCGTGCGGAAGGGCGCGAGCGACGTCACCGCCATCGTCGAGGCCGCGGGCAAGGTGCAGGAGATCGTCGCCGACCGCATGATCTCCGCCGTCGGCATCGTCGGCAACGTGGAGGGCATCGGCCTCGAGGGAACCGGGGTGAAGGTCGACCGCACCCATGTCGTGATCGACGCATGGTGCCGCACCGGGGAGTCCGGGGTCTATGCCATCGGCGACCTGGTCGGGCCACCCTGGCTGGCGCACAAGGCGAGCCACGAGGGCGTGCTCTGCGTCGAGCGCATCGCCGGCACCCCCGGCCTGCACCCGATGGACGCCCACAACATCCCGGGCTGCACCTATTGCCGGCCGCAGGTGGCCAGCGTCGGCCTGACCGAGGCGGCGGCGAAGGCCGCGGGACACGAGGTGCGGGTCGGCCGCTTCCCCTTCATCGGCAACGGCAAGGCCATCGCGCTCGGCGAGCCGGAGGGCATGATCAAGACCGTCTTCGACGCGAAGACCGGCGAGCTGCTCGGCGCCCACATGGCCGGGCCCGAGGTGACGGAGATGATCCAGGGCTACACCATCGCCCGCACCCTGGAGACGACGGAGGCGGAGCTGATCCACACCGTCTTTCCCCACCCCACCATCTCCGAAGCGATGCATGAGGCGGTGCTGGACGCCTACGGGCGGGTTATCCATATCTAGGGCTGCAACGGGACCCCGCGCATGTCCACCCGCATCGAGATCGACCACCGGCCGCGCCCCGCCGCGCCGCGGCATCCCGAAAAGGCGAACCGCCCCGACAACCCGATCGGGCGCAAGCCGGCCTGGATCCGGGTGAAGGCGCCGACGCACCCGGTGTATCACGAGACCCGCACGCTGATGCGCGAGAACCGACTCGTCACCGTGTGCGAGGAGGCCGCCTGCCCCAACATCGGCGAGTGCTGGTCGCAGCGCCACGCCACCATGATGATCATGGGCGACACCTGCACCCGTGCCTGCGCCTTCTGCAACGTGGCGACCGGTATCCCCGGGCCGCTCGATGCCGATGAGCCGCGCCGCGTCGGCGATGCCGTGGCGAAGCTCGGCCTGAGGCACGTGGTCGTCACCAGCGTCGATCGCGACGATCTGGCGGATGGCGGGGCGAGCCACTTCGCGCAGACCATCCGCACCATCCGCGCCGCCGCGCCCGGCACGACCGTCGAGGTGCTGACGCCGGACTTCCTGAAGAAGCCCGACACGGCCCTGGAGACGGTGGTCGATGCCCGCCCGGACGTCTTCAACCATAATCTGGAGACGGTGCCGAAACTGTACCCAACCATCCGCCCCGGCGCGCGCTACTACCACTCGCTGCGGCTGCTGGACCGGGTGAAGGGGCGCGATTCCTCCATCTTCACCAAGTCCGGGCTGATGGTGGGCCTGGGTGAGACACGGGCGGAGGTCGGACAGGTGATGGACGATCTGCGCAGCGCGGAGGTGGATTTCCTGACCATCGGCCAGTACCTGCAACCGACGGTGAAGCATGCGGCGGTGGACCGCTTCGTCACGCCCGAGGAGTTCGAGGACTATGCCCGCATGGCGCGTGGCAAGGGTTTTCTCCTCGTCTCCGCCACGCCGCTGACGCGCAGCTCCTACCACGCGGACCGGGATTTCAAGACGTTGCGGGATGCCCGCGCCGCACGCCTGGCCGGACCCGCCTGAACGCATGCCGACGCACGCCGAAAAGAAGTTGCTGCGCTACACGCCGGAGCAGCTCTTCGACATGGTCGCCGATGTGCGCCGCTACCCGGAATTCCTGCCCTGGTGCGTCGGCGCGCGCGTGGTTGCCAGCACCGAGTCCGAGCTGACCGCGGATCTCACCATCGGCTTCAAGATGTTCCGCGAGACCTTCCGCAGCCAGGTCACCCTGGAACGTCCCTTCCATGTCCATGTGCGCTACCTGACCGGCCCCTTCCGCCACCTGAACAACCACTGGCGCTTCCACCCGCACCCGCTCGGGACCGAGGTGGATTTCTTCGTCGACTTCGAGTTCCGGTCCCGCCTGCTGCAGGCGGTGATCGGCACCGTGTTCAACGAGGCGGTGCGGCTGATGGTGCGCGCCTTCGAGCGCCGCGCGATGCAGCTCTACGGCCGGCCGTCGCCCGCCGCACCAGCCACGCCGGCGACGCCGCCGGCCCGCGCGTGAGGCCCGGCATGGCAGATGCGCCCTACCTCCTCTACGGCGACGAGGGCTCCGGCTCCGGGCCTGTCGAGATGGCGCTGGCCGAGATCGGCGCAGCCGTCGAGCTCCGCCACGTGCCGCTGAAGGGCGACCACCAGCTCGCGGCGGAGTACCGGCGCATCAACCCGATGGGTCGCATCCCGACCCTGGTGCTGCCCGAGGGCGGCACGGTGGTGACCGAGCTGCTGGCCATCCTGCTGACCCTCGATGACCGCCACCGCGACGTCGCGCTGCTGCCCCCGCCCGGCGACCCGGCGCGTGCGGTCGCGCTGCGCTGGACTGCGCTGCTGACGGGCGAGTTCTACCCGCATGTCACGCGCTGGGACTACCCGGAGCGGTTCAGCGCCGACCCTGCCCATGCCCCGGCGATCAAGGCGCGGGCCGAGGCGATGGCGCACGACCTGCTGTCGCTCGTCGAGGCACATGCCATGGGCGAGGGGCCCTACCTGCTCGGCGCGCGCTTCAGCCTTGCGGACCTCGTCATCGCAACCCTTTCGCGCTGGGTCGGCGGCCGCGTCTGGACGCCTGCGCATTGCCCGCGCATCGAAGCACTCAGCGCGGCGGTTGCGCGGCGTCCCGCCGTCGCGCCGATCTGGCGGCGCCACGGCTTCGGGTCGGCCTGAGTCTGCCGCGCCGTGCCGCGATCCTCCGGTTGGCGGGCGCGGCGGACTACAGCGACTGGAAGTCGGGAAAGAGCTGGCGCGTGATGCCCTGCCCGTTGCGGCCGACATTGTAGTAGATCTTCCAGCGCGCGCCGTCGGAGATGCCGAAGACGGCGCAGACCCCGCCATAGCCCTCGCTCAGCCGCTTGCCGTAGTCCTCCGGCCGCAGCATCTGCAGGTCGCGCGCGGGGATGTGGTTCAGCCGCACCAGCTCCGTCGCCACCTGGCCGTAGAAGACGTTGCGCTCCGCCGTCAGGTCGTCGTTGTAGGTCTGCACGCTCCCCGAGGCGGGAAAGTCCACCACGCTGGCGGCGGCGCAATTGGCGTGCACCACATAGGGGTCGGTCTCGTCGCCGGCGACGATCACGCCGCAGCCGGTGAGGTTCGCGGTGACGAAGAAGCGCTTCGCCGCCGTCAGGTGGGTGATGTAGGCGCGCCAGGGATTCCAGGCGAGCCAGTGCGCCTCGGCCGCCAGCGCGCTGCTCGCCGTCAGCGTCAGCGTGGCGCCGCCGTGGCCCGCGGCGCCGGTGGCGACGCTGGCCGTGACGGCCTCGGTCACGATGTCCACCGTGCGCTGGGCTGGCCCGCAGCGGGCCTGGACATTGCCGGGCGAGTTGTTGCCGCCGGCCGGCCCGGTGATGGTCAACGACCTGGCCAGATCGGCCTTCAGGACATCCCCGAGCGCCATGTCGCTCTTTCCCGCTGTGCGCCGCACGACCATGACATCGGCGGAATGACAGGGCAAGGCTGGCGCTTGCCGTCAACGCCGGCCCCGGCCATCGTCGCTCCCCGACGCAGAGGCATCCCCGCATGGTCCACGCCCCGCCCCGCCCACCCGCCGGCGCGCCGCCCACCCGCATCAACCTCTACTCCGACACGCAGACCCGCCCGACCCCCGCGATGAAGGAGGCGATGATGCGCGCCGTGGTCGGCGACGAGCAGCACGGCGACGACCCCACCGTGCACGCGCTCTGCGACCGCATGGCGGCGCTGACGGGCAAGGGGGCGGCGATGTTCCTGCCCTCCGGCACCATGTGCAACGTCGTCGCCATCCTGACCCATTGCGGCAAGGGCGACGAGGTGGTGGCGCACGAGACCAGCCATATCCTGCACTCCGAAGGCGGCGCGCATGCGGCCTTCACCGGCGTGCAGATCATGCCGCTGAAGGGCCCCAGGGGCATGTTCACCGCGGACGACGTGCGCGCCGCCGTCCGGCCCCGCACGCGCTACACCCCGCCGCAACGCCTGCTCGAGGTGGAGCAGACGGCGAATATCGGCGGCGGCACGGTCTGGCCGCTGGCGCAGCTGGACGCGGTGGCCGCGGTGGCGCACGAACAGGGCTGGTCCACCCACATGGACGGCGCGCGGCTGATGAATGCCTGCGTGGCCGCCGGCATCGCCGCGAAGGACATGGTGGCCTCCTACGATTCCGTCTGGCTGGACTTCACCAAGGGGCTCGGTGCGCCGCTCGGCGCGATGCTCTGCGGCTCGGAGGCGTTTATCGGCGCGGCCTGGCGCTGGAAGCAGCGGCTCGGTGGCTCGATGCGCCAGGCCGGCATCTGCGCCGCCGCCTGCCTGTACGCGCTCGACCATCACGTGGACCGGCTGGCGGAGGATCATGCGAACGCCAAGGCGCTGGCCCGCGGCCTGGCGCAGATCCCCGGCATCGAGGTGGAGACGCCGGACACCAACCTGGTGTTCTTCGACGTGCGCGGCGCCGGCATGGATGTCGCCACGCTGCAGGCACGGCTGCAGATGCAGGGCGTCGCCGTCAGCGGCCTTGGCGGCCGGGTGCGCGCCTGCACCCATCTCGACGTCACCGCGCCGATGATCGGGGAGGCGGTGGCGATCATCCGCGAGACCATCCAGGCACGATGACCGACGACGCCCGCCGCAGCCTGCGCGGCGGCCGGGCGCATGCCGCCGGCCTCACCGGCGAGGATGCGGCGGCGGCGGCGCTGCTGCGCGAGGGCTGGGCGGTGCT
>JAIEOP010000156.1 GCA_019750465.1 Acetobacteraceae bacterium | reverse complement strand
GCCAGCACACAGCTTGAATCAGATCACAGCCGATTTGGGAATCCCCTCGATTCAACCAGAACGGATATTGCTCTAGAAGAGCACGTGCGACCCGACGGCATGCTTCCGGTAGCCTGCCCGGACCGCATCGGCCGACAGGCCCCGTCTGCGACCCTCGGCGAGTGCCGCGCAAGCATCCCGGATCGAAAGGAGATAGCGCTCGGCCTGCTCCTCGCCCCAATGGCGGGCGGTGCAATACCAACTCGGTCAAAGGCTGACCCATGCGGCGCGCCAGATGGCGCGCCGAGGCCGCGGACGCGGCCCGCGCCCAATGGCGCGAAGCCAAGCCGCGCGGATGCGCGGCGCCCGGCGTCCGAGGGGCGTTGATGTGTCAACATCAACGCGCGTTGGTGTAATTCCAGATGTCATCGAGGTCGGCGCGCGCTGCCGGCGAGAGGACGTAGCCTGTCATCCGGCTCGACGGCCGCGCATCTCGGCGAGAAAGGCATCGAAGTCGAAGGGCAGGGAAGGTCCGCTCCGTTCGCCCTCGATCAGCGCGCTGCGCAGCGCGTCGATATCAGTCTCGCACTCCTCCAGAAGGCGCAGGCCCGCACGCACCACCTCGTCCGTGGAAGCGTAGCGGCCATCCGCAACCTGGCGGTTCACGAATCCGGCAAGATCGTCGTCCAGGATGATCGGCGTGGTCTTCGGCATCGGCATCCCTCCGGCACGGATATGGGTTCCGCGTAGCTTCCGCCTACTCCGGCGTGATCCCCGCCTTCCGCATCAGCTCGCCCATCAGCCGGTGGTCCTTGGCCATGCGCTCGCGCAGGGCTTCAGGCCCGAGCGGCAGCGGCAGCAGGCCGAAATCCTCGATCGGGCGCTGTGCCGCGGGCCGCGCGACGGCGGCGCGGATCGCCGCGTCGAGCGCCGGGGCCAGCGCCGGCGGCAGGCCGGCGGGGCCGGAGAAGCACCACCAGGCGCTGACCAGGAAGTCCGGCAGCCCAAGCTCGATCAGCGTCGGCACGGCGGGCATCGCCGCCAGGCGCGCCTCGTGCGGCGTGGCGAGGGCGCGCAGCCGCCCGTCCAGCACATGGCCGCGCGCCGGGGCGTAGGTGGTGAACATCATGTCCAGCCGGCCCGCCAGGATCTCCGTCAGCGCCGGCGCCGGGCCGTTGAACGGCACGTGCAGCATCTCCGTCCCGGTGCGCGCGCCCAGGTCGAGCATCAGCAGGTGCGCCGTGCTGCCGACGCCCCAGGTGCCGTAGGTGAGCGTGCCCGGCGCGCGCTTCGCGGCCTCGATCATCTGCCCGAAGCCCTGCCACTTCGGGTTCGCCACCAGCAGGTAGGCCGAGGCGAAGAGCAGGCTGACATGGGTGAAGTCGGCGAAGGGATCGTAGCCCGGGTTGCGGAAGGCGTGCGGCGCCTGGGCGAAGGTGGAGTTGGAGCCGACCAGCAGGGTCAGCCCGTCCGGCCGCGCGCGCGCCACGTGGCGGCCGGCCACGGTGGTGGTGGCGCCGGGGCGGTGCTCCATGACGAAATTGCCGCCGAAGTATTCGGCGAACCCGTCCAGCAGGATGCGCACGACGACATCGGTGCCGCCGCCGGGCGCGAATGGCAGCACCAGGCTGACGGTGCGGCCGCCCGGCCAGCCATCCGGACCGCGGCCCTGGGCGGCGGCGATGGCAGGCGCAAGGAGGGTCGTGCCGAGGACGGCGCGACGCGTGGGTGCGGCGCGCATCATGTGCGGAGGAACGCGCAGTTGCCGTCCGCGAGGGGACGGAACGCCTCCTCGGCCGGCGTCGTGGCGACCAGCTTCAGGTAGTCCCACGGCCCCCGGCTTTCGCCCGGCGCCTTGGCCTGCAGCAGGTAGGTGGGGTGGAGCTTGCGCCCATCGGCGCGCACGCTGCCCGCGCCGAAGGCGTCGTCGTCCGTCGGCAGGCGCTTCATCGCCTCGATGGCGGCCAGGCCGCTGGCCTTGGCCTGGGCGGGACCGATCGCGGCGCAGGCCTTCATGTAGTGCAACACCACGGAGTAGCACTGGAAGGTCACGCTGTTCGGCCAGAAATTGTTCGGCATCTTCGGCCGGATGCGCGCGGTCAGTGCGCGGGTGCGGTCGTTGAGGTCCCAGTAGCTGCTCTCGGTGAAGGTCAGCCCCTGGCCGGACTGCAGGCCGAGGGTGTGCACGTCGACGATGAAGGCGATCATCGCGGCGACGCGGATGCGCCGGCCCGCGAGGCCGAATTCCTGCCCCTGCTTGACGCAGTTGATCATGTCCGTGCCGGCGTTGCAGAGCGCGATCACGTCCGGCCGCGCCGCCGCGGCGGTGACCAGGAAGGAGGAGAAGTCGGTGGTCTGCGGGAAGGGATAGACCGAGGCGCCGACCACCTCGCCGCCATTGGCCTGCACGACGCGGGTGACCTCGCGCTGCACGCTGTGGCCGAAAGCGTAGTCGGCGGTGATGCAGTACCAGCGCTTGGCGCCGGCACGGGCCAGGGCGCCGCCCGTGGATTGCGCATTGGCCCAGGTGTCGGTGGTCCAGTGCACGGCATTGGGGCTGCAATGCGGGCCGGTGAAGTCCACCGAGGCGGCGCCGGAGTTGATGTGCGCCTTGTTCTTCTCGCGCGCCAGCCCGTTCAGCGCAAAGGCGATGCCGCTGTTGTTCACGTCCGTGATCGCGTCGACGCCGTCGCGGTCGAACCACTGGCGGGCGATGTTCAGGCCGACATCGGCCTTGTTCTGGTGGTCGGCCTGCAGGATCTCCACGTTCAGCCCGGAGGCGGCGGCGAAATCCTGCACGGCCTGGCGCGCCGCGGCGACGCAGCCCGGGCCGCTGATGTCGCGGTAGGGGCCGGACATGTCGGAGAGCACGCCGATGCGGATGGTCGGCTGCCCCTGGGCGCGCGCCGGCCCGCCGAGGGTGGCGGCGGCGCCGAGGCCGGCCAGCGCGGCGCGGCGAGAGAGTTCGAACATGATGGACCCTTCCTCATGGGGCGCCGTCGGCGCCGTCGCGGCAAGGGTAGGGGCCTTCGCCGCCCCTGGTGAAGCGGGAATCCGCATGCCGGGCCGCCACGCTTGCGCCGGGTTGCCGGCCGCGCTTCGCTGCACGGGCAGGATCGGGAGGACGCATCATGCAGTTCGGCATCGCCATGCCCACCGACGCCGAGAGCTGGAAGGTGGCGCAGCGCGCCGAGGAACTCGGCTTCGCCACCGCCTGGTTCTACGACACGCAGATGCTGAGTGCCGACCCCTTCGTCGCCATGGGCGCCGCGGCGGTGAAGACGGGCCGCATCCGGCTGGGAACGGGCGTGCTGATCCCGTCCAATCGGATCGCCCCGGTGACGGCCAACGCCTTTGCCTCGCTCAACAAGCTGGCGCCGGGGCGGATCGACATGGGGCTCGGCACCGGCTTCACCGGGCGGCGCGCCATGGGGCTCGGCGCCATGAGGCTGAAGGATTTCGAGGAGTACATCCGCGTCATGCTGGCGCTGCTGCGCGAGGAGATCGTGGAAGCCGAGCTGGAGGGCCAGCGGCGCAAGATCCGCCTGCTGAACCCGGAGCTCGGCCTGATCGACACGCGCACGCCGATGCGCCTGCACCTGGCCGCCGCAGGCCCACGCGCGCGGGCGCTGACGGCCAGGCTGGGTGCGGCCTGGATCAACTTCTTCTCCGACGTCCCGGCCGCGGTGGCGATGCTGGCGGAGATGCAGCAGGCCTGGACAGCGGCCGGCCACGCGACGCCGGAGCTGCAGGCCACCGCCTTCGTCCTCGGCTGCGTGCTGGCGGAGGGCGAGCCGGCCGACAGCGAGCGCGCGGTCGCCCAGGCCGGCCCGCGCGCCTGCGTGCTGCTGCACCGGGCGGCGGACGAGGCGCTGTCCGGCCTGCCGAACATCTCCCCGCTGCCCGAGAGCGTGCGGCGCGAGGTCGAGGGCTATGTCGCGCTCGCCCGCGGCTTCGAGCCGAAGGACGCGCCCTGGATCCAGAACCACCGCGGCCACCTGATGTTCGTCAAGCCGGAGGAACGGCCCTTCGTCACCGCCGAGATGATCCGCATCACCTCCTTCACGGCGACCGAGGCGGAGCTGAAGCGCCGCGTCGGCGACCTGCGCGACGCCGGCTACACCGAGTTCACCGTCCAGCTCGTCCCCGGCCAGGAGCACGCCATCGAGGATTGGGGGCGGATCATGCGGGCGTTCCGCTAGCCGCGACGCGGGGCAGGCAGCCCCCACCCCGGTTCGACGTGTACGTCGAACCCCCGCGGAGCGGGGGAGGGGGAGCAGGTCAGCCGACCGCGGCGCCCTCCAGCACGTCGCCGAAGCGCTCCCAGGTGGTGCCGGTCCAGCGTGCCAGCTGCATCTGGCGGATCGGCCGGAAATTGGTGGGGCTGGTGCTGACCCGGATGCCGGGCAGCAGGATCGGCACCTCGAGGTCGCGCAGGTTCGCCGCTTCGCGCATCAGGCTCTCGCGCGTGAGGTCGCGGCCGCACTGGCGCAGCACCTGCACCAGCGTGATCGCCGCGCCGTAGCCGTAGACGTTGCTCGCATCGAGCAGGTCGCCCTCGGGGAACCAGCGGGCCATGAAGGCGCGCCAGTCGCGCATGCCCCCATCCTCCCGCCAGGCGGGGTCCGTCGGGTCCTTCAGGTAGGCGGAGGTGATGATGCCGATGCCCTTCTCCGCCCCCGCCGGGTTCATCACCGTGCCGGCCGAGATGGAGACGTTGGTGAGGTAGTGCAGCGGCCGCCAACCGATGTCGTGCACGCGGCGGATGGTCTGGGCGGCGAATTTCGGCGTGGTCGCGGTCAGCAGCACGTCGCAGCCGGCGGCCTGCAGCGACAGGATCTGGCTGTCCACCGTGGCGTCGGTGACCTCGTGGGAGACGGTGCGCACCATCGCGTCGAAGCGCTCCTTCAGGATGTCGCGCGCGCCGATGATGTAGTCCTTGCCGAAATCGTCGTTCTGGTAGAGCAGGCCGATCTGCGGGTTCGGCCGCTCCGCCAGCATGTGCTTCATGTAGATGTGGGTCTCGATGCGGTAGCTGGGCTGCCAGCCGATCGTCCAGGGCGTGTCCTGGTAGTTGCCCCACTTGTCGGCGCCGGTGCCGACGAACAGGTGCGGCACGCGGCGCTGGTTCATGTAGCGCACGATGGCGCTGTTCGCCGCCGTGCCGAGGGTCTGGAACAGGCAGGCGACGCGGTCCTGCTCGACCAGGCGGCGCACCTGCTCCACCGTCTTGGGCGGGCTGTAGCCGTCGTCATAGGTGATGAAGGTGATCTTCCGGCCGGCGATGCCGCCCGCCTCGTTGATCATGCGGAAATAGGCGGCCTGGCTGCGCGCGATGGTGCCGTAGACCGAGGCCGGGCCGCTGTAGGCCGCGGTGTTGCCGACCTTGATCTCGGTCGCGGTGATGCCGGTGGTGTCGGCGGCCCGCGCCAATTGCGGCCGGGCCAGCCCGATGGTGCCGATGGCGGCCGCCAGTGCGGTGCGTCGATGCAGCATGGTGTCCTCCCGTCCCGGCGTGCTGCCGGTTCACGGGCGGTATCCTGCCCCCGCGGCGGTGCCGGCCGCAACACGCGCGTTGCGGCCGGGGCGGCGCGGCTCAGAACGCGGCCTCCTCCATCTCCCGCAGCACCGCGCCGCCGGCCATGATCTGCGCCGACAGCGCGCCGGTCTGCGGCAGGATGCGCTGCATGAAGAAGCGCGCGGTGGTGAGCTTGGCGCGGTAGAAGGCGGCTTCCTCGCCGTCCCCCTTCGCCAGGGCCGCCTCGGCCATGCGTGCCCAGCAATAGGCCAGCGCCGTCAGGCCGAACAGGCGCAGGTAGTCGGTCGCCGCGGCGCCTGCCTCGAAGGGGTCGCCCATGCCGCGGCGCGCGACCTCGGCCGTGGCGGATTGCAGACGGCCGAAGGCCTTGGAGAGGGGGAGGATGAACTCCTCCATCGCCGGGGTCTCGGACCGCGCCTCGATGTAGGCGAGCACGGGGTGGAAGAAGCGCCGCAGGTAGCGCCCGGCATGCTGGCCCATCTTGCGCCCGACCAGGTCCAGCGCCTGGATGCCGTTGGTGCCCTCGTAGATCTGCGCGATGCGGGCGTCGCGGACGTACTGCTCCATGCCCCATTCGCGGATGTAGCCGTGCCCGCCCAGCACCTGCATCCCGATCGCCGTGGAATCCCAGCCCATGTCGGTGAGATACGCCTTCACCACCGGCGTGATGAGCTGCACGAAGTCGTCCGCCGCCTCGCGCTCCGCCGCGTCGGGGTGGCGCAGCGCCACGTCCTGCTCCAGCGCGGTCCACAGCGCCAGCGCGCGGCAGCCCTCGGTCTGCGCGCGCATGGTCAGCAGCATGCGCCGCACGTCGGGGTGGACGATGATCGGGTCGGCCGGCTTGTCGGGGTGCTGCGCGCCGCCCAGTGCGCGGCCCTGGAGGCGGTCCTTCGCATAGGCCACGGCGTTCTGGTAGCTCACCTCCGCGAGGCCGAGGCCCTGCACGCCGACGCCGAGGCGGGCCTCGTTCATCATGGTGAACATGGCGGCGAGGCCCCGGTGCGGCTGGCCGACCAGCCAGCCCACGGCGTCGTCGAAGCTCATGGCGCAGGTGGCGCTGGCCTTGATGCCCATCTTGTGCTCCAGCGCGGTGCAGACCACGCCGTTGCGCGCGCCCGGCCGGCCATCCTCGGTCGGCAGGAATTTCGGCACCAGGAACAGCGAGATGCCGCGCGTGCCCGGGGGCGCATCCGGCAGCTTGGCCAGCACCAGGTGCAGGATGTTGCTGGTCAGGTCGTGCTCGCCGGCCGAGATGAAGATCTTGTTGCCCGTGATGCGGTAGGTGCCGTCATCCGCCGGCACCGCCCGCGTGCGGATCAGGCCGAGATCGGTGCCGCATTGCGGCTCGGTCAGGCACATGGTGCCGGACCACTCGCCGGTGACGAGCTTCGGCAGGTAGCGGTCGCGCAACTCCTGGGTGCCGTGCTTCGACAACGCGGCATAGGCGCCGTGCGACAGGCCGGGGTACATGCCGAAGGCGAGGTTCGCCGAGCACATCATCTCCTCGAACAGCATCGCCACGGATTTCGGCAGGCCCTGGCCGCCATAGGCCGGGTCGCAGGCCAGCGAGGCCCAGCCGCCCTCGCAGTACATCCGGTAGGCCTCGGGGAAGCCCTTCGGCGTGCGCACCACGCCGTTCTCGATGGTGCAGCCCTCCTCGTCGCCGGATCGGTTCAGCGGAAAGAGCACCTCGGAGCAGAGCTTGCCCGCCTCATCGAGGATCGGGTCGATGAGGTCGGGCGTCATCTCCTCGCAGCCGGGCAGGGAGCGCAGCCGGGCGGGATCGACGAACTCGTTCAGCAGGAAGCGCATGTCGCGCAGCGGGGCGGTGTAGCCGGGCATGGAGGGATTCCTGAGAGGGGGCGGATCGTCCCTCCCCCGCTGGCGGGGGAGGGACGAAGGGGTCAGTTCCTGAGCGGCCGCCCCGTCTCGAGCATGTGCTCGACGCGGGCGAGGGTGCCGGAGGTCTTCAGCAGCGCCATGAAGGACTGGCGCTCCAGCGTCAGCACCTGATCCTCCGTCATCTCCTCCGTGTGGTCCGCCCTCGGCCCGCCGGTGAGGGTGGTGGCGAGGTGGTCGCACACCACCACGTCGTGCGGCGTCACGCGGCCCATCGCCGCCTGCTGCTGCACCGCCATCGACAGCGCCGCATGGCCGGTCGGCCCCGGCAGGCGCAGCGTCTTCGGCTCGGCCGGCCGGTAGTCCTCCACCATGGACAGCGCCTTGGCCTTCGCATCCGCCAGCAGCCGGTCGCGGTTCATGGTGATGCCGTCGGTGGGACGCAGGATCAGCATCTCCCGCGCCTCGAAGGCCGACTTCGCCACCTGTGCCGTGGAGATCATCTCGAAGGCCTTGGCGACGGGAGGCATCGGCCCCTTCGGCGCGCGCGGGTTCTCCGACCAGCGCCGCAGCATGGCCGTGCAGCCGCCCCAGCCCGGGATCAGCCCCACGCCCACCTCGACCAGGCCGATGTAGCTCTCGGCATGCGCCTGCACGGCATCGCAGTGCAGCAGCACCTCGCAACCGCCGCCGAGCGCCATGCCGGAGGGCGCGCCGACCACGGGGAAGGGCGCGGCGCGCAGCGCGTGCATCGCCTTCTGTCCCCCCTCGATCATGCCCTCGATCTCGCCCCAGGCGGCGATGTTCGCGGCGAACAGGGCGAGGCCGATATTGGCGCCGACCGAGAAATTCTCGCCCTCGTTGTGGATCACCAGCGCCTTGAAGGCGCCCTTCTTCCCCATGGCGATGGCACGGCCGATCATCGCCAGGACGTCGGGATCGAGCGCGTTCATCTTGGTGTGGAACTCGAGGCAGGCGACGCCGTCCCCGACGTCCCAGAGGCTGGCGCCGGCATTCCGCGCCAGCGGCTTGCCCGCGCGCTTCACGTCCGACAGCAGCAGCACGCCCTCGCCGCGCGGCACGTCGCGCCAGGCGCCGTCCGTGCCGAAATACTGCAGGCGCCCATCCTGCACGCGGTAGAAGCTGCCCTCGCCGACCTGCTCGATCAGCCGCGGCACCGGCCGGCCGGCCTCGCGCAGCGCGGCGGCGAGCCAGGATGCGCCCAGCCTGTCGATCAGCTCGAACGGCCCCCAGCGCCAGTTGTAGCCGAGCCGCATGGCGGCATCGACGCTGGCGACGTCGTCGGCGATCTCCGGCACCAGCGATGCCGCGTAGGACAGCGTCTCCAGCAGCACGGCGCGCACGTAGCGGCCGCCCCGGTCCGGGTGCTCGGCGACCTGCCGCAGGTCGCGCAGCTCCAGGCTTTCCAGCGCGACGCGCGCTTCCGGCCGGTCCTCGCCGGTGGCGAGGTCGATGGCGCGGCGGATCGTCTTCCCCTCGGCGTCGCGCGTGCGCGTGTAGAAGCCGCCCTTGCCGCCCTTGCGGCCGGTGCGCCCCTCCTTGATCAGCCTCATGATCAGCGGGTGCTCGCGCAGGCCGAGCACGTAGGCATCGTCGGCCGGCAGGGTCGCCTTCATGCTGGCCGCGACATGCGGCATCAGGTCGATGCCCACGAGGTCGAGCAGCCCGAAGACGCCGGTCTTCGGCACGCCGATCGGCCGCCCCATCGCCGCATCCGCCTCCTCGACGGAAAGCCCCATGTCGAAGGCGTGGTTGATCGCGCTCTGCATCCACAGCCCGCCGATGCGGTTGGCGATGAAGCCGGGCCGGTCCTTGCAGGGGATCACCGTCTTGCCGAGCCGGCGGTCGGCGAACTCGGAGATCGTCGCCACCGCGTCGGCGCGCGTCGCCGGGCCCTGCACCACTTCCAGCAGCCGCATGTAGCGCGGCGGGTTGAAGAAATGCGTGATCAGGAAGCTTTCCGCGAACTCCCTCGCGGCGCCCTCGACGAGAGTCGCAAGCGGGATGGTCGAGGTGTTCGACGACACGATCGAGCCCGGCTCCCGCACGGCGTCCAGCTTCGCGTAGAGGTCGCGCTTGGCGTCCAGCCGTTCGACGATCGCCTCGCAGATCCAGTCGCAGTCGGCGAGCAGGCCGAGGTCGGTCTCCAGGTTGCCCGGCGTAACCAGACGTGCCGCGGAGCGCTGCATGAAGGGTGCCGGATCGGCGCGCAGCATGGTCTCCACGGCCCTGGCGGCGCCGCCGGGGACGATGTCCAGCAGCACCACCGGCACGCCGGCATTGGCGCAGTGCGCGGCGATGCCGGCGCCCATCACGCCGGCGCCGATCACGCCGACCTTCCTGATGGCTTCATGTCGGCGCGGCTGATTCACGCTCCGCTCCTCGCTGCGCTGCGGTGCTCCGCGATCGGACGCGCCCATCACACCGCCTCCAGCACCGTGGCGATGCCCTGGCCGCCGCCGATGCACTGCGTCGCCAGCGCGTAGCGCCCGCCCTCGCGCCGCAGCAGCTGCGCCGCCTTGCCGGTGATGCGTGCCCCCGTCGCGCCCAGCGGATGGCCGAGCGCGATGGCGCCGCCATCGAGGTTCACCTTCGCCTCGTCGATCCCGAGTTCGCGCATGCAGGCGAGCGCCTGCGACGCGAAGGCCTCGTTCAGCTCCACCACGTCGAGATCCTTCGCGGCGATGCCGGCCCGCGCCAGCGCCTTCTTCGTGGCCTCCACCGGACCCATGCCCATGATCTCCGGCGCGCAGCCGGCGACGGCGATGGACTTCACGCGTGCCAGCGGCGTGAGGCCGTGCCGCTGCGCGTACTCGGCGCTGCATGCCAGCACCGCCGTGGCGCCGTCGGTCAGCGGGGAGGAGGTGCCGGCCGTCACCGTGCCGTCCGCACGGAAGGCGGGCTTCAGGCCGGACAGCCCCTCGGCCGAGGTGTCGGGGCGGATGCAGCCATCCTGCGCCACGGTCTTGCCGTTCACCTGCAGGGGGACGATCTCGTCCGTGAGCTTGCCCGCCGCCTGCGCGGCGGTAGCCTTGGCGTGGCTGCGCACCGCGAAACCCTCCTGCTCGCCGCGCGTCACCTGGTAGCGGCGGGCCACGTTCTCGGCGGTCTCGCCCATGGAGATCAGCGCCTGCGGGTAGTCCTTCACCAGGCCCGGATGCGGCATGGGGTTGAAGCCCATCATCGGCACGCGGCTCATGCTCTCGACGCCGGCGCAGAGGAACGCCTCGCCCGCGCCCATGCGGATCGCGCCGGCGGCCTGGTGCACGGACTGCATGGAGGAGCCGCAGAAGCGGTTCACGGTCGCGCCCGCCACGCTCTCCGGCAGGCCGGCGATGAAGCCGATGAGCTTCGCCACGTTCAAGCCCTGCTCGCCCTCGGGGAAGGCGCAGCCGACGACGAGGTCCTCGATGGTGGCGGGATCGACGCCGCTGTCGGCCAGCAGCGCCTTCACCACCTGCGCCGCCATCTCGTCCGGGCGCAGCTTCACCAGCTCGCCCCGGTTGGCGAGGTGGAAGGGCGAGCGGCGATAGGCCGCGATCACGACATCGGTCATTGGCGTTGTCCCCTGTTCAGGCTGCCTCGCCGCGCTCGGCGCGGCGGGATGGAGTGGTCTCGTGGTCGTGGCGCAGCGCCTGCTCCGCCTGGGCGGCGATGTCGCGCAGCTCGGCCAGCGCCTCGTCGAGGTCGGCCCGCTGCGCCTCGAGCGCGGCGATGCGCGTCGCGACCTTCCCGTGCAGCAGCCGCGTCTGCTCGCGCTGCGACGGGTCGAGGTCGTAGAGATCGAGGTACTCGCGCACCTCGGCGAGCGAGAATCCGAGCCGGATGCCGCGCAGGATCAGCAGCAGCCGGGCCCGGTCGCGGCGGGCGAAGACCCGCATGCTGCCGACGCGCCGCGGCGCGATCAGCCCCTTGCTCTCGTAGAAGCGGATCGCCCGGGGCGTGATGCCGAGCGCCTCGGCGAGCTGGTTCACCGTGAACAGCTCCTGCCCCGTGGTGGCCTGCCCGTCCATCAGCCGGTGTCCCCTCCGGCGGCGCGCTGCTGCATCTCCTGCTTCAGCTCCTTCTTCGACAGCTTGCCCACCATGGTGCGCGGCAGCGCCGGGCGGACCTCGATCAGCCGCGGCATCTCCACGGCGTTCAGCTTGTCCTTGAGGAAGTCGCGCAGCGCCTCGGCGGCGATCGTGGCGCCGGGCTTCGGCTCGACGAAGGCCGCCGGGCTCTCGCCGCGATAGGGGTCGGGCATGGCGACCACGGTCGCGGCGGCGACGTCGGGGTGGCGATACAGCGCCTCCTCCACCACGCGCGGATAGACGTTGAAGCCGGAGACGAGGATCAGGTCCTTGATGCGGTCCACCAGCGTGACGTAGCCGTCGGCGTCCATGATCCCGACATCGCCGGTGCGCAGGAAGCCGTCCGCGCCGAGCACCTCGGCGGTCTCCGCCGGCCGGTTCCAGTAGCCGGCCATGATGTTCGGCCCGGCCAGGACCAGCTCGCCCCGCTCGCCCACCGGCAGGGTGCGGGCGGGATCCCCCAGGTCGCGGATCTCGGCGCGCACGCCCGGCAGCGGCAGGCCGATGGTGCCGGCGCGGTTCTCGCCCTCGAAGGGGTTGGAGAAGCAGACCGGGCTGGCCTCGGTCAGGCCGTAGCCCTCCACCATGATGCTGCCGGACAGCGCCTCGAATTGCTGCTTCACCGCCACCGGCAGCGGCGCGCCGCCCGAGATGCAGGCGCGGACGGAGGCCAGGTCTTCCCGCGTCGCGCCGTTGTCGAGGCAGGCCTTGAACAGCGTCGGCACGCCCGGGAAGACGGTGGGCCGCGTGCGGCGCAGCGTGGCCTGCAGCATCTTCCATTCGAAGCGCGGCAGCATGATGATCTCGGCGCCCATGGCGATGGCGCTGTTCATCGCCACCGTCATGGCGAAGACGTGGAAGAAGGGGATCACCGCCAGCATCCGCTCCTCGCCGGGACGGCAGGTGGTGAACCAGGCCTCCATCTGGCGCAGGTTCGCGGTGAGGTTGGCGTGCGTCAGCATCACGCCCTTGGGGATGCCGGTGGTGCCGCCGGTGTATTGCAGCACCGCGATGTCCCCCGGCGTCCGCGCGGCCGGGGCGGCGATCGGCGGCGCGGCCAGCAGGTCGGCGAAGCCGGAGACGCGCGCATCGGCGGGGACCGCGGCGATGCTGCGGCGCTTCAGCAGCTTGAACAGAACACTCTTCATCCCGGGCAGCGCCGCGGCGAAGCCGGCCACGACCACGCGCTTCACCGGTCCGTCCGCCATGTCCAGCAGGGTCAGCACGCGCGGCAGCACGGGATCGAGGTCGATGGCGACCATGATCTCGGTGCCGGAATCGCGCGCCTGCGCGGCCAGCTCCTCGGCGACGTAGAGCGGCGAGAAATTCACCACGATGCCGCCGGCCTTCAGCACG
>JAIEOP010000120.1 GCA_019750465.1 Acetobacteraceae bacterium | reverse complement strand
CGCCGCGATCCCGCTCGATATCTCGCCGCACTCGAACAACAGGCACGCCAGCAAGCTTTGCCGGCCTAGTTTTTTTGTGGCTTGCGGTACCCGTTGCTCCCGCGTCGGACAGACTCCTCCCCTGGTGCTCAACCGGCAGGGGCGATCAGGTGCCGCGCGAGATACAGATCCACCAGGGCAAACTGGGTGAACAGGTGCTGCTCGTTCTTGAACAGCCCGCGGTACCGCACCTTCGCATAGCCGAACTGCCGCTTGAGAACCCGGAACGGATGCTCCACCGCCGAGCGCAGCGCCGCCATCAGCCGGTTCAGGCGCTTCTGCTCCTCCGTCGTGTCACAGCCCTTCCTGCGCTTGAACGGAACGAACCAGCGCGGACCGACGGCGTCCTCCTCGCGCGGGCGATCCGGCTCACGCGTCTTGTCGGCGTAGCCGCGATCACCGTGCGCCGTCGCCTCGTCGCCATGCAGCAGCGTGTCCGCCATGCTGTAGTCCGAGACCTTGCCGGTCGTGACCTCCAGCGTGTGCACCAGGCCATGCGCGGTATCGGCGCCGATATGCGCCTTCATCCCGAAATGCCACTGGTTGCCCTTCTTGCTCGACGTCATCTCCGGGTCCCGCTGGCGCGCCGCGTTCTTCGTCGAGGGCGGGGCGGCGATCAGCGTGGCATCCACGATCGTGCCCTCGCGCAGGATCAGGCCGCGCTCGGCCAGCAACGCGACGACTTCCTGGAACAGGCTCTCGGCCAGTTGGTGCGCTTCCAGCAGATGACGGAAGTTCAGGATCGTCGTCTCGTCCGGCATCCGGCCGGTGCCCGCGTCCAGCCCCGCGAAGCGCCGCAGCGCGGGGATGTCGTGCAGCGCCTCCTCCATCCCGGGGTCGGAGTAGCCATACCAGTGCCGCAGCAAGTGGACCCGCAACATCGTTCGCAGCGGATAGGGCTTCCGCCCCTTCCCGGCGACCGGGTAGTGCGGCTCGATCAGTGCCTCGAGCCGGGACCATGGCACCACCCGCTCCATCTCGGCCAGAAACGCCTCGCGGCGCGTGATCTTCCGCTGCTTTCGGAAACCGTCATACTCGGCAAAACTGCGCTGCATCGACAGGGACCTCCGGGAGACAGAGAATCACAGACGGTCCCGCGTCGGATAGGACTTATTCAGGGGTTCCCTAAGCAAGCCTCTGGAGGTTTGCGCCCGAACAGGAGCCTAAGCAGGCTTGCATTTCAGGCGCTTGGACCGCACGAAGTGTGGGCCAAGCCACGAAAGCCTGCTTAGGCCGGCCGCTGCGGGTTACCCGCGGCGGCCGGGCAGCGAATGCCATCCCATGGATGGACATGGGACGGCGATGCGGCGGTTCTGGCTTGCCGAGGGGTTCCTGGCCGGGGCGCTGGCCATGCTCACCTTCCACCAGCCGGCGGCCGGCGTGCTGCACGCCCTCGGCGCCTATCCGGTGGCGCCCTTCGACCTCTCGCCGAAGCCGTCCGGCCTGCCGGCCCTGCTGAACGGCATGCTGTGGTCGGGCGGCTGGGGCGTGCTGTTCCTGCTGCTGCTGCGCCTGCGGCCGGGCCTGCCCCTGGCCCCCGCCGCCATCGCCTACTGCGCCACCATTCCCATCGCCTTCCTGTTCCTGGTGCTGGCGCCGAGCGCGGGCGCGCCGATCGCCTACGGCATGCCGGCCCCGCTGGCGCTCTGCGTGGTGCTGGCGCATGCCGCCTGGGGCTTCGGCATCGCGCTCTGGCTGGCGGGGATGCGCGGGTTGCGCGCCGCTACGCCGTGATGCCGCCATCCACGTGCAGCACCTGGCCGGTGATGTAGCCGGCCGCCGGCGAGGCCAGGAAGGCGATCGCCGCCGCCACCTCGGCCGTGGCGCCCAGGCGGCGCATCGGGATGCGGGCGACGCGCTCCGCGAAGGCCGCCGGATCGAGGGCGGCATGCGCGCCGGGGTCCTTCTGGGTGAAGCCGGGTGCCACCGCGTTCACCGTGACGGCCGGCGCCCATTCGATGGCGAGCGCGCGCACCAGCGCCTCCAGCCCCGCCTTGGCCGCGGCCGAGGCCGGGAAAACCGGATGCTCCAGCCGGAACACATGCGCGACGAAGGAGGAGACGGCGACCAGCCGCGGATCGCGCCCGGCCATCAGCGGCGCGCGGGCGGCGCGCGCCAGCCGCAGCAGGGCCGTGGCGATGGAATCGACGCTGTACGTGAAGGCGGCGTCGGTGAGGCTCGCCATCGGGGTGCGGTCGGCGAAGCCGGCATTGGAGACCAGCACGTCGAGCCCGCCGAGCGCGGCGACGGCGCCCGTGACCGCGCGCTCCGGCTCGCCGGCCTGCGCCAGGTCGCCGAGCAGCACATGCGCCTCGCCGCCGGCCGCGCGCACCTGTTCGGCCACGCGCTCCGCGCCCTCGCGGTTCCTGCGCGTATGCAGGGCGATGGCGGTGCCCGGCCCGGCCATGGCGCGGCAGCAGGCCGCGCCGATGCCGCTCGCCGCCCCGGTGATCAGAACCCGCCTGCGATCCGCCATGCGTTCCGCCCTCTTCGCATCCGGCCCGATCATGCGGCGGCCGGGACGGAGCGCAAAGCGGACGTGCCCCTCAGCGTGATATCGTAACGCGGCGCTTTCCCCGTAGCCTTGCCGGTGCGGCGCCGGGACGGGCCGCGGCTTTCGGGAGAAGACGTCCATGCAAGGACTTTCGCGGCGCAGCCTGTTCGCGGCGTGCCTCGCCTGCGGCGGCGCGCATATGGGCCTGAGCGCAACGCCGGTGCAGGCCCAGGGACAGGCCCAATCCGGATGGAGTCCGCCGCCCTCGGCGCAGCGCTGCCCCTCGCGCTTCGGAGCGGCCGACCGGCGCGGCTACATGAACCTGCTGGACGACGCCAAGCGCAAGGCTGCGGCGGCGATGATCCAGGAGGGCAAGACCATCGAGCTCGGCCGCCGGCTGGAGGCCACCATGCCGTTCTTCGGCACCCGCCGCTTCGACCAGCACCTCAAGCGCACCTTCATGAATCCCGAGCCCAACACCCGCGGCTCGAACGAGGAGATCGTGATCTCCGAGATCGGCCAGGTGGGCACGCAACTCGACGCGTTCCCGCACCAGACCATCGGCGACGAGATCTACAACTGCGTGAAATTCGACAGCATCGCCACGCGCGGTGGCTTCCGCGAGATGGGCGTCGATGGCATCGGCACCGTCTTCACCCGCGGCGTGATGTTCGACATCGCCGCGCTGAAGGGGGTGCGCACCCTGCCGATCAACTACGAGATCACCGTCGCCGACCTGGAGGGGGCGGCGCAGCGGCAGGAGGTGAAGATCGAGCGCGCCGACGCGGTGATCATCAACACCGGCTGGGGCGTGCACTGGGGCGCCGACAACGCGCAGTACGTGCGCGGCTGCCCCGGCATCGGCATCGCCGCGGCCGAGTGGATCATCCGCCAGGAGCCGGTGCTGATCGGCAGTGACAACTGGCCGGTGGAGGTGGCGCCGAACCCGGACCGCAACGCCTCGCTGCCGGTGCACCAGATCGCGCTGGTGGTGCATGGCGTGCACCTGCTGGAGAACATGAAGCTCGACGAGCTGGCGGAGCGGCGGCTGTACCGGTTCGCCTTCATGATGCAGCCGCTGAAGATCGCCGGCGGCACGGGCAGCACGGTGGCGCCGACGGCGCTGTTCTAATACCAACGCGCGTTGATGTTGACACATCAACGCCCCTCAGACGCCGGGCGCCGCGCATCCGCGCGGCTTGGCTTCGCGCCATTGGGCGCGGGCCGCGTTCGCGGCCTCGGCGCGCCATCTGGCGCGCCGCATGGGTCAGCCTTTGACCGAGTTGGTATAAGCCCGGCTTTGCACGTGCCGTGACGCTGGTGTCATGAGGCGCGGGTCCGGAAGAAGCCCTGGTTGGCGATGCACTCGAGGGCCTCATCGAGCGGCATGGCCTCACGGCCGAGGGGGCCCGGGTTGCCCCAGGCCTCGCGGCGCCACGACAGCACCTGCACCTTGTCGCCCTGGCCGGCCGGGCGCAGCCGGCCGGTGGGCCTGCCGGTGGGCCTGCCGGTGGGCCTGCCGGTGCGCCGGCTGTGGGGCGTGTAGCCCCTGTTCGCGCGCACCACCTCGACGCCGCCATGCCGGGGCGGCCGGGGATACGTCTCGATCCGGCTGCGCATCTCGTCCTGACGGTCGGCCATGGCGCGTTTCTCCCGCGCGTCCTGCAGCGTTCCGGTGCTCGGGGGTTCCTGGGCGAGGAAAGCGCCATGGCGCCGAGTGTGGTCGCCGAGGCGCTGGAAGGCTGGATGCGGCCCTTCCGATGCCACTTCACCGCCGCCGTCTGGCGTAACGTGCTCGTGCTGGTGAACGGTGCCCTGTTGGCGCCGGGACGGCGGACGGTCACCGCGGCGCTCCGGGTCACGGGCCGCGGCGAGGCCGCCGGCTTTGCCGTGTACCATCGCGTGTTGAGCCACGGGCACTGGTGCTCGCGCGCGCTGGCACACCGCGTCCTTGCTGCACTGCTGCGCGTCGCCGCCCTCGTCCCCGACGGGCCGGTGGTGGCCGGCCTCGACCGAGCGGCGCTGGGGGGGGGCGGATCACGGCGCGGGGGATCTAGCGCGACCCGGTCCGCTCCAGCCATGGCCACTTCGTCAAGGCCAGCGGCCTGCGCTGGCTCTGCGTCATGCTGCTGGCACCCGTGCCCTGGGCCGGCTGTGTCTGGGGGCTGCCCTTCCTGACCGTGCTGGCGCCCTCCGAGCGGCATGCCGCCGGGCGAGGCAAGCGGCATGAGACGCCGACCGACTGGGGCCGGCAAGCGCTGCTGCAGGTCGCGCGCCGGCTGCCCGGCCGGCGCGTCATCGCGGTGGCCGACGGCAGCTTCGCGGCCATCGCCCTGCTGCGCGACCTCGCGCCGCACCTCGCCGTCGTCACCCGGCTGCGCCTCGATGCCTGCCTGTGCCGGCCGTCCCCGCCGCGCCGTCCGGGTGCCATCGGCCGCCTGCCGGCCAGAGCGCATTGCGTTCGCATGCGCTCACGCAACACGCTCCAGCCTTTGCCGGGTCGCGGGATTCAGCGTTTGCGGCGATGCTGCCTCAACGCATCCCGCTCTAAAGGGGCGCGGCTGCCGAGCCTCGCGCAGCGGCGGCGCGGCCCGGCCACCCGCTGGCGGCGGGTCACCGTCCGCGGCTGGTATGGACGCACCACCCGCCGCCTCGACGTCACCACAGGCACCGCGCTCTGGCACCACCCCGGCTTGCGGGTGGCGATCCGCTGGGGTCCGGGGCAGTGCCCCGAACGGTGCGCGACCCGAGCGGCGAGAAGGCGCCGCGGGCCGTCCTCTGCACCGACCTACACGCCGACCCCCCCGACATCCTGCGCTGGTTCGTCCGACCTCGCCATCCTGCGCACCACGCCGGCGCTCCTCGCGCTGTTCTCCCTTGTCGCGCTGTGGGCCAGCCAACTCGCCGCGGAGCAGCGCCAGGTTCTGCCCGAGCGGGTGAGGTGGTATCCAAGCCGCTCCCGACATTCAGCGATGCCCTCGCGCTGATCCGGCACGAGTCGTCGATCGCACGGGTTTTCGTCATCTCACCGGCCGACCGGACCGCACGGACTGTCACAGCCAACCCGATGGACCGCCTCCTCCTCGTCGCCTGCCGGCCGCCTTGACGCACCCCCCAATGCGCGCGGGTCACAGCACGTGCAAAGCCAGGATGAGGGTCAATGGCGCCGGCGATAGCTTCCGTCACCTTCCTGGAGATCGAAGACGTCCGCGAGGTCTCCGTCAAGGCGACCGGCCCGCAAGGCGACCGGCCCGCAAGGCGACCGGCCCGGATGTGCCGGCCGGTTTCAGCGTCGATAAGCTGGGCGGTAATCCGCAGCCGCCCGCCCACGCGCCTGACGCTGTCCTCGACGACGTAACGCACGCCCGGGTCGCGTCCGGTTTGACGGGCATCCACCGCGCGTCCCTTGTACGTAAAGGCGCTGTTGCGCGCGATGACAAGGAGAGAGCGGATACGCGAGAGTGCCGTGGTGATGTCCTCGACGATGCCGCCGGCGAAGTAGTCCTGTTCCGGATCGCCGCTCATGTTCCGGAACGGTAGAGCCACGACGGAGGGACGGTCGGGCAGAGAAAGCGCAGGCCGGGCAACCGCGGGGTGCTGTCGCGGCAGTGGTAGGATTGCGCAGGGGCGGGCGCCACGGCCCTGCCGCCCGCCGCCCGCGCTTTCCGCTTGACGCCCCCGGAGGCGGGGCCTACGGGTCGGCCGGGCCGCGCCACCGCAGGGGAGGCGCGGCGCACCTGTGTTCGCGCCTCCCGTTCATCCGGGTGCCGCGGCGCCGGGCCGGTTCAGGGCGGGCCGCCACGCCGCCCATGCCTCCAGGGTCGCAGCGCCGGAATGGGGAAGGCGCCGGACCAAGCCGTGCCCGCGGGCGCCGGAGCATCCGGGCCGCCCGATGCGGGGGCGCATACCTTGGCCTGCCCAGGCAGGCCGTCCGCAGGAACAGAACCCTTCATGGCATCCGCCACCGCCTTCGCTTCGCCCGATACCACCGAGGATTTCGCCTCCCTTCTCGACGCCATGCTCGGCCCCGACACCGGCTTCGCCGGCTCCGTCGTCACCGGGAAGGTCGTCCGCGTCGATGACGACTTCGCCGTCGTGGATGTGGGCCTGAAAAGCGAGGGGCGCGTCCCCCTCAAGGAATTCGCCCCGCCCGGGCAGAAGCCGGAAGTGAAGCCCGGCGACGTCATCGAGCTCTTCGTCGAGCGCTACGAGGACAAGGACGGCTCCATCGTCCTGTCGCGCGAGAAGGCGCGCCGCGAGGAGGCCTGGACGAACCTCGAGAAGGCCTTCCAGGCGCAGCAGCGCGTCAACGGCGTGATCTTCGGGCGCGTCAAGGGCGGCTTCACCGTCGATCTCGGCGGCGCGGTCGCCTTCCTGCCCGGCAGCCAGGTCGACATCCGGCCCGTGCGCGACGTGCAGCCGCTGATGGGCAGCCCGCAGCCCTTCCAGATCCTCAAGATGGACCGCGCCCGCGGCAACATCGTCGTCTCGCGCCGCGCCGTGCTCGAGGAGACGCGGGCCGAGCAGCGCGCCGAGCTGGTGCAGGGCCTGAAGGAAGGCATGGTGCTGGACGGCGTGGTGAAGAACATCACCGACTACGGCGCCTTCGTCGATCTCGGCGGCGTCGACGGCCTGCTGCACGTGACCGACATCGCCTGGCGCCGCATCAACCACCCGTCCGAGGCGCTGACCATCGGCCAGCCGGTGAAGGTGCAGGTCATCCGCTTCAACCCGGACACCCAGCGCATCTCGCTCGGCATGAAGCAGCTGATGTCCGACCCCTGGGACGGCGTGGCGGTGAAGTACCCGGTGCAGGGCAAGTTCAGCGGCCGCGTCACCAACATCACCGACTACGGCGCCTTCGTGGAGCTGGAGCCGGGGGTCGAGGGCCTGGTCCATGTCTCCGAGATGAGCTGGACGAAGAAGAACGCGCATCCGGGCAAGATCGTCGCCACCTCCCAGGAGGTGGACGTGATGATCCTCGACGTGGACGAGCCGAAGCGCCGCATCTCGCTCGGCCTGAAGCAGGCCCAGGGCAACCCCTGGGACGTCTTCCTCTCCGCCCACCCGCCGGGCAGCGAGATCGAGGGCGAGATCCGCAACATCACCGAGTTCGGCCTGTTCATCGGCGTCGGCCCGGACCTCGACGGCATGGTGCACATGTCCGACCTGTCCTGGGACGAGCCCGGCGAGACGGCCATCCAGGCCTACCAGAAGGGCGGCACCGTCAAGGCCAAGGTGCTCGACGTGGATGTCGAGAAGGAGCGCATCTCGCTCGGCATCAAGCAGCTGCACGACGACCCGGCGGCCGAGGTGCTCGACAAGGTGCGCAAGGGCGACGTCGTCACCTGCATCGTCACCCAGGTGCAGTCGAACGGCATCGAGGTGAAGATCGACGATGTCCTCACCGGCTTCATCCGCCGCGCGGAACTCGCACGCGACCGCGGCGACCAGCGCCCCGAGCGCTTCGCCGTGGGCGAGAAGGTGGATGCCAAGGTCATCGCCGTGGACCGCGCCGCCCGCCGCCTGTCGCTCACCGTCAAGGGCAAGGAGATCGAGGAGGAGCGCGAGGCGATGAAGGAGTTCGGCAGCACCGACAGCGGTGCCTCGTTGGGCGACATCCTCGGCGCCGCCATCCGCCGCCGCCGCGAGATGGCCGGCGAGGAGTAGGATCGCGCCGGCCCCCCTGGAGGGGCCGCGCTGACCGAATCAGGCCGGGTGCCCCCTGGGCGCCCGGCCTTTTTCATGGGCCGTCCGGATCGGCACGGGCGCCGCGGGACCGATGCCGGCCGCGCGCGGTGCCGCGCCCCGGGGGCTTCCCCTCGCGCGCCGGCGCGGAGCATGATCGCGGGCAGACCACGTCGCGCCCGCCGCGCGGCCATCCGGGAGGAACCCCCATGCGCCTCGGCCAGGCCTATCCTGTCCGCCCCGCCACGCGGCTGCGCGCGCTGATCCGCGACAGCGCGCCGCTGGTCGTGCCCGGCTGCTTCAACGCCATGTCCGCCCGCGTGCTGGAGCATGCCGGCTTCGAGGCGGTGTACATGTCCGGCTACGGCTCCTCGCTTTCGGTCACCGGCCTGCCGGATGCCGGGCTGATGACGCTGACCGAGATGGCGGAGAATGCGCGGCGCATCGCGGCGGCGGTGCGGGTGCCGGTGATCGCCGACGCCGATACCGGCTTCGGCAACGCCATCAACGTGGTGCGCACCGTCGAGGAATACGCCCGCGCCGGCGTCGCGGGGATGCACCTGGAGGACCAGGTGGCGCCGAAGCGCTGCGGCCATGTCGCCGGCCGCGAGGTGACCGGGCGCGAGGAGGCGGTGCGCAAGATCCGCGCGGCCGCCGCGACGCGCGACGCCATGGAGCCCGACTTCGTGCTGATCGCCCGTACCGACAGCCGCGGCGCAAGGGTGGTCGAGGGCGGCTCCGCCGCCAGGGGCGGCAGCCTGGAGGAGGCGATCTGGCGCGCCAACGCCTTCCTCGATGCCGGCGCGGACCTCGCCTTCGTCGAGGGGCCGAAGGACCTGGCGGAGGTGGAGCGCGTCTGCCGCGAGGTGAAGGGCCCGGTCTTCTACAACATGACCGGCATCTCCCCGCGCATGGACCGCGAGACCATGGCGCGGCTCGGCATCGCGGTGACCATCCTGCCCGGCGCGCTGATGCGCGCGGCGCTGCTCTCCATGCACGACCTGGCGGTGGCGCTGCGCGAGCGCGGGCCGATGGCGGAGGCGGAGCTGGACGCGCGGTCGAAGGGCCACCCCTTCGGCAACACCCATGTCTTCGCCGGCTTCGACCGCATCCGCGAGCTGGAGGCCGCCTTCCTGCCGCCCGAGGCCGCGGAGAAGTACGAGGGCACGCTGGGCCACATGCCGCGCGCGGCGGCGGAATAGGAGCGACCCGCCATGGCCCTCACCATGTTCGAGAAGATCTGGCGCCGCCACGTGGTGGTGGACCGGCCGGACGGCTACACGCTGCTCTACATCGACCGCCACCTGATGCATGACGGCTCCGCCGCCGGCTTCGCCCGGCTGCGCGCGCGGAACCTGAAGCTCCGCCGGCCGGACCGCAGCTTCGGCACGCCGGACCACTACGTCTCGACCGGTGGCAGGGGGCTGGCGGCGATCACCGACGGGCACCACCGCGGCATCGTCGCCGCCATGGCGCGCAACCACGCCGACCACGGCTTCACCGTCTTCGACATCGGCGACGAGCGCCAGGGCATCGCGCATGTGGTGGGGCCGGAGCAGGGCATCACCCAGCCCGGCCTGACCATGGTCTGCGGCGACAGCCATACCTCCACGCATGGCGCGCTGGGCGCGCTGGCCTTCGGCGTCGGCTCCTCCGAGGTGACGCATGTGATGGCGACGCAGTGCCTGTGGCAGCGCAAGCCGAAGGCGATGCGGATCACGGTGGATGGCGCGCTCGGCTTCGGGGTGACGGCCAAGGACGTGATCCTGGCGATCATCGCGCGCATCGGCGCGGGCGGGGCGATCGGGCACGTCATCGAATACGCCGGCAGCGCCATACGCGGCCTGTCCATCGAGGGGCGGCTGACGCTCTGCAACATGTCCATCGAGGCGGGCGGGCGCGCGGGGATGGTGGCGCCGGACGACACCACCTTCGCCTACCTGAACGGCCGCCCCTTCGCGCCGAAGGGCGCCGAGTGGGGCGCCGAGTGGGACAGGGCCATGGCGTTCTGGCGCGGCCTGCCGAGCGACGACGGCGCCATCTTCGACCGGGACGTCACGCTGGACGGCGCCGCCATCGCGCCCATGGTGACCTGGGGCACCAGCCCGGAGGACGCGCTGCCGGTCACCGCCCGCATCCCGGACCCCGACACGGCACCGGACGCCGCCAAGCGCGAGGGCATGGCGCGCGCGCTGGCCTATATGGGCCTCACGCCCGGCACGAAGCTGGAGGAGGTGGCGGTCGATCGCGTCTTCATCGGCTCCTGCACCAACAGCCGCATCGAGGATCTGCGCGCCGCCGCGGCCGTGGTGCGCGGCCGCAAGGTGGTGGTGCCGTCCTGGGCCGTCGCGGGCAGCGGGCTGGTGAAGCGCCAGGCCGAGGCGGAGGGGCTGGATCGCGTCTTCCTCGACGCCGGCTTCGAGTGGCGCGAGCCGGGCTGTTCCATGTGCGTCGGCATGAACGGCGATCTCGGCACGGCGGGGCAGCGCATCGCCTCCACCTCGAACCGCAATTTCGTCGGGCGGCAGGGCAGGGGCGTGCGGACCCACCTGCTGAGCCCGACCATGGCGGCGGCGGCGGCGGTGACCGGCCGCTTCACCGACGTGCGCAAGCTGGCGACGGCCTGAGGGAGCGCGGCAGGATGGACCCCTTCACCACGCTGGCCGCCATCGGCCTGCCGATCGACCTGCCGAACGTCGATACCGACCAGATCATCCCCGCCCGCTTCCTCGGCCGTCCCAGGGAGGAGCAGGCGCCGGCGCTGTTCCACGACATGCGCCGGACGCCCGACGGTGCGCTGCGGCCGGATTTCCCGCTGAACCAGGAGGGCTTCAGGGGCGCCGGCATCATCGTCGCCGAGCGCAATTTCGCCTGCGGCTCCTCGCGCGAGAACGCGGTGACGGTGATGGTGGACAACGGCTTCCGCGCCTTCATCGCGCCGTCCTTCGGCGACATCTTCTTCGGCAACTGCTTCCAGAACGGCGCGCTGCCGGTGGTGCTGCCGGCCGAGCGCTGCGCGGCGCTGCGCTCGGCGCTGCACGCGAAGCCCGGGGCGCGCATCGCCATCGACCTGGCGGCGCAGACGGTCACGGGGCCGGACGGTGCGGTGGACCGCTTCGAGATCGACCCCTTCCGCAAGGACTGCCTGCTGCGCGGCGTCGATGCCGTGACGCTGACGCTCGGCTACGAAGCCGACATCGCTGCGTTCGAGGCGCGGCAGCGGGAAGAGCTGACCTGGCTTTGAGCGGCGCGCCGCCCCTGCTTTCCTCGGGCCGCCGGAGCCTCTATCGCCGCCCTGATGCTCTCCCTCGACCTTCCCGTCGCCGAGGCGCTGCCGGCGCTGACGGCCGCCCTCGCCGCAGGGTCGAACGCTGTCCTGGTCGCCCCGCCCGGCGCCGGCAAGACCACCCTGGTGCCGCTGGTGCTGATGGACCAGCCCTGGGCCGCCGGCGGGAAGGTGCTGGTGCTGGAACCCCGCCGCGTCGCCGCCCGCGCGGCCGCCCGCCGCATGGCGGACCTGATCGGGGAGGGTGCGCCGGGCGGCACCATCGGGCTGGCGACGCGCCTCGACCGCGCGGTGTCCGATCGCACCCGGGTGGAGGTGGTGACGGAGGGCCTGCTGGTGCGCCGGCTGCAGTCGGACCCCGGCCTGGACGGCGTCGCCGCGGTGCTGTTCGACGAGGCGCATGAGCGCAACCTGGACACCGACCTGGCGCTGGCGCTCTGCCTCGACCTGCAGCGCGCGCTGCGGCCGGAGCTGCGGCTGCTGGCGATGTCCGCCACGCTGGATGGCGCCGCCTTCGCCGGGCTGCTGGGCGGGGCGCCCGTCATCGAAAGCCTCGGCCGGGCCTTTCCCGTCGCGGTCGAGCACCGCCCGCGCGACCTGGCGGACCCGCGCGACCTGCCGGAGGCGATGGCGGGCGCGATCCGCGCCGCGCTGCGGGCGCATCCGGGCGACGTGCTGGCCTTCCTGCCCGGCTGGGGCGAGATCCGGCGCACCGCCGAACGCCTCGGCGGCGTGGAGGCCCCAGGGGACGTGGTTGTCCTGCCGCTGCATGGCGAGATGCCGCCAGCCGAGCAGGACCGCGCGCTCAACCCCTCGGACCAGCGCAAGGTGGTGCTGGCCACCTCGATCGCGGAGACCTCGCTGACCGTGCCCGGGGTGCGCATCGTGGTGGATGGCGGGTTCCGCCGCGCGCCGCGGCTCGACCCCGCGACCGGGCTCTCGCGCCTGGTCACCCTGCGGATCAGCCGGGCGGCAGCCGAGCAGCGGGCGGGCCGCGCTGGGCGCACCGCGCCGGGGGTGGCGATCCGGCTCTGGACGGAGGCGCTGCATCGCGGCCTGGCGCAGCAGGACCGGGCCGAAATCCTGGAGGCGGAGCTCTCCGGCCTGGCGCTCGACTGCGCCGCCTGGGGGGCCGCGCCGGCGGCGCTGGCCTGGCTGGATGCGCCGCCGCCGGGCGCGCTGGCGGCGGGGCGGGCGCTGCTGCGCGACCTCGATGCGCTGGACAC
>JAIEOP010000048.1 GCA_019750465.1 Acetobacteraceae bacterium | reverse complement strand
CCCAGCGGTCCACCCGCCGCTCCAGGACCCGCCGCAGCCCCCCCTCGGTCGCGGCAAAGCGGGCAAGGTGGGCGAGCGCCGCCCCGTGCAGCATCGCCTCGGTCGGGGCGGGGCCGGCAGGCGGCGGAGCGCGGCGCTGGGGGCGCGGTGGGGGCATGGGTGCATCCTGCCATGCGCCCCGGGCGGGCGCACGGCGGGCCCGCGCAAGCTGGACTCGCCCCAGCCTGCGGCTTATCCGCAACGGTGATGCCATAAAGGGGGAAACACCACGATGCCCACCACCTACCCGACCAACGGCCTCACGCTGGCGCAGGCCGACGCGATCATCGATGCCTCGCTGGCCAAGGGGCGGAACCTCGGCCTGCTGCCGCTGACGGTCGTGGTGCTGGACGCCGGCGGGCAGATCAAGGCGGTGAAGCGGGAGGACGGGTGCAGCCTGCTGCGCTTCGACATCGCCCAGGGCAAGGCCTTCGGCGCGCTCTCCCTCGGCGTCGGCGGGCGCGAGCTGGCGCGGCGCGCCACCGCCATGCAGGGCTTCGTGAACGCGCTGTCCGACCTGACCGCGGCGAAGGGCGCGGGCGCGGTGCCGGCGCCCGGCGGCGTGCTGGTGACCGATGCCAAGGGTGTGATCCTGGGCGCGGTCGGGATCAGCGGCGATGTCTCGGCGCAGGACGAGGCCTGCGGGCTGGCCGGGATCGCCGCGGCGGGGCTCATGGCCGATACCGGCGAACCGGCGGCCTGAGGGCAGGTCGGGCCGGCCGGGCAACGGGCAAGGAGATGCGGGCAGGGCGGCGCAACCGCCCATCGTTGCGGAGCGTTGTCTTCCCGGTGCCGGCGCCCCCGCGCCGGATCGGATCGCCAACAAGGAGGCTACGCCCCATGACGTCACGCCAGACTCTCCTGTCCATGACCGCTGCCGCAGCGCTGCTTGCCGTGCCGGTCCTCGCCACCGCCCAGCAGGGCGGCAGTTCCGGCGGCGGCAGCTCGATGCAGAGCACCACCACCCAGACCACGCCGCAGCAGGGGGCGGTGTCCAGCACCCCCGCGGCGCGCGCCGGCGCGGAGCCGGGCGGGACTGGTCCCACCCAGGGTGTCGCGCAGGGCACCACCGGTACGCGCGACGCCTCCGGCGGCGTGCTGGCCCAAGGTGGAACGACCGGCGGGACAGCCGGGGGCACGACCGGCAGCCCGCGCGACGGCACGCCCGGCAACCCGCCGAGCACCGCGACGCAGCGCGCCGTCGACAGCGTGACCGGCAACCGCACGCCGCCCGATGGCACGCCGGGCAACCCGCCGGGCACCGCCGCGGGCCGGGCCATGGACCGCAGCCTCGGCACCAACACCACCGGTGCCAACCCCGGCGGCACGTCCGCGGCGACGGGCAGCGTTGCCGGCACCACGGCCGGCGCCGGCGCGGGGGCGATGGCGGTGGACAGCGCGGCGCTGCGCAGCGGCCGGCGCGCCAGCAAGATCATCGGCTCCAACATCTACAACGAGAACAACGAGAGCATCGGCGAGGTGGAGGACATCCTGATCCCGCCCACCACCGCATCGATGGGCGCGGCAGGATCCACCGGCGCGGCTGCGATGGGCATGGCGCAGGGCCCGGTTGCGATCGTGTCGGTCGGCGGCTTCCTCGGCATCGGCGCGAAGCTCGTCGCCGTGCCGTATGAGCGGCTGCAGCACAATGCGGAGCGCAACCGCTGGATGCTGAGTGGCGCGACGAAGGAGAGCCTGACCGCGCTGCCGACCTTCAGCTACGACAGCATGAACACCGAGCGCCGCAGCAACTGAGCACGGTGCCCGATCCGGGTGCCCAATCCGGGCGCCAGGCGCGGCGATGCGGCCCGCGGGGGGGTTCCCCCGCGGGCCGCTTTCCGCTTATCTCGCGGTCTCTTCCGCCTCGGGGCGTCGGATGGGCCGGCGTTCCGTGGTTCCCCGCGCGGAAGAGACGGGAGCCATGCCGTGATCCCCGCCCTGATGCCGACCTACAACCGCGCCGACCTCGCCTTCGAGCGGGGCGATGGCGCCACGCTGTGGACGGCCGATGGGCGACGATTCCTCGATTTCGGCGCGGGCATCGCCACCGCCTCGCTCGGCCATGGCCACCCGCATCTGGTGAAGGCCATCGCCGAGCAGGCCGGGAAGGTGATGCACACCTCCAACCTCTACCGCATCCCGCAGGCCGAGCGGCTGGCGCAGCGGCTGGTGGAGAGCTGCTTCGCCGACAGCGTGTTCTTCTGCAACTCCGGCGCCGAGGCGAACGAGGGCATGATCAAGGCCGTCCGCAAGTACCAGGCGGAGGAAGGCCACCCCGAGCGCTTCGTGACGATCTGCTTCGAGGGCGCCTTCCACGGCCGCACCCTCGCCGCGCTGGCGGCCACCGGCAACGAGAAGTATCTGGCCGGCTTCGGCCCGCCGGTGCAGGGCTTCAAGCACGTGCCCTTCGGCAACATGAACGCCGTGCGCGACGCCATCGACGGCTCGGTCGGCGCGATCCTGGTGGAACCCGTGCAGGGCGAGGGCGGGGTGCGGCCGGCGAGCCTGCAATTCCTGCGCGACCTGCGCGCGGCCTGCGACGAGTACGGGCTGCTGCTCGCCTTGGATGAGGTGCAGACCGGCGTCGGCCGTTCCGGGAAACTGTGGGCGCACCAGTGGGCGGGCATCGAGCCCGACGTGATGTCCTCGGCCAAGGGCATCGGCGGCGGCTTCCCGCTGGGTGCGATCCTGGCCAAGGAGAAGGTGGCAAGGCACCTCAAGGCCGGCACCCATGGCAGCACCTATGGCGGCAATCCGCTGGCCTGCGCCGCCGGCAATGCGGTGCTGGACGTGGTGCTGGCACCAGGCTTCCTGGAGGGGGTGGACCGCGTGGCGCGCCACCTCTGGCGCGGCATGCTCGGCCTTGCCGACCGCCATCCTTCGGTGGTCGAAGGCGTGCAGGGGGCAGGGCTGCTGCTCGGCCTGAAGCTGCGGCCCGAGGTCAACAACGGCGACATGCAGGGCGCGGCGGTGGCCGAGGGGCTGCTGACGGTGGCGGCGGGGATGAACGTGCTGCGCGTGGCGCCGCCGCTCATCATCACCGAGGCCGAGGCGGACGAGGCGCTGCGCCTGCTCGATCGCGCCTGCCTGCGAGTCGCGCCGGAAGGCGTGCGGGACCAGCATGTGCCGGGGGATGCCAGGGCCGCGGCGCAATGAGTGCCGCGCTCCGGGCGATCGATGGCGGGGGGAAGCCTTCCCCCCGCCACTTCCTCGAATTGATGGACCACGACGCGGCGACGCTGCGGCGCATGCTGGATCTCGGCGTGCGGACCAAGCGCGGCGAGGTCGCCGGCAAGCCGCTGGCCGGCAAGACGGTGGCGCTGATCTTCGAGATCCCCTCCACCCGCACCCGCGTCAGCTTCGAGGTCGGCATCCGCCAGCTCGGCGGCGAGCCGCTGGTGCTGACCACGCGCGACATGCAGCTCGGCCGCGGCGAGAGCGCCGCCGACACGGCACGGGTGATGTCGCGCTACGTCGATGCGATGATGCTGCGCACGGCGGACGTGGCGAAGATCCGCGAGCTGGCGGAGCATGCGACGGTGCCGGTGATCAACGGGCTGACCAACGTCTCGCACCCCTGCCAGCTCATGGCGGACGTGATGACCTTCGAGGAGCATCGCGGTCCGATCGCCGGGCAGGTGGTGGCCTGGACCGGCGACGGCAACAACGTGGCGCAGAGTTTCATCCAGGCCGCGGCGCGCTTCGGCTTCACGCTGCGGATCGCCACGCCGCCCGAGCTGGCGCCGCCAGCCGCGCTGGTGGACTGGGCGCGCCGGGAAGGCGCCCGCATCGAGCTGACCGCCGATCCGGCCGCGGCGGTGCAGGGCGCGCGCTGCGTGGTGACCGACACCTGGGTCTCCATGTCCGACGAGCAGGACGGCGCGAAGCTGCACCGCCACAACATGCTGGCGCCCTACCAGCTGAATGCCGCGCTGATGCGGCATGCGGCGCCGGATGCGATCGTCATGCACTGCCTGCCGGCGCATCGCGGCGAGGAGATCACCGACGAGGTGATGGACGGGCCGCAGAGCGTGGTCTTCGACGAGGCGGAGAACCGGCTGCACGCGCAGAAGGGCGTGTTGTTGTGGGCGTTGGGGGTGGGGTGAGCGACGAGTCCACCCACGAAGAGGTTGCTGCACTTCGGCAGCAAATCGCCGACCTGCGCAAGGCGCTGTTTCAAGTGGCGCTGAGCGAAGCATCTGCTTCGCTCGCGCTGGCCGAGATTTTGCGTCGGATCGAATCCGACTCCTTCTTGCGTGCCTCGTTGTCGCCTCAGGGAAAGCGCGGCTTCCCATCCATGCCTTTGGATCAGCTGCGTGATCGCATCCATAGCTCCGCTGACATTCTCTTCGACGTGCTTGCCTAGTTCGAGGACGCTGTTGAAGAGGAGAGCCGTCTTTGACGGTGGACGAGAGCTTGCGGGGGAAGTGGCGAGAGCTTCAGGCTGAACGCGCAGCCCAGAATGATGGATTGGCTATTGAACCGGGTGGCGGAGGGGGCGAATCTGGAGGCATGGACGGCTTGGCAGAGCGTGTGACACGAGTTGAGTTGGGTCTCGATGGCGTCAAGGATCGCCTGGGCGCACTCGAAGGGCGCATGGACCGGCTCGAAGGGCGGATGGACGGGCTGGATGCGCGGCTCCGGACGGTGGAGCAGTCCATTGCCGCTGTCTCCGCCAAGCTGGACATCCTGACCACCCAGATCGTCGCCAAGCTGCCCTCCTGGTGGCAGATGCCGGCGGTGATCGGGGCCACGGTCACGCTGCTCGTTGCGCTCTGGGCTGCCGTCCGATGGCTGATCGCCCGCGGGTGGATGTGACCGGACCCGCCCCGCGCATCCGCACCGGGCGCATCATCGCCCACCGGCTCTTCGAACTCGCCTACGGCATCGACCTGCAACGTGCCGAACGGCTCTGGGCCGAGCGGTCGCCGGGCGGGCGGCGGCGGCTGAGTTCCACCCCTGCCAAGGCGGTGGCCTTCGGCGTCGCGCCCCTCGATCTGGCGCTCGGCTCCGTGGCGCTCGATCTGGGCGGCGACGCGGTGGAGGCCATGGCGACCGCGCGGCTGCATGATTTCGGCGTCGCCAGCCTTGCCCTCTCCGTGCTGGCGGACGGCCTGCCCTGGGCCGGTTTCGCCGAACGGATGGACCGGCTCGACCGCGCCGTCGGCACGGACGCCGCGGCGACGCCCTGGCCCGGGCTGCTCGACACGCTGCGTGCCGCCGTCGCCGGCGCCCTCGACCGTCCCAACGCCGCGCCGATCGAGGAAGACTACCTCGTCGGCATGGTCACCGCCTTCGAGGCGCCGCTCACCGCCGAGGCGCTGCTCGCGCGCGTCGATCTGGCGCCGCTGCTGGCTGGCGCGCAGCCGCACCCGCTCTCCGACAGCGCCCGGGCCGACCTGCTCCGCCTGCGCTTCTCCTGGCACGAGGACGACCTGGTGGTGCTGGGCTGGGACCGCGCCGTGCTGGTGGAGCCGCGCGGCGAGACCGACGTGCTCGATGTGCTGGAGGTGGCCAACGCGCAACTCCTGGAGATGCGCCACTACGACGAGCTGCTGGATGCCGAGCTGCCGGGCATGTACGCGCTGGTGGCTGCGGCGCGGCGCGGCGCGCGGCTGTTCTCGCACCGCCGCTACGCGCGGCTGGCGCGCCAGCTCACCACGCTGGTGGCCGAGGTGACCGAACAGACCGAGCGCGTGGACAACGCCCTGCAGGTCACCGAGGACGTCTACCTCGCCCGGGTCTACGCCGCGGCGATGGCGCTGTTCCGCGTGCCGGTGGTGGGCGCGGCGGTGGACCGCAAGCTGTCGGTGATCCGGGACACCTACCGCGGCCTCTACGAGGAGGCGTCCGCCACCCGCGCCGAGCTGCTCGAGGTCGCCATCGTGCTGCTGATCGTCAGCGAGATCGTGCTTTCGTTCGTCCGGCACTGAGCGTCGCCGGCACTGGGGGCGTCCGGCACATTGTCCGGGGAGGGTGCCTGGGATGCCTTGCGGCGGCGCCGGTCGGATCCGGCGTTCCTGGTCCGGCGCGGTCGCCGGGCGCTTGGCACGCCGGATGTGGCCGCATCGTGCCCGCTTCCCTACATAAGGGGGCAAAGCCGAGGTTCCCCCGCATTGTCCGATCCGACCCAGCCGTCCGCCACGCCGGACTTCCTCCAGCACGACCGCCCGCCCGTGCCCGATATCGTCGTGCCGCGGGGCGTGCAGCCCTTCCACCTGCGCGACCGGCCCGTGCGCGGGCGGCTGATCCGCCTCGGCCCGCTGGCCGACGCGCTGCTGTCCCGGCACGATGCGCATCCCGCCGTCACCCGCATGATGGGCGAGGCGCTGGCGCTGACGGCCGGCCTGGCCGCCGCGCTGAAGTTCCGCGGCAGCTTCTCGCTGCAGGCCAAGGGCGACGGCGCCGTGCCGATGCTGCTGGCCGACTGCACCGATGCCGGTGCGTTGCGGGGCTATGCGCGGGCGGCGCCGGCGAAGCTTGCCGAGGCCCTGGCCGCGGAGCCGGAGCCGGCGGCGGGCGCATTGCTGGGCCAGGGCTACCTTGCCTTCACCTGCGACCAGGGTCCGCTGATGGACCGCTACCAGGGCATCGTCGCCATCGAGGGCGCGACCCTGACCGAGATGACGGAACACTACTTCCGGACCTCGGAGCAGCTCCGCACCTTTGTCCGCCTGGCCTGCGAGCGCACCGCGGCCGGCTGGCGCGCGGGTGCGCTGATCATGGAGCGGGTCGCCGGCGCCGGCGGCATCGACCCGGACCTCGACGACGAAGCGCAGGCGGACGCCTGGCGCACGGCGCTGGCCCTGGCCGCCACGCTGACGCCGGCCGAGATGCTGGACGACGCGCTGCCGGGGGCGCAGGTGCTGCACCGCCTCTTTGGCCTGGAGGGCGGGCTGGAGCTCGACCGGCCGCGCGCGCTCTCCTACGGATGCCGCTGCTCGCGGGCGCGGCTGGCCGGCGTGCTGTCCGGCTTCCCGGCGGACGACCTGGACCACATGGCGGATGATTCGGGGGCGATCAGCATGACCTGCGAGTTCTGCAACCTGGCCTTCCGCTTCGACCGCGCGGACGTGCAGGCCGTGGCGGGCCGGGCCTGAGCATGGGCCTGCCCCGGCGCGGCCTCCTCGCCCTCGTCCTGCCGGCGGCCGGCTGCGCCGGTGCACCGCCACCGGAGCCGCCGCTGCAGCCGATCGGCTACGGCTACCTCACGCCCCTGCCCCTGCGCGTCGGCGTCCTGCGCATCGACGCGGCGGACCCGCCGCCCCCGCCCGGCGACATCGGCGCGACCCTGGCGCCGACGCCGGCCGAGGCCGTGCGGATCATGGCCCGGGATCGGCTGTCGGCGGTCGGCACGGCCGGGGAAGCGGTGTTCCGCGTGACCCGGGCCGGCCTGGTGCGGCGCGGCGGTGGCCTGACGTGCCAGCTTGCCTGCCGGCTGGAGGTGACGGGCGCGGAGGAAGGCGAGCAGGGCTTCGTCGAAGCCGCCGCGCGCGCCGCCGTTTCGGGCAGCGAGGCGAGCCGGCCCCAGGCGGCGGCCCGGCTGCTGCGCCGGGCCATGGACGGGCTGAACGTGGAGCTGGAGTTCCAGGTGAAGCGCAACCTGCGCGCCTGGCTGGTGCCGGCCGCCCCCGGCGGCGCCCTGCCCGCACCGCCGGCCGGCGAGGTGACGCGCGAGGACCTGCCGCGGAGCTGAACTTGCGGTTCCAACCCTGGCGCCGGGCGGCGTAGGCTTCGCCCGCACCCCGAGCGTCAGGAGGAATCCCCCATGCCCCCCATCACCCTGGTGAACCCGCCGACCGTCCATTCCACCGGCGGGCGCTACGCCCATGGCGCGCGCGTCGAGGGCGCGGCCAGGCGACTCGTCATCTCCGGCCAGGTCGGCATCGCGCCCGACGGGACGGTGGCGGAGGGAGCAGAGGCGCAGATGCACCAGGCGCTGGCCAACATGAAGGCGATCCTTGCCGCCGAGGGCATGGGCTTCGCCGACGTGGTGAAGATGACCGTGTTCCTTACCGGCACGGGGCAGATCCCGGCCTGGCGCACGGCGCGGACGGCGGCGATGGAGGGTGCCGTCTCAGCCTCCACCCTGCTGGTGGTCTCCGCCCTGGCCGATCCGCGCTTCCTGATGGAGGTGGAGGCGGAGGCGGTGGCTTAGGAGCCGGCGGCGCCGGCAAGAGCCGCGATTGCCCGGCGCCCGAGGAAGTGTCTGCCGGGCGATTTCATCCCGTTATAGTCGTGCATGCGGATTGAATTCTACCGAAGGTTGAATTTAACGATCTCGTGTGTCACTGCTTCGTGAGGGGCAGGGCACAGGGGACGCATATCGTGACCATCCTTACGGTCGGGCAGGGCCAGCAATACGCAACGATCGCCGCCGCGGTGGCGGCGTCCCGCGACGGCGACGTGGTGCAGATCCAGGCCGGCACCTACGTGAACGACTTCGCCACGATCGGCACGAAGATCACCCTGCAGGGCGTGGGCGGCATGGCGAAGCTCATCGCCACCGTGCCCCCGCCGAACGGCAAGGGCATCCTCGTCACCACCACGGACGTGACGCTCGACAGTCTGGAGCTGACGGGCGCCAAGGTAGCCGACCGCAACGGCGCGGGCGTGCGCTATGAGGGCGGCAATCTCGTGATCATCAACAGCTACGTGCACGATAACGAGGACGGTCTCCTCGCCAACTCCGCACCGACCGGTTCGATCACCATCCGCAATTCCGAGTTCGCCAACAACGGCGGCGCCGAAGGCTATTCGCACAACCTGTACGTCAACCGCATCGCCAGCCTGACCATCGAGGACAGCTACATCCACGGCGCGGTAGCCGGCCACCAGATCAAGAGCCGGGCCGACGTCACCACCATCACCGGCAGCCGCATCTATGACGACGACGGGAATGGCAGCTACAGCATCGACCTGCCGAACGGCGGCAAGGCGATCCTGGCCAACAACGTGATCCAGCAGGGGGCAAACTCGAACAACCCGGCGATCGTGCACTTCGGCGGCGAGGGACCGGCCTATCCGGGATCGAGCCTGGAGATCTCCGACACCACGGTGATCAACCAGCTTGGCTCGGCCAGCGCGCGCCTGCTGCTGAACCAGACAGGCGTGACCGTCGGCATCCGCAACGTGGACGTCTTCGGACTCGCCGCCGGGGAGATCGCCTCGGGGCCGGCCAGCGTCAGGGACGTCACCTACCTCCCGGCTGCACCGCCGCTCGACACCTCCGCCCCCTGGGCAGCCACGTCCCCGGGCGGGCTCTCCCTGACCGGTACGGCGGCGGCGGATGCGCTGACCGGCGGCGCGGGCAACGACACCATCACCGGCGGGGGCGGTTGGGACGCGCTCGTCGGCGGCGCCGGCGCCGACCGCTTCGTCTATGCCAACCGCACGGACCGGCTGGACCACATCCTCGACTTCAACGCCGCCGAGGGCGACGTGGTGGACCTCGCCGGCGTCTTCGCAGCGACTCCGCACCCGGACGACATGGCGTCGCTGATCGCGCAGGGCTTCGTGCAGCTGTGGCAGCGCGAGGCCGGGGTGCGGCTCTCGGTGGATCTCGATGGCGGCGGGAACGCCTTTCGCGGTCTGCTCTGGCTGGATGGCGAGACGATCGCCAGCCTCGGCGACCGCATGCTCATCGCCTGAAGGCACGGCCATGCCGGCCCCGCGCCGTTCTCATGCACGAGGGCGGTACCGCCGGCGGCAATCGAGCAGGCCACCGAGCTGCCTGGGCAAGGCAAGTTGGACGGGGGGGCGCAACGGGTGGCAGACCCCGGCGTTGCCACCCTGATCCAAACATCGCCCCGGAGTGCCCGATGCGCGCCCTGATGCCTTCTCTTGCCGCTGCCACGCTGCTCGCGGGCTGTGCGGTTGCTCCTGCGCCCGTCCCCGTCGCGGCGCGTGCCCAGCCGCCTGCCGTTGTGGTGGCGCCGGGCCATGCACCGCGGACCGATCCCTACTGCCGGGAGGAGCGTCGGGAGGCGCAGTCGGCGCAGCGTTTTGCCACGCGGGAGACGCGGGAGGCATATGCCTATGGCGGGCGGCGGCAGGCCTACGAAGCGGCCGCGGCGCAATCCGAGGCGGAGCGTCAGCGCCGGCAGGCGCAGCGCGCCTGCTGACCAGGGCGCTCAGCCTTCGACGGAGCCGCGCTGGCCGGCGATCATCGCGAGGAATTCCCGGCGCGTGGAGGGATCGTCGCGGAAGGCGCCGAGCATGCGGCTGGTCACCATCGTGACGCCCGGCTTGTGCACGCCGCGTGTGGTCATGCACTGGTGCGCGGCCTCGATGACCACGGCCACGCCCTTCGGCTTCAGCACCTCGTTGATGGTGTTGGCGACCTGCGCGGTCAGCTTCTCCTGGATCTGCAGGCGCTTGGCGTAGACCTCGACCACGCGGGCGAGCTTGGAGATCCCCACCACGCGGCCTTCCGGCAGGTAGGCGACGTGCGCGCGCCCGATGATCGGCACCATGTGGTGCTCGCAGTGGGACTCGAGGCGGATGTCGCGCAGCACGACCATCTCGTCGTAGCCATCCGTCTCCTCGAAGGAGCGGGCGAGGAGATCGACGGGATCGACCGTGTAGCCGGCGAAGAATTCCTCATAGGCGCGGACCACGCGGGACGGCGTGTCCACGAGCCCCTCGCGGTCCGGGTCGTCGCCGGTCCAGCGCAACAGCGTGCGCACGGCGGCTTCCGCCTCCTCGCGGCTCGGCCGGTCGAGCATCGAGGCGTTGTCGATATGCGGCTTGGCGGGGGTGTGGATCGTCACGTCTGCTGGGTCCCGAACTGGCACGGCAGGAAGCGTCCGCCCGGGGGTGAGCGCCTGCACACCCATCGCCAGATGGGGTGCAGTGCCGATCCTGCAATGTCCCGCCGTCGGTGCGCAACGGGGGCCTTGGCGTCGCCCATCCTGGCGCGAGGGGCCCGATGATCAGGCCGCAAGCGCGGGCCGGAGCTGCTTGATGGCATCTGGGGTGAATCCTCGGTTGTCGAACTGCGCGAGCAGACGGTTGAGCGCCGGCTCGGCGGTGGAAGAGAGCTCGAAGCGCAGCCGCGCCTGACCACCGCCCGTGCTGATGACCGTGAAATCGAGCGGCTCGACACCCCCGCGGTCGATGTGCAGCTTGCCGCGGCCGCCCGCGATGAGCGCGCCCTCCGGCAGGGCGAGGCGGGCGCCGCCGATGGAGATGTCCTCCACCCGTGCCTCCTGCCGCCCGCGCCCGGTCTCGACCCAGGTGCGGCAATCGAGCGGAATGCGCGGGTGGTTGCGGCGGTCGACCTCCGGCGTCGCGGTGCGCACGATCCGCACCAGGACCTTGCGCAGCTCCTGCACCGCGGCATCGACGGCAACGGCGCCATCGCGCGCCTGCACGGCGCCCTTGCCCACGTCGCGCGTGGTGCCGACAACCTGTACGACGCGGCCGGCGACGTCGCGCGCGGCGGCAGCGGCGCTGCGCACCGCGCCCGCGATCTCACCCGTCGCGGCGCTCTGCTGCTCGACGGCCGCGGCGATGGCGGTGGAGGTCTCGTTCATCTCGGCGATGGTCGAGGCGATGTCCGCCACGCGCGCGACGGAGGCCTCGGTGGCAAGGCTCACCGCCTGGACGCGCCGGCCGATATCCTCGGTGGCACGGGCGGTCTGCGCCGCCAGGGCCTTCACCTCGCTGGCCACCACCGCGAAGCCGCGGCCGGCCTCGCCGGCGCGCGCGGCCTCGATGGTGGCGTTCAACGCCAGCAGGTTGGTGCGCTCGGCGATCTCGCGGATGGAGGAGGCGATGGCGCCGATGCCGGAGACGGACTCGGCCAGGCCGAGGATGCTGGTGCGGCTCTGCTCGCTGTGCTCCACGCCGCGGCTGGCGACGCTGGCCGCCTGGGCGACGTGCCGCGAGATCTCGCGGATCGCCATGGTGAGCTGTTCCGCCGCATCGCCCACCGTCTCGGCGCTGCCGAGGGCGGTCTGCGCCGAGCCGGCCACCGTGCCGCATTCATCCGCCATCTGCCCGATGGCGGAGGCCATGGTCTCCACCTCCTCGCGCATCGCCTGCATGCGGCGCGCCATGTCGTCCACGCTGGAGAGAGTTTCGCGCTCCACGGCGTCGGCCATGCCGCGCAATGCCTCGGCACGCTGCTCATGGGCGGCGTTGTGCTGCGCCTCCTCCGCGGCGGCCATCGCCTTGATGCGCTCGCGGTCCTCGCGGATCGCCGCCTGCATGCGCGCCAGCGCCACGATCAGCTGCGAGGTCTCGTTGCGGCCAGGACGCGACGGCACGCGCACCGTCGTGTCGAGCCGCCCTTCCGCCACCTCGGCGGCCAGGCTGGCGGCGCGGCGCAGCGGCGGCACGATCGAGCCGGCCAGCGCCAGGCTGGTCAGCAGCGCCACCAGCAGCGAGGCGCCCAGCGCGAGCTGCGTGGAGAGGGCGGCGGCCTGCGCCATGGCCTCGGCATCGGCGCGCAGCGCGTAGCCGTCCGCCAGGAAGGCCTCCGTCACCGCTTCGAATTCCTGTACCACACCCGCGATGGGTGCGACGAGATCCGCGGCGGGCCGCCCGGCGAGCGCGGCGATGTCGCGGATCCGTGCGGCCAGCGCCTCCGCCACCGCGCGGGTCTCCGCGGTGCGCGCGCGGTCCTGGGCGATGCCGAGGTCGTCGAGCACCGCGGCCGTGGCGGCGGCGAT
>JAIEOP010000318.1 GCA_019750465.1 Acetobacteraceae bacterium | reverse complement strand
CGGCCCGGCGCGGTCGTCGGCGCCGGCTGCGCCTCGGTGGCGGCGGACTCGACAAAGTGCCGGATCTCGCCGCGGGCCAGCCCGATGTCTCGCAGCATGGCGTCCGGCAGGGCCTCGAGGGCGGCGGCGGTGCCGCGGCGCTGGTTCCAGGCGCGCAGCCGGGCAAGCGTGCGGCGGGGCAGGATCGCGTCGGCGAAGCGCAGCGCGGCGAGGAATTGACCGCGGGCGGCCTCGGTCTCGGCATTGCCCTTGGCGGGAAAGAGGGAGAAAAGCTCGGTCCTGGTCATGAGCGCAGGCATCGGTAGCGTTCCTGTGGTGCCGGCACCGGGCCATGCGGCCCGGTTCGGGCGGCGCGGGACCGTGTCGGGCTCCGGGTCGGGACCCTGATCGCGCCCGCGCTTCGCAGATGCGAGATGGCTACGGGCGCGGTTTCTGCCCGTGCCAAGACAACGTTCTAGTCATGCATCCAACGCATGACTCCCCGTGGATTGTGGCGAAATTGTTTAGTCTCCTTTGAGGATCCCGTGACCCACGCCGAACGTCTTGCCGCCCTCCGTGCCGAACTCGCCAATGCCGACGTGGACGGGTTCCTCGTCCCGCGTGCCGACGAGCATCTCGGCGAATACGTTCCCCCCGCCGGCGAGCGCCTTGCCTGGCTGACGGGCTTCACCGGCAGCGCCGGCCTCGCCGTGGTGCTGGCCGATCGCGCGGTGCTGTTCACCGATGGCCGCTACACCACCCAGGCGGCGCAGCAGACCGACCCGGCGCTCTGGGACCGCCGCCACATCACGGAGGAGCCACCGCCGGCCTGGCTGCGCGAGCACGCGGCGGGGCTGCGGATCGGCTACGACCCCTGGCTGCACGCGGAGGCCGGGCTGCAGCGGCTGGAGGATGCCGGCGTCACCCTGGTGCCGCTGGCCGCGAACCCGATCGACGCGGTCTGGGCCGACCGGCCGGCGCCGCCGATGGCGCCCGCGCTGGTCCACCCGGCCGAGTTCGCCGGCCGCGCCGCCGCCGAGAAGCGGGAGGAGGCCGCCGCCGCGCTGCGCGCCGCCGGCCAGGACGCCGCCGTGCTGGCGGATGCGCATTCCATCGCCTGGCTGCTGAACATCCGCGGCGGCGATCTCGCGCACACGCCGCTGGTGCTCGGCTTCGGCCTGCTGCGCGCCGATGCGGGCGCGGACCTGTTCGTCGAGCCTGGCAAGATCGGGCCGGAGGTGCGGACGCATCTCGGCAACGACGTCGCCGTGCAGCCGCGCGCCGCCCTGCCGGCGGCGCTGGCGGCGCTGCGCGGGCGACGCGTGCGCCTCGATGCGGAGGCGACGCCGGCCTGGTTCGCCCAGGCGCTGCGCGCCGCCGGCGCGGTGGTCGAGGGCGGGGACGACCCCTGCCGCATGCCGCGCGCCTGCAAGAACGCCGTGGAGCAGCAGGGCGCCCGCGCCGCCCATGCCCGTGACGCAGTGGCCATGGCGCGCTTCCTCGCCTGGTTCGCCGAGGCGGCACCGCGCGGCGGCCTGACCGAGATCGCCGCCGCCGAGCGCCTGCTGGAATTCCGCCGCGCGGTGCCGCTGTTTGCCGGCGAGAGCTTCCCGGCGATCAGCGGCGCCGGCGAGAACGGCGCGGTCATCCACTACCGCGTCACGCCGGAGAGCAACCGGGCGATCCGCCCCGACGAATGCTACCTGATCGACAGCGGCGCGCAGTACCGCGACGGCACCACCGACGTCACCCGCACCCTCTGGACCGGCCCCGGCGCGCCGCCGTCCGACCTGGTGGAGCGCTACACCCGCGTGCTCCGCGGCCACGTCGCGCTGGCAACCCTGCGCTTCCCGCAGGGGGTCGCCGGCCCCTTCCTCGACAGCTTCGCCCGCCGCGCGCTGTGGGACGCCGGGCTGGACTACGACCATGGCACCGGCCACGGCGTCGGAAGTTTCCTGTCGGTGCATGAGGGGCCGGCGGCCTTCAGCCGGGCGGCCAAGCCGGTGCCGCTGGCGCCCGGCATGATCCTGTCCGACGAGCCCGGCACCTACCTGCCGGGCCGCTACGGCATCCGCATCGAGAACCTGCTGCTGGTGCGCGAGGCGCCAACCTTGCCGGACCAGGCCAGGCCCTTCCTGGAGTTCGAGACCCTGACCCTCGCCCCCTATGAGCGGCGGCTGATCGACCCGGCGCTGCTGGCGCCGGCCGAGCGCGCCTGGATCGACGCCTATCATGCGCGCGTGCTGGCCGAGGTCGCGCCGCATTGCGACGTGGCGACGGCGGCCTGGCTGCGCACCGCCTGCGCGCCGCTGTAGCCGACGGCGCGCGCGGGGATGCCCTGTCACGGTCCGCCCACGCGCTGCATGCAGCATCGGCGGTGCAGCACGATGGGGGACCCATGATCACGCTCGGGGACCTCATGGCGCATGCGCGCGACGTGGAGGCGCGCGAGGCCGGCATCGCCGCGCAGCACTGGAAGGGCGCCTGGCAGCGCGTCCGCATCACCGCCGCCGGCGGCGCCAAGCGCGGCCCCTGCGGCGCCGCGGCGGCCGAGATGCTGCGCCGGCTCAACCGCAGCCTCGCCACCAGGATCCAGCACGGCTGCCAGGACGACTGGACCCCGGCCGACAATCGCGGCGTCGAGCCGGATGACGGCTTCGCCGGCTTCCTGCGCGGCGAGGCCGGCATCATCGGCGGTGCCGCCGCCTGCCGCGGCCATTATGCGGGCAACGGGCTCGGCGCCTTTCCCTACGATCCCGTCTCCGGCGCCTTCATCGGCTGAATGCGGCCGGCCATCCCCCCGGCGGCGCCCTGGCGGCTCGCCCTGCTGCTGGCGCTGCTGGTCGGGTTCATCCTCTACGGCTCGCTCTATCCGTTCCGCTGGCGGGCGCTGCCGCCCGGCGTCGACCTCGGCGCGCTGCTGCTGGAGGCGCTGCTGCGCCCGCCGGGCGGGCGGGGCGACATCCTGGCGAACCTCGTGCTCTACGCGCCGCTGGGGCTGCTGGCCGGGCTGATCCTGCCGGTGCGCTGGCCCGGCATTGCGCGGGTGCTGCTGCCGACCCTGGCCGGCGCGCTGCTGTCGGCGGGGGTGGAGGGGCTGCAGCTCTTCCTCGGCGGCCGGGTGGGCAGCGGCGCCGACCTGGCGCTGAACACGGCGGGGACGCTGGCCGGCGCGGTGCTGGCGGTGGCGCTGGGCGGGCGCACCCTGCTGGCGGCGGGCGTGCGGCCGCGCCTGGCGGACCCGATGGCGGCGGCGCTGCTGCTCTGCTGGCTCGGCTGGCGGTTCCACCCCTATGTGCCCGCCCTCGACCTGCAGGCCTGGAAGGACAACCTGAAGCCCCTGGTGCTGCACCCGATCATCGAGCCCCCGCGCATGGCGACCCTGCTGGCGAGCTGGACGGGCGCCGCCCTGCTGGCCGAGGCGGCGGCCGGTGCGGCGCTGGCGCGCTGGCTGGTGCCCCTGGGCCTGGCCGCCGCGCTGGCGGCGGAGGTGGTGATCCCGGGCAAGGCCCTGACCCCCGCCGAGGCGCTGGCCATCACCCTCGCCGTGCCGGCCTGGGCGGTGCTGCGCGGGCGGCCGGCGGCGGCACCGCTCATGGCAACGGCGCTGCTCGGCACGCTGCTGGCGGAGCGGCTGGAGCCCTTCGCCTTCGCCGGCCCGCCGCGCGGCTTCGGCTGGATCCCCTTCGCCAGCCTGGTCGGCGGCGGCCTTGCGGCCGGGCTGCAAGCGGTGCTCGCCAAGCTGTTCCTGCAGGGGGCGGTGCTGTGGTGGCTGCTGCGCTGCGGCCTGCCCCTGCTGCCGGCTGCCGGGCTGCTGGTGGCGGTGGTGCTGGCCGGGAGCGTCGCGCAATGCTGGCTGCCGGGCCGCTCGGCCGAGATCACCGATACGCTTCTGGCGCTCGGCCTGGCGCTGGCGTTCCGTGCGCTCCGGCCGCCTCCGGCCGTGACGCAGGCAGGGCGGCGCGCCAGGGCGGCGCGGCAGGGCGCATGACGGGGGAGGACGTGCCCGACGACGCGGCGCTGCGCGACTGGCTGGCCGGGCGGCCGGTGCTGATCGCCTATGGGCTGCTGGGCGATGTCTCGGCGCGGCTGCGGCCGCTCGGCTTCGACTACATGGGGGCGCAGCAGGACTGGCTGCGCCGCATGGGCGCACGCCCGCAGGTGGTGCGGGTGCCGACCGCCGCGGCCGTCGCCGAGAACGCAGCCCTGTTGGGCACCGCGCTGGCCGGCGTGGGTCCGCCGCCGGCGCTGCTGATCGCCCACAGCAAGGGCGGGCTCGAGGGGCTGGCGGCGCTGCTTGAGCCGGCGACGGCGGCGCGTTGCGCCGGCTTCATCGCCTTCCAGTCGCCCTTCCGGGGCACGCCGCTGGCCGACTGGGTGGCGCGGCGCGACACCATGCACAGCCTCTCCCGCGCCGCGCTGAGCCTGCTCGGCTGCGGCGACGGGGCGGGGCTGCGGGACCTGACCACCACGGTGCGAGAGGCCTGGATCGCCGCGCATGCCGGCGAGATTGCGGCCCTGGCGGCCCGGCTGCCGGTGGTGAGCTGCGCGACGGTGCTGGACCCCGCGACGGCGCGGCGCGGCGGGCGGGATGCGGCCTATGCCGCGCTGGTGGGCGGGCTGGGCCGGGTTGCCGGACCGAATGACGGGCTGGTGCCGCTGGCCTCCACGCGGCTGCCGGGGCCGGTGCGGCACCTGGAGAGCCCGGGGGGGCATGTGGCGCTGGTTTCCGCCGGCGGCGGACGCGACCCGGTGGCGGCGCTGCGGCGGGCCTTGGTGGCGCTGCTGGCATGAACGGGTGGCGCGGTTCCGGAGACGCTGGCCACGCGCCCGCATCGCGGGACCGGATCCGTCGAACAAATTTACAATTTCCTCAAGAATGCCTCAGAATGTGATTAATGCCTTGATTCGGGGGTAGTCTCATCATTGGCACGCTGATTGCTCTGCGGGGCCTGAACGAAATCGAACCCGTCGCGCCCCGGCTGCGGCGTGCCCTTGGAGACGCAGACATGACCCGTACACTCCTGATGGCCACCGTCGCGGTCTCGGTGATGGCCGCCGCCTCGGCGCAGGCGGCGCTCTCCGTCAGCGGCGCGGTGGGTGGCGCGCCGACCGGGGCGGTCCTGTTCAACTTCGATGACCTGGCGCCCGGCGCCGCCAGCCCGCTGGCCACCACAAGCGTGAACACGGCCTTCCAGATGGGGGTGCAGTTCATCACCAACGCCCAGGTCGTGTCGGGCAGCGTCGGCGGCCAGTATGCCGCGCCGTTCCTGTCCGGCGGCAATGGCGCCGGCTTCGGTCCCGCCAACACCAACCAGGCGGACGGTGCGGACGCGACGTCCTACCTGACCACCGGCTCCACCGGCTCGGCCGCCAACGCGGTCATGGAGCTGCTGCTGCCCTTCGCGGCACAGTATCTCGGCCTGCTCTGGGGCTCCGTCGACGACTACAACACGCTGAGCTTCTACAGCGGCGCCACGCTGGTCGGCTCGCTCACCGGCTCCGACGTGACCGCCAGCCCGAACGGCAACCAGGGCGTGCAGGGGACGCTCTACGTCAACATCAACTCGACGCTGAGCTTCGACCGCGTGGTGGCGACCAGCACGCAGTTCGCCTTCGAGTTCGACAACGTCGCGCTCAGCGTGCAGCCCATCGAGGTGCCGGAGCCGGCGAGCATGGCCCTGCTCGGCGCCGGCCTGCTCGGCCTCGGCCTGATGCGCCGTCGCGCCCGCCGCGGCTGATCCACCTGCTACGGGGCTGGCAAGGGGCGGTCCCGCGGGGCCGCCCCGACGCGATTCAGGCGTCCGGCGACAGCCCAGCCATCTCCCGCCACTCGGCCTCGCTCAGCGTGCGCACGCCAAGCTCCGCGGCCTTCGCCGCCTTGCTGCCGGCATCCGCGCCGACCACGACGAAATCGGTCCGCCTGGAGACGCTCTTCGTCACCTTCGCGCCCAGCCGCTCGGCGCGGTCCTCGGCCTCGGGGCGCGTCATGGTCTCCAGCGTGCCGGTGAAGACGATGGTGCGGCCGGCGAAGGGGCCGCCCGTGTCCCCGGGACCCGCCACCGCCTCCGGCGCGACCTGACCGGCGAGGTCGTCCAGCGCCGCCAGGTTGTGCGGTTCGTCGAAGAAATCCACCAGCTCCTGCGCGATGGCAGGGCCGATCCCCTGGATGGAGCCCAGCGCTTCCCGCGCTTCGCTGCCGGCCACGCGCGCGTCCAGCATGGCCTGCCGCCACTCGGCGAAGGTGTGGTAGTGCCGCGCCAGCAGCCTGGCGTTCGCCTCGCCGATGCGGCGGATGCCGAGGGCGAAGATGAAGCGGTCGAGCGGCACCCTCCGCCGCGCCTCGATGGCGCGCAGCAGGTTGCGGGCGGAAATCTCGCCCCAGCCCTCCAGCGCCGCCAGCTCGGCCTCGCGCGCGTGCAGGCGGAAGATGTCGGCGGGCGAACGCAGCCAGCCCCGGTCGAACAGCAGCTGGATGCGCTCGGCGCCCAGCCCCTCGATGTCCATGGCGTTGCGGCGGGTGAAGTGGATCAGCCGCTCGACGGTCTGGGCAGGGCAGATGAGGCCGCCGGTGCAGCGCCTGACCACCTCGCCCGGCGGGCGCACGGCATGGCTGCCGCAGGCGGGGCAGGTGTCCGGGAAGACGTAGGGCGTGCTGTCCGCCGTCCGCCGCTCCAGGACCACGGAGACGATCTGCGGGATCACGTCGCCGGCGCGCTGCAGCACCACCGTGTCGCCGATGCGCACGTCCTTGCGGGCGATCTCGTCCTCGTTGTGCAGGGTCGCGTGCTGCACCACCACGCCGCCGACATTCACCGGCTCCATCACCGCGCGTGGGGTCAGCGCGCCGGTGCGGCCGACCTGGATCTGGATCTCCAGCAGCCGCGTGGTGGCCTGCTCGGCGGGAAATTTCCACGCGATCGCCCAGCGCGGCGCGCGGCCGACGAAGCCGAGGCGGGATTGCCAGTCCAGCCGGTCCAGCTTGTACACCACGCCGTCGATGTCGTAGGCGAGATGCGACCTCTGGTCCGCCATTTTCTGGTGGAATTGCTTCGCCGCGTCTTCATCACAAAGACGAGTATTTTCCGGGTAGACTAAAAATCCCCATCTCTCGAGCAAATCGAGATAATCAAAATGAGATTTCCACCAAATATCTGAAGAATAACCCATTGCGTATGCGAAAAATCGGAGTGGCCGCTGGGCGGTAACCATTGCATCTAGTTGGCGCAGAGAGCCGGCCGCAAAATTCCTCGGATTAGCAAACGTCCGGCTGCCCGCTATTGCTGATAGGCGATTGAATTCAAGAAAATCTTCCTTTTCTACGAAGACCTCCCCTCGGATTTCGATGTATTTTGGGAAACGTCCGCTTTTTAAGCGCTGTGGCACATCGCGCAGGGTGCGTAGATTGGCGGTCACGTCTTCGCCCGTCATGCCATTGCCGCGTGTTCCGCCGCGGACGAAGCGCCCCTCTTCGTATACCAAGTTCACAGATAGCCCATCTATTTTTGGCTCCCCCACGAAACAAAGTACCTGCTCACCCTTCAAACCAAGGAAGCGGCGGATCCGATCGCAATAATCCTCAAAATCTTTGTCTTTGAAGGCATTGTCCAGCGACAGCATCGGCACGCGGTGGACGAACTTGGAAAAACCCTCGGCGGCCCCCGCACCGACGCGGCGGCTGGGGCTGTCGTCGCGGATCAGCCCGGGGAAGCGGCCCTCGATGGCGCGGTTGCGGCGCACCAGCGCGTCGTAGTCGGCATCGGCGATCTCCGGCGCGTCCTGCTCGTGGTAGAGCCGGTCGTGATGCGCGATCTCGGCCGCCAGCGCGGCCAGTTCCTCCGCCGCCTCCGCCTCGGTCAGCGCCTCGGGCGGGCGGGCGCGCAGTCCGGAACCGTTCATGCCGCGCCGCCTTCCGCGGCCATGCCGTCGAGCGCGACGCCGGCGAGGATCATGCCGGTGACGTGCTCCGCCGCCGCGGCGCCGATCGCGTGGTAGAAGGCCAGCGCGCCGTCGTCGCCGTCATCGACGCCCCACCACGGGCAGGCTGCGCCGCGCCGACGTGCTTCCGCGGCATGGCCGGCGACCAGCGCCCGCCCGTGCCCGCGTCGCCGCGCCGCGGGCGCGACGTAGAGGTCGAGCGGCATCATCGCATCCGCCGCACGCTCGGCGTCGTAGACCAGGCCGCCGGTGATGAAGCCGGCGAGGGCGCCATCCCCCTCCGCGACCAGCAGGATCGCCCGCGGTGCCGGGCCGAGCAGGTCGCGCGCCACGATCGCCGCCGTCATCGGCACCGCCGGCGCGCTGCCATCCAGGCCGTCGATGGCGTTGATCAGCGCGGCGACGGCATCGGCCTCGTCCGCGCGGGCGGGGCGCACCGGGATCACAGCAGCGGCCCTTCCAGCAGGCTGTCCGCCGCCGCGCGGGCCGCCTCCGTCACCCGCTCGCCGGCCAGCATGCGCGCGATCTCCTCGCGCCGGTCCTGCTTGCCGAGCGGCTCGACCACCGTTGCCGCGCGGCCACCCCGCAGGTGCTTGGCCACGCGCATCTGCTGCGCGCCGCGGGCCGCCACCTGCGGGCTGTGCGTGACGACCAGCACCTGCAGCCGTTCCGCCACGCGCGCCAGCCGCTCGCCGACCGCCGCGGCGGTGGCACCGCCGATGCCGCTGTCCACCTCGTCGAAGATCAGCGTCGGCACCGGGGAGCCGCGCGCCAGCACCACCTTCAGGGCCAGCATCAGCCGCGACAGCTCGCCGCCGGAGGCGATGCGGTCGAGCCGCCCCGGCGCCGTGCCCGGGTTGGTGGCGACCAGGAAGGTCACGCGGTCCATGCCGTCCGCCGTCCAGGCGCCGTCATCCTCGCGCTCGGCGACCTCCACCACGAAGCGCGCGCGGTCGAGCTTCAGGGGCGGCAATTCCTGGCCGATCGCGCCCTCGAGCCGCCCCGCCGCATCGCGCCGCGCGGCCGAGAGATCGCGTGCCGCGGCCAGGTAGCGCGCCCGGGCCTCGGCCGCGGCCCGCTCCAGCGCCACGACCCGGCCGGTGCCGGCATCCAGCGCCGCCAGCCGATCACGCAGCGAGGCGAGCAGCGCCGGCAGCTCCACCACCGGGACGCCATGCTTGCGGGCGGCGGCGCGCAGGCCGAAGAGCCGGTCCTCCACCTGCTCCAGCCGGCGCGGATCGGGCCCGCCTTCCTGCAGCAGCCGCTCCAGCAGCGTCTCGGCCTCGGCCACCGCGTCCTGCGCGATGGCAAGCTGCGCGAGGATCGGTTGCGCCTCCTCATTGGGCGGCGGCAGCCGCTCGATGGCGCGGGCGGCGTCGCGCAGCGCCGAGCCGGGGTTGGCGCCGCGCCGGTCGCGCGGCTGCAGCGCGGACAGGGCGGAAGCGATCTGCTCGGCCCGCTTCTCGCCCTGTTGCAGGCGCTGGCGGTCCGCGGCCAACGCCTCCTCCTCGCCCTCCACCGGCGAGATCGCGGTCAGTTCCTCGACGGCGTGGCGGAGGAATTCCTCGTCGCGCTGCGCGGCGGCGATGGCGGCGCGTGCCTCCTGCAGCGCCCGCGCGGCGCCGCGCCAGCCGCGGAACGCCTCCGCCACGGCGGCGCGCCGGCCTTCCAGCCCGCCGAAGGCGTCGAGCAGCCCGGCATGGGTCGCGGGATCGGCCAGGCCCACCTGCTCGTGCTGCCCCTGCACCTCGACCAGCGTCGCCGCGATGCGCCGCAGCAGCCCCACCGCCACGGGCTGGTCGTTGACGAAGGCGCGGGACCGGCCATCGGCCTGCACCACCCGGCGCAGCACCAGCGCGCCGCCTTCCTCGGCCGCGATCCCCTGGTCCTCGAGGATCGCCAGCACCGGGTGCCCGGGCGGCGGCAGGAAGGCGGCGGCGACGGAGGATTGCGCCTGCCCGGCGCGGACCATCCCGGCCTCCGCCCGCGCGCCCAGCGCCAGGCCCAGGCCATCCAGCAGGATCGACTTGCCCGCGCCGGTCTCGCCGGTCAGCGCGGTCAGGCCCGGGCCGAAGGCAAGGTCGAGCCGGTCGATCAGCACGACGTCGCGGATGGCGAGGGAGGCGAGCATCGGCGCCGGCCGCCGGCGCGCCCTAGAACAGCCAGTCCAGGCTGCGCCGGAGGAAGCCGGGGCGGTCCTCCGGCGCCGGCTCCGCACCGGCGACCAGCAGGGCGTAGCTGTCCTGGTACCAGGGATTGCCCGGGAAATTGTAGCCGAGCACGGAGGCGGTGCGCCGCGCCTCGTCGGTCAGGCCGAGCGCCAGGTAGCTCTCGGTCAGGCGGTGCAGGGCTTCCGGCACGTGGTTGGTGGTCTGGTAGTCCTCGATGACGCGGCGGTAGCGGTTGATGGCGGCGGCGTAGAGGCGCTGGCGCTGATAGAAGCGCCCGATGTTCATCTCCTTGCCCGCCAGGTGGTCGCGGCCGAGGTCGATCTTGAGGCGCGCGTCGCGCGCATAGGCGGTTTCGGGGAAGCGGTTCACCACGTCCTGCAGGGCGATGATGGCCAGTTCCGTGGTGCGCTGGTCGCGCTGCGAATCGGCGATCTGCTCGTAATGGCAGAGCGCGCGCAGGTAGTAGGCATAGGCGATGTCGCGATGCGCGGGATGCAGCTGGATGAAGCGGTCCAGTGCGCCGATCGCCTCCGGGTAGCGGTTGCGCTGGTAGTCCGCGTAGGCGGCCATCAGCTTGGCGTTGGTGGCCCAGGCGGAATAGGGGTGGTCGCGCTCGACGCGGTCGAACAGCTCGACGGCCTGGGGGAAGCGGCGCTGCTGCAGCGCCTCCACGCCCGCGGCGTAGAGGCCCTCCGGCGACTGGTCCAGCAGCGCGGCGTTCGGCGTCCGGCTGCCGGTGAGCCCGGCCACCGTGCCGTCCCAGCTGGTGAAGCTGGAGCAGCCGGGCAGGGCGGCAATGCAGAGGATCGCCACCGTGGCGGCGGACAGTGGGTGGGCGCGTCGGGGCATCAGGGTCCGGTCGGTCAGGGACCGGGGGGGTATAGCATGAAGGGGGTGGCGCGGAACCGCGCCGGGGGATTCAGCGGAACCGCACCGGGGGATTCAGGTGCGCATGTCGAGCGGGAGCCGGGGGGGCGGGGGTTCGGCGCCCGGCGGGCCGGGATCGGCAGGCGGGGTGCCGGCGGCGCCGTTGCTGCCGATGCGGACGGCGAAGCCCTCGCCCTGCGCTTCGAGGGCGAAGGCGCCGAGGGCGAAGCTGCCATCCTCGCCGCGCTGGACGAGGTTGCCCTGGACGGTGAAGCGCTCGGCGATCTGCTGCTGCGTCACGCCGAGCAGCTCGGTGGCACTGGCGCGTCCGGCTTCGAGGCGGGCGCGGTAGTCGTCGGTCCATTCCTGGCCGAACAGCGTGGCGAGTTGCTTGAGATTGCGCGGGTCGAGATGGGCGGCGATGCCGTTGATGGCATTGGCGTGCTCGCGCAGGTTGGCGACCAGGTCGCGTGCTTCCGAGGCGGCCTGGGCGCCAGAGGCGAAGCCGCCGGACGACGCCCCGGCGGCCGCGCGGCGCGCATCGGACTCGAGCGTCGTGCGCAAGATGTGCTCCTTGTGCGCGCGGTATTCCTCCAGAGTCATCTTCAGACCCGCTGCAGCGTCTGCCTCAGTTGCAATTCCGCGTTCCCAGGACGCACGGGCGCGAGCAGCGAAGTCTGCTCCTCCGATGGAAGCCGATCCGACGGGCGCTACCATTGTCAGGCACTCGTTGATGTGACGCTCGGAGCATGGCGCGTGTCGATCAAGCGGGGCTTGAAGGTCTCGCCGCAATCAAGCTCCCCCTCCGCTGCTTCGCCCGGCCATGACGCGCCTTGGGTCACGCTGTTACACGCGGAGGTCGAGGGGCGGTGTCGCCATCGTGGTCTCGGCCGCCGCCGGGCGGTCGGCGGGGGCGGCGTCGCTGGCGCCGATTCGGACGGTGAAGTCCTGTCCGCTGGCTTCGAGGGTGAAGGCGCCAAGGGCGAAGCTGCCGTCATCCTCGCGCTGCACGAGGCTGCCGTGGACGGTGAAGCGCTCGCTGATCTGCTGCTGCTTCACCCCGAGCAGATCGATGGCGTCGGCGCGGCCGGCTTCAAGGCGGGCGCGGTAGTCGTCGGCCCATTCCTGGCCGAACAGCGTGGCGAGTTGCTTGAGATTGCGCGGGTCGAGATGGGCGGCGATGCCATTGATGGCGTTGGCGTGCTCGCGCAGGTTGTCGATGGCGTCGCGGGCCTGCCCGATGGCGTCGGCGGGGGAGGCGAACCCTCGGGTCGATCCGACGCCCACAGCGTTGCGGGCCGCTGTCTCAGCGGTTGCGCGGAGGTCGCGCTCCTTGCTCGCGCGATATTCCTCCAGGTTTAAGCTGCCGGCGGCATCAGCTTCGGTCGCAACCCCGCGTTCCCAGGATGCCCGCGCGCGGGCTGCGAAGTCCGCTACCGTGGGGCCGGAACTCGAAGCGATTAGATTAATCATGCTCATCACCTCATCGCATCGGCGAACGCTAGCCGAATGTGGCTAACACATCCTGAACCATCAGCTAGCCGCCGGCCTCTGAACCTGAAAGTTGAAAATCTCTTTAATCATTCACGCTTGGATCTTGGGCTGGGCTATACTCAACAGCCACACGACGTTGGGAGGGGGGTGATGGAGCCGATTGAGGGCTCAATCATCCCCTCATTCCGGATGAGCAAACAAGCTGTTGAATTCGCTCGCGTGTGACACGGCATTGGCGAAT
>JAIEOP010000257.1 GCA_019750465.1 Acetobacteraceae bacterium | reverse complement strand
GGGCCTTGCCGGCCCAGCCCACCAGGATCGGCGCGGCGGCGCGGCCCTGCTTCGGCCCCGCCTGGGCGGCCGCCACCATGGCCTCGGCCGCGACATCGTCGGCGGCGGCATCGGGCGCCGGGGCGTGCAGCGCGACGACGCTGTCCACCTCAGGCATGGCGGCCAGCAGCGCGGCCGCCTCGGCCAGGTGTGGCCCGGCCCAGGGACCGAGGTGCAGCGGGTTGCCGGGCCGCACCCCATTCGGCAGCAGCAGGCCGAGGGCGGAGAGCGATTCGGGCGCCGGCTGGGCCAGGTGGCCGCCGCCCGCGTGCACCGCGTCCACGGCGAGAAGGCCCGGCCCGATCCCGTTCGTGACCACGGCAACCCGGTCCCCCGCCCCGCTGCCCCCCGGGCGCAGCCGCACCCGCGCCAGGGTCTCCGCCGCCGCCAGCAGGTCATCGAGGCCGGAGACCGTGAGCACGCCGGCCCGGCGCAATGCGGCCTCCATCACCGCGTCGCCGACGCCGGAAGGATCCTCGGCCCGCCCGCCGGCGCGGATCGCAACCACCGGCCGGGTCCGCGCGGCGGCGCGGGCGGCGGAGATGAAGGCGCGGCGGTTGCGCACCCGGCGCAGCTCCAGGATCACCGCGCCGGTGCCGGGATCGCGCGCCAGCCAGTCCAGCGCCACGGCGAAGCCCGTGCCGGCATTGCCGCCGATGCCGACGACATGGCTGAAGCCCACCGCCTCCGCCTCGGCCCAGTCCAGCACGGCGCGTGCGATGGCGGCGGACTGGCCAACCAGGGCAAGACGGCCCGGGCGCGGCGCCAGGTGGCCAAGCGTCGCGTTCAGCCCGAGCGCCGGCACGGCCAGGCCGAAGCTGCCCTGCCCGAGTGCGCGGACGCCGGTGCGCTCGGAGATGGCGCCGAGGTCGGGCGCCGCGCCGGGCACGATGGCGGCGAGGCAGCCGTGCGCGGCCAGCGCCGCCATGGCCGGCTCCAGCGCCGCGGGGGTCAGGCAGAGCACGGCGAGGTCAGGGACCAGGGGCAGCCTCTCGATGCTGGAGACCGGCTCCAGCCCCTCGACGGCGCAGCCCAGGGCGAAGCCGCGGCCCTGGAAGCCGCCGGCGGCGATGTTGCGGGCGAGGATGGCGGATTCGGGCAGCGCCGGGTCGGCGAGCAGGACCAAACTCTGCGGCCGGAACAGGGACGCGTCACGGAAGGCGCCCTTGGGGCTGATGGGAAGGAGGCTTGGCATGGTGCGGCGCAGCATGCCGGCTCCGGCGGCCAGGCCCAAATGATTTTCCCGCTTGCCGGCTTGCCGCGCCGGTCCCGCCCGGCTCCACTGCGACCACCCTTGGAGAGGTGGCGCGATGGCGGCGGACCCACGGCTCGATCCGGAGATGGCGGCGTTCAATGCCATGATGGAGCAGCGCGCGGCGGCGCTGCCGCCCATCACCCTGGGCATGCCCTTCGACGGCCCGCGGGCCCTGACCGAGGCGTTGAACCTGCCCCTGGCCGAGGGCGGCCCGGCAATGGCCGAGAGCGCCGACCGCTGGCTGCCGGTCCGCGGCCGGCGCATCCAGTGCCGCCTGCACCGCCCCGCCGCCGCCGCGGGACCGCTGCCGGTGCTGATCTACCTGCATGGCGGCGGCTGGGTGTGGAACAGCATCGACACGCATGACCGGCTGATGCGCGAATACGCCGCGGCCGCGGACTGCGCCGTGGTGGCGCCCGACTATGCGTTGAGCCCGGAAGCGGCCTTCCCGCAGGCGCTGGAGGAATGCGCGGCGGTGACGCGCTGGGTGGCGGCGGAGGGTGCGGCCTGGGGCCTGGATGGCGCGCGCATCGTGCTGGGCGGCGATTCCGCCGGCGGCAATCTCGCGGCCGGCGTCGCGCTGCTGCTGCGCGATGCAGGGGAGGCGGCGGGGCTGCGCGGGCTGCTGCTGAACTACGGCGTCTTCGACTCGCGCCTCGACACGCCGAGCTACCAGGAATTCGCCACCGGCTACGGCCTGACCCGCGAGCGGATGGGCTTCTACTGGTCGGTCTATGCGCCGCGCGAGGCCGATCGCGTGCACCCCTATGCCGCGCCGCTGCGCGCCGATCTTGCCGGGCTGCCGCCCTGCCTGCTGCACATCGCCGAGCTCGACGTGCTGGCGAGCGAGAATCAGGCCATGGCGGCGCGCCTCAGGGCGGCGGGCGTCGCCGTCGAGGACACCGTCTTTCCCGGGACCGTGCATGGCTTCCTGCGCGCTGTCGCGCATGTCGGCCACGCGCGGCGCGCGGTGGAGGGGGCCGGCGCCTGGCTGCGGGCGCGGCTGGGATGACCGCGGCTCACACGAACAGCAGGTCGGCCGAGGTGATCGAGGCTGCGGCGATGCCGATCAACAGCACCGTGCCGGCGCTGCCGGCTCCGATCGTGGTGTTGCCGAAGCCGTCATCGCCGATGCTCAGATTGCCGATGCCCGTCACCCCGATGATCGCAGCGAAGACCAGCAGGTCGCTGCCGTCGGCGAAGTCCCAGACGATGTCGGCGCCGAAGGCGGGGCCGAACCGGAACTGATCGGGGTTGCCCCCACCACTGAGCGAGTCATCGCCGGCGCCGCCGACCAGGGTATCGAGGCCGTCATCGCCGAACATGTTGTCGTTGCCGGCGCCGCCCTCGAGGCTGTCGTTGCCGTCGTTGCCGACGAGCTGGTCGCCGTCATCCTCGCCCCAGAGCCTGTCGTTGCCGGCATCGCCGTAGAGGAAGTCGATGCCGGTGCCGCCATAGAGGCTGTCCTTGTCGGCACCGCCGGAGAGCGTGTCCCCGCCGGCACCGCCCCACAGCTTGTCGTTGCCCGCTTCGCCATAAAGCGCATCGTCGCCGGCATCGCCGTTGAGCTGGTCCTTGTCGTCGCCGCCAGCCAGCAGGTCGGCGCCGTCGCCGCCGAACAGCTTGTCGTTGCCCGTCCAGCCATAGGCCGTGTCGTTGCCGGTGCCGCCATCCAGGCGGTCGGCGCCGGCATCGCCGAACAGGGTGTCGTTGCCGCCGAGCCCGGTCAGCCGGTCATTGCCCTGGCCGCCATCGAGCGAGTCGTCGCCGTCCTGGCCGTTGAGGGTGTCGTTGCCGATCCAGCCATCGATCGTGTCGTTGCCGCCGCCGCCGATGGCGGAATCGTTCCCCGAGCCGCCGAAGACCAGGTCGTCGCCGTCGCCGGCGGCCAGCGTGTCGTTGCCATCGAGCCCGAAGATCGCGTCGTCGCCGCCCTGGCCGAGGATGCTGTCGGCGACCGAGACGCCGATGATGGTGTCGCCCAGCGCGTTGAAGCCGGTCTGGGTCAGCACCTGCGCGCCGGCGTCCCAGGACCAGGAGGACACCTGGCTGCCGCCGCTGCCCGCCGCGCCGTAGAGGAAGGCCGCGGCGTCCCTGTCGAGCTGGCCAAGCGCGGTCGGGTTCGGGCCGGTGTAGCTCATCACCGTGTTGCCGGTGTTGTCCGCCGCCGGATCGAGGGTCTCGTCATGCGCGCCGAAGACCTCGAACGGATGCTTCAGGCCGAGCGCATGGCCGATCTCGTGCAGCAGCAGCCCGTAGGCCGGATCGCCGCCCACCGCGACGTCGCGGTTGATCATGATGTCGCCGGCGATGTCGTTGGTGGTGCGATGGTCGATGAAGAACGGAGCGCTGGCGCCGGTATAGGCGCCGAATGGAAAGAAGCCGATGCCGCCGGCGCCGTCCCATTGCGTGCCGGAGAAGTCGTACCAGGAGAAGGTGATGTCGCCCCGCGTCGCGCCGACCTCCAGCGCGATCAGCCCGCTCGCCGCCGCCCACTCGTTGATCGCCGCCTGCGCCAGCGCCTTGTCGCCCGCGTCGAAGGCCTGGAAGGTGGCGGTGGCGCCGCCCATCGCGCCCGCATCGGCGTGGCTGGCGGGCGAGGCGTTCGGAAAGGAATAGGTGATGAACATCGGGCGTCCCGGCACCTCGACGCCGGCCCAGGAATAGCCGGAGATCAGCGCGCTGTAGTCGTTGACGACCGGCATGACGGTCTCCCTGCACGGATTGGCAACCAGTCTACAATTCCGCAACGGCTTCGACCAGCCGCGAAGATGGTCGCGTTCTGTCACGCCGCTCATGCAGCGGCATGCAGATGCGCGCTGTGCGGTGGCCGCACCGCCCTTGCCGTGCAAGGCTTCGGCGCATGAGCAGCGCCAACCACAACGGCACCGTCGGGCTGGGCACGATCCGGCCCGGCCCGCGCAACCTGATCACCGATGTCGATGGCATCCTTGTCGGCAATGCGGAGGAGCACCGCGCGCGCACCGGCACCACCGTCGTGCTGCCGGAGATGCGCTGCCCCGCCGGCGCCGACGTGCGCGGCGGCGCCCCGGGCACGCTCAACATCGACGCGCTGCACCCGGCCAGCCTGCGCCACGAGGTGGACGCGGTGGTGCTGTCGGGCGGATCGATGTACGGCCACGGCGCCGCGCACGGCGTGGTGGCCGAGCTCGGCACGCAGGGCCGCGGCATCGCCTTCGGCGGCGCGGTCATCCCCGTCGTGCCGGGCGCCATCATCTTCGACCTCGCCAATGGCGGCGACAAGGCGTGGGGCGCGGCGCCGCCCTACGAAGCGCTCGGCCGCGCGGCGCTGGCGGCCTGCGGGCGGGATTTCACGCTCGGCAACGCGGGGGCCGGGCTCGGTGCGCGGTCGGGGCCGGTGAAGGGCGGGCTCGGCAGCGCCAGCGCGGTCACCGCGGAGGGCTGGCAGGTCGGCGCGGTCGTGGTGGTGAACAGCTTCGGCAGCGCGGTGATGCCCGGGACCAACCGCTTCTGGGCCTGGCCGCTGGAGCTGGGCGCGGAGTTCGGCGGCCTCGGCCCGCCCGCCGATCCCGCCTGGCGCGCGGATCCGGAGATGCCGCTGCCGCCGGGCTCGGCGCTCGATCCGCTGGCCAATACGACCGTCGCGGTGGTTGCGGTGAACGTGGCGCTGGACAAGGGCGCGGCGCAGCGCCTGGCGATCATGGCGCAGGATGGGCTGGCGCGGGCGATCCGGCCGATCCACACGCCCTTCGACGGCGATACGGTCTTCGTGCTGGGCACCGGCGCGATCCCGCTGGCCGGGCCGGCGATGCTGGCGCGGCTCGGGCACCTGGCGGCGGATGTGCTGGCACGGGCGGTCGCACGCGGCGTGCACGCCGCGGCGGCGCTGGGCGATCGGCCGGGGTGGCGGGACCTGCCGGCGTGATCCCCGCGGGCCGGCCGGCGAGGTATCGGGAATAGGGCCACGCTGCCGCGCGCCGCTGCGCTACGCTGGACGGATGCCTCAAATCCCTGGCGCGCCTGCGACCAGCCTGACCTGCGAGAGGTGTCCCGCCCGCCCGGTCGGCCTGTGCGCGCCCATGCGCGGGGCCGCGGCGCTGGCGGCGCTTGAGGCGGCGCGCAAACCGGCCCGGTACCTGCCCCCGGGCGCCATCGTGTACCACCAGGAAGAGCCCGACGACGTCGCCTTCAACCTGATCTCCGGCTGGGCCATGCTGACGCAGAGCCTGCCGGACGGCCGGCGCCAGGTGCTGCGCTTCCTGCTGCCCGGCGCGGTGTTCGGGCCCACGCCGCAAGGCCAGGCCCTGCACGGCAGTGCGGCGGAGGCGCTGACGCCGGCCGTGCTCTGCGTCATTCCCCGCGAGGGCATGACAGCACTGCGCCGGCATTGGCCGGAATTCGACGACCGGCTGATGTGGTGCATCGAGCGCGACGCCGAACTCGCCGCCGGCCTGCTCACCAGCATTGGCCAGCGCACGGCCATCGAGCGCGTCGCGTATCTGCTCGTGGAACTCGCCATGCGTGCCCTGCGGCGGTTCCCGCTGCGCAACGGCGACACGGTCGCCTTGCCGCTGACCCAGACGGTTATCGCCGAGGCCACGGGGCTGACGGCGGTTCACGTCAACCGCATGCTGCGCGAGCTGCGCCAGCGCCAGGTGGCCATCTTCCTGCAACGACGCCTCACCGTGCTCGACGCGGCGGCGCTGCTTGCCCTCGCCAGCCTGCCGCCGGAGTTGCCGGCGCTGTGGACCGGCACCTCGCCGTTCAGCTTTGCGTGATCGCGGCCGCTGCGCGCGCACCGGTTGATCGAGGTCAATGTGAGCCACCGGCAGTGCTGGAAGGATCAGGTCCCGGAAGCGCATGTGACCATCACCTGCGCGCCGCAGGAGGGGATCGACGATGCAGACCTCAGCGTACGGCAACGGCCCGGAGGCAGGGGCCGCGGGCCGGGATGGCTTTCCGGTCTTCGGGAATGGCGACGCGATGCCGCGGCTGGCGACCGCGTGGATGCAGCAGATGACGCAGTTCCTGTCGGCCCGCCTGCAGGCGGATGCGGAGACGCTGCGGGCGCTGGGCTGCTGCACGACGATGTCGGACCTCGCCCGCGTGCAGCAGCAGTGGCTGAACGAGGCGGGCCAGCACTACTCCGATGCCGGCCTGCGCTTCGTCACGCTGGCGATGGGCATGGCCGGCACGGAGGCGGAGCGGGCCGGCGAGGCGCGGACGGCCGCGGCGCCGGACGCGCCGCTGCATCGGGGAACGCGGCCCGTGGCCAGCGCGAGCGCTCCGGAGGCGGCGGCATCCCCGGCGTCACCGGACACCGGCGCACGCCGCCCGGCAGCGGCAAAGATCGCGCCGCAGGCCATGCCAACGATGGAGCGTGCGCCCGGCAACGCCTGATCCGCACCTGCCGCCGGACCTGGCTGCGGCCCGCGTGGCGCGCGGGCCGAGCCACTCATCCGCCGGCCAGCGCCCGCCTCGCCACCTCCGCAAGGTACCGGCTGGCCACCGGCAGGATCGCGTCGTTGAAGTCGTAGTGCGGCGAGTGCAGTTCCCGCCCGTCTTCCGCCGCGCCGTTGCCGATCCACACGAAGGCGCCCGGCACCTCGGCCAGGAACCAGGAGAAATCCTCTCCGGTCATCGCCGGCGGCAGGTCGCGGCGCATCTCCGTCACCGCGGCCGCCGCCGCGGCCGCGATCTCGCGCTCGGCCGGATGGTTCGCCGTGACCGGCACGCCGCGGCGGAATTCCACGGCGGTCTCCAGCCCCCAGGCCGCGGCGATGCCGCCCGCCACGCGGCGCATCCCAGCCTCCAGCAGCGCGCCCGTCGGCTCGCTCAGCCAGCGTGCCGTGCCCTTCAGCACGGCGCGGCGCGGCACCTGGTTGGTTGCCTCCCCGGCCTCGGCGACCGTCACGCTGATCACCCCCGATTCCAGCGGGTCGAGGTTGCGCGCGACCACCCCCTGCAGCGCCACGATGCAGTGCCCGGCGCCGAGCATCGGGTCGCGCGTCAGGTGCGGCAGCGCGGCATGGCCGGCATGGCCCTCGAACGCGATCTGGAATCGCGCGCCGGCGGCCATCACCGCCCCCTCATGCACCGCGACGGTGCCGGCCGGCAGCCCGGGCCAATTGTGCCAGCCGAAGATGCGCTCCATCGGGAAGCGCCGGAACAGCCCGTCGGCGATCATCGCCCGCGCGCCGCCGCCGCCCTCCTCGGCGGGTTGGAACACCAGCCGCACCGTGCCGGACCAGGACGCATCGGCCAGCAGCAGCGCCGCCGCGCCGAGCAGCGCCGTGGTGTGCCCGTCATGGCCGCAGGCGTGCATCACCCCGGGCACGGTGGAGCGGTGCGGGAGCAGCGGGTTCAGCTCCTGGATCGGCAGCGCGTCCATGTCGGCGCGCAGCCCGACGGCGCGGTTGCCGCCGGCGTCGCCGCGCCCCGGGGGACGCTGGATGGTCGCCACCACGCCATGGCCGCCGATGCCGGTCTCGATATCGGTGACGCCGAGCTCGCGCAGCCGCTCCGCCACGAAGGCGGCCGTCGGCCCCTCGTGCAGGGTCAGCCCGGGATTGGCGTGCAGGTGGCGGCGCCATCCGGCGAGGGTCTCGGCAAGCGCGGTGTCCATCGGGCGACCCTAGACCATACCCCCCTCGAACAGAAGCGGGGCGTCCGGGACGGCGCGCCCGGGACGGTCGCGCTGGCGCGACCGTGCGGTGACAGGACGCAACCCGGGCGTTACCACCGGGCGATGCGCGCCCGCCCCGCCTGGCGCCGCCTGCTCCCGGAGCCCATCCCCTGCCGAGGTCCGCCGCGCCCGCAGCCGCCCCGATGCTTCACCGCGGTGCGCCGGCACGCCCCGCCCGGGCCGCCGGACTGGCGATGGTGGGTCTCCTCGCGCTCGGCGTGGCAGCGGTCGGGCAGGATGCCGCTCCCGAGCCCGTCACGGCCGACGACCCTGCCGATGCCGAGGCGCAACCCTACACCGTCACCATCGCGCCGACCGGCGACGCCGACCTGGACAGCGCGCTAGCCCAGGCATCGCAGCTCCTCGGCCTGCGCGAGACGGCGCCGACGGGCGGCTTCGGCCTGATCGCCCGCGCGAACAACGACCGCGAGCGCCTCGCCCGCGTGCTGCAGGCGGAGGGCTACTGGGGCGGCGCGGTCGCCATCACCATCGCCGGCCGCCCCTTCGACGATCCTGCCCTGGCCGAGCGGCTCGCCCGGCCCTCCGCCACGCCCGTGCCGGTCGTCATCACCCCCGATCTCCGGGCCCGCTACGGCATCGCGGGCATCGCCGTGCACGCCGACACCGCGGCGGGCGAGGCCGCGGTGGCTGCCGCCGCTGCGGAACCCTTCGGCCTGGCGGTGGGCGACCCGGCCCGGATCGCGCCGATCCTCGCCGCCGAGCGCCGGCTGCTCGACCGGCTGCTGGCGGCGGGACATCCGCTGGCCACCGTGGCCCGGCGCGACACGCTGGTGGACTACACGCGCGGCACCATGACCGTTGCCTGGGTGCTGGCGCCCGGCCCGCGCGCCGCCTTCGCGCCGCCCGCCATCGCCGGCACGGAGCGCGTCGATCCCGATTTCCTCGCGCGCTTCGCCGGGCGCCGCCTGGCCGACGAGCCCTATGCGCCGGCGCGGCTCGAACAGGCGCGCAAGGCGCTGATGGCGCTCGGCCCCTTCGAAGCGGTGCGGGTCGAGGTCGGCGATGCGCTCGATGCCCAGGGCCGGCTGCCGGTGACCTTCGTCGTCGCCGAGCGGCCGCGCCGCGCCATCGGCGGCAGCGTCGCCTACGAGACCAATTATGGCCCCTCCGTCCGGCTCTACTGGGAGCACCGCAACCTCTTCGGCGGCGCCGAGCGGCTGCGGCTGGAGGGCGAGGTCTCGCGCATCGGCACCGGCGGCGGCGGCGATCGCAGCGGCCTCGACCAGATGACCTACCGCGCCTTCGCCACGCTGCGCGACCCGGGCGTGTTCCGCAGCGACTTCACCCTGGTCGCCAGCATCGGGGCGCTGCGCGAACGCCTGGAGGCCTATGACCGCGACGCCGCCGTGGGTGCGCTGCTGTTCGAGCAGTGGCGCAGCGAGCGGCTCACGCTCTTTGCCGGCCCAACCGTGGATATCGGCCGCTCCGGCCCCGTCGGCGGGTCGCTGACGGCCTACCAGATCGCCGGCGTCACCGGCGGCGCGCGCTACGACGCCTCGGACAGCCTGCTCGATCCGGCGCGCGGCTGGCGGGTGAACGCGGCGCTGACCCCGTCCTACAATTTCGCCGATGCGCAGCCCTTCGCGCTGCTGCGCACGACGCTGAGCGGCTATTGGGACCCGATCGGCGACCGCCGCACCATCCTTGCCGCGCGCACCACCTTCGGCTCCTTCCTGGGCGCCAATGCCGCGGCGATCCCGATCCATATGCGCTTCTTCGCCGGCGGCGGCGGCTCGGTGCGTGGCTACGACTACCAGTCGATCGGACCGCGCAACCCGGTCACCGGCAAGCCCACGGGCGGCGGCAGCGTGCTGGAGCTGGGCCTGGAGTGGCGCCAGCGGCTCTGGGGCGATTTCGGGGGCGTCCTCTTCGCCGATGCCGGCACGGTCGGCACCGGCAGCACGCCCGACTTCAGCGAGATCCGCGTCGGCGCCGGCGTGGGGCTGCGCTACTACACGGCGATCGGGCCGATCCGCGCCGATGTCGCGCTGCCGCTGATCCGGCAGCAGGGCTCCTCGGGCTATGGCCTCTACATCGGCATCGGGCAGAGCTTCTGATGCGGCGCGGGCTTCTGCTGATCACGGTGCTGCTGCTGGCGCTGGCCGGCGCCGTCGCGGCGCAGCAGGCGGATCGTGGCGCCGCGCCCTCCTTCCTCGAGCGGCAGCTCGAATCGCTCGTTCCCGGCCTGCGCGTGGAGGGGCTGGAGGGCGCCTGGCGGGCGGCGCCGCGGGCACGGCGCATCACCCTCTCCGATGCCGGGGGCGTCTGGCTCGCCATGCAGGACGTGCGGCTGAGCGTTGCCGTCACCGCGCTGTTCCGCGGCGTGCTGCGGCTGGAGGGGCTGGAGGCCGAACGCGTCCTGGTCAGCCGCCTGCCCGCGCCGGATCCGGCTGCGCCCGCCGCGCCGGCGGACCCTGCCGCCGGGGTGCTGCCGCGCCTGCCCGACCTGCCGGTGGATGTGGCGCTGGACCGCCTGGCGGTCGCCCGCCTCGAGCTTGCGCCGCCCGTGCTGGGCCAGGCCGCCGCCTTCACGCTGGACGGGCGCGCGACGCTCGGCGGTGGGCGGCTGACGGCGCGGCTGGAGCTGGGGCGGCTGGACGCGGCGGGGCAGGCGGTGATCGACCTGGCGCTCGACCCGCCGCAGGACCGGCTCGCGGCGACGGTGGCCCTGCGCGAGGCGGCGGGCGGGATCGGCCCGACCTTGCTGGGCTTCCCCGAACACCCGCTGGCGCTCGACCTGCGGCTGGACGGGCCGGCGGCCGCCGGCGCAGCGCTGGACCTGACCGCGACGCTCGGGCCCGAGATCGGCGTCACCACCGGCGGCACGGTGCGGGCAGCGGGCGATGGGTCCCTTGGCGCGGTGCTGTCGGGCGAGGCGCGGGTGGCGCCGCTGCTGCCGCCGGAGGCGGCGCCACTGGCCAGCCCTGCCCGCTTCGCGCTGGACGCGGCGAAGCCGGGGGCGGGCGGCGTGGTTACCATCCGGCGCCTGGACCTGGAGCTGCCGGCCGGGCAGGTCGCCGTGACCGGAACCCTCGACCCTGCGCGCGAGGTGCCCGACCTGACGGCGACCGTCACCCTTGCCGGGTCGGAGCGCTTCGCCGCGCTGCTGCCGGCCGGCCTTGCCTTCGCCGGCGCCCGGGCCGAGGCGCGCGTCACCGGCACCCTCGCCGCGCCGCGCATCGCGCTGGAGGCGCGGCCGGAGGGCCTCGCCACCGGCATCCCCCAGGCCGATGCGGTGCTCGGGCCGGCGCCGCGCCTTGCCGGCACGGTGGCGCTGCCGGGGCCGGTGCTGGACCTGACGCTGGATGGCGCGGCAGGGCGGCTGGCGGCGCAGGGCAGCCTGGCGGAGCCGATCAGCCTCACCCTGCGCGCCAGCCTGCCCGACCTGGCCGTGCTGGGCGCCGGCTCGGAGGGCGCGCTGGAGGCGGAGGCGCGCGCCACCGGCAGCCTGGCCGACCCGACCCTGGCCCTCACCGCGCGATCGGGCCGCATCGAGGTCGCCGGCCGGGCGCTGGAGGGCCTCGACCTCGTCGCCCGCGTCGAGACGCCGCTTTCCGCACCGCGCGCGGAAGCGAGTTTGACGGCCAGCTATGGCGGCGCGCCGATCCGCCTCGCCCTGCGCGGCGCGCCGGAAGGGGCGCAGGGCCTGCGCCTGCAGGAGGCGAGCCTGACCATCGGCGAGGATCTCGCCAGGCTTGCTGCAAACGGCCTGCTCGACACCACCGCGCTGCTGTTCGCCGGCGAGGCCCGGCTGGAGGCGCGCGACCTGGCGCGGCTCGGGCGGCTCGCCGGTATCGAGGGGCTGGCCGGGCGGCTGACCCTTGCCGCGCAGCTCGCCCCGCGCGACGGAGCCCAGGGCTTCGACGCCCGGCTGGAGGCGCCGCTGCTCGGCTATGGCGGCAATGCGATCGCCGGCGTCGCCGCCACCGCGGCCGGCACGCCCGCCAGCCTGGCCTGGACGCTGGCCGGCAGCGGCGGCGGCGACCTGCCGCTTGGCCGCTTCAGCGGACGCGGCCGGGTGGACGCCGTCGAGGCCGGGCGGCGGATCGAACTGGCCGCGCTGGAAGCCCGGCTCGCCGGCGAGGCACTGCGGCTCGCCGGCCCGGCCCGCATCACCCTGGCCCCGACCGGCGCCGTCGAGATCGGCGACCTCGGCATCCTGATCGGCGGCGGCGGCCGCATCGGGGCCAGCGGGCGCTGGGGGCCGGAGCGGGCCGAACTGACCGCGACGCTCACCGCCCTGCCGCTCGCCCTGGCCGGGCGCTTCCTGCCCGATGTGCAGCCGACCGGCACCCTTTCCGGCCAGGCCCGGGTCACCGGCACGGTGGCGCGGCCGGAGGTTCGGGTGACGCTCGAGGGCCGGCAGATCGGCACCACCGCCGCCTGGGCACGCGGCCTGCCGACGCTTGGCCTGCGCGCCGAGGCAATGCTCGATGCGAACGGCGCCGCGGAGGCGCGCGCCACCGTCGAGGCCGGCCCGGCCGGGCGCCTCGCCGCCACCGCCCGGCTGCCGCGCGGCTTCGGCGCGGAGGCGACGATCGCCGCCACGATGGAAGGG
>JAIEOP010000359.1 GCA_019750465.1 Acetobacteraceae bacterium | reverse complement strand
GCGCCGCGACGCCGAGGCCGATCGGCCCGGCGCCGATCACCAGCACCCGCGTGCCCGGCCCGACGCAGCCCAGCCCCACCGCATGCGCGGCCACGGCCAGCGGCTCCAGCAGCGCGCCGTCGTGCAGGCTGACGGCGTCGGGCAGGCGCAGCGCCTGGGAGGCGCGCACCCGCACCTGCTGCGCGTAGCCACCCGGTGCCGCGGGACTGAAGCCGAGGCCGCGCATGGCGGGGCAGACCGGCACCAGCCCGTCGCGGCATTCTCCCGCGGGCTCGCATTCGGCGCAGAGGGCGAAGGGGATCACCGCGGCGCGGTCGCCGGGGCGCCAGCCCGGGTCCTCGCTGCGCAGGACGGTGCCAGCGAATTCGTGTCCCAGCACGGTGCCCGGCTTCAGACCGTAGTCGGGTACCTCGGCGGCGTGCAGGTCGGAGCCGCAGATGCCGCAGGCGGCGATGGACAGGACCAGGTCGCCGTCCTCGGGCTGGGGCTCGGGCGCTTGCTCGACGGAGAGGGGCTGGCCGATGCCGTGGAAGAAGGCGGCACGCATGTTCAGGCGCCCTCGCTCGGCAGCATCGTTTCCTCCATGCTCGTTGGCGTCAGGCTAGGCGCGCCCGGCGGGCAGCGTCCAGCCGTCACGGGAGGAACGGCGATGAACAGGTTCAGCGGCAAGGTCGCGCTGGTCACGGGCGCGGGATCGGGCATCGGCGCGGCCACCGCGGCGCGGCTGCTGAGCGAGGGCGCCGCCGTCTGCCTCGCCGACATCAGCGCCGAGGCGCTGGCAGCGCAGGCCGCCGCGCTTGGCGCACCGGAGCGGGTGATGACCCACCTCGCCGATGTCACGGACGAGGCCGCGGTGAACGCGCTGGTCGCCGCCGTCGTCGCGCGCTTCGGCGGCCTCGACGTGCTGGTGAACAATGCCGGCGCCGGCAGCTTCGGCCGCATCGAGGAGGTGACGCCGGAGAATTGGCGCCGCGTCCACGCGCTGTGTCTCGACAGCGTGTTCTGGGGCTGCCGCGCGGCGCTGCCGCACCTGAAGGCGCGGCGCGGCGCCATCGTGAACACCGCCTCGATCTCGGGGCTGTACGCCGACTACGGCTTCGCCGCCTACAACTCGGCCAAGGGCGCGGTGGTGAACCTGACGCGCAACCTGGCGATCGACCATGCGCGGGACGGCGTGCGCGCCAACGCAGTCTGCCCCGGGCTGACCGCGACGCCGCTGACCGAGAAGTTCACCGGCCGGCAGGACATCATGGCGGAGTACGACCGGCGCATCCCGCTGCGCCGCCCCGGCCTGCCGGCCGAGATGGCGGCGGCCATCGCCTTCCTCGCCTCCGACGATGCGAGCTACGTCACCGGCCACTGCCTGGTGGTGGATGGCGGGCTGACGGCGGCGACTGGCCAGCCGAACTTCCTCGACCTGCTGTAGTCAGGCAGGACTGCCGTCAACCGGGCGCCTCGGCCGCATCCACCTCGCGCCCGCGCCCGGAGCGGCGGAACACCTCCGCCAGGTGCGGGCGGATCGCGAGCTGGTGGCGGTAGATCGCGGCCGCCGCCGCGGGCAGGCTGCCGCCGCGATCCAGCATGGCGTCGCCGAACTCCAGGATGCGGAGGTTCGGCCAGGCCTTCTCCCGGTGCGCCAGGATGGTCGCCAGGATGCGCTCGGCGCTCTGCTCGGGCTGCGCCTGCGCCAGCACCAGCGCCAGCGCGGCGGTGGAGCGCGAGATGCCGGCATGGCAGTGCACCAGCAGCCGCGGCGCCGGCTCCGCCATCAGGTCGCGGCCGAAGGCGAGGATGCGGGCGACGTCATCCGCGGGCGGGGCGATCTGTCCCGGCATGTCCTCAATGATGTCGTGGAAGCGCAGCTCCAGCCGGGCATGCTCGCCCCAGGCGCCGAAGGCCTCCGGCACCGGGTGGTCGGGATCGAGGATGGAGAGCACGTGGGTCACGCCCGTGGCGGCGTGGCCGTGCAATTCCTCGATGCCGCAGACCGTGGCGCCGAAGGGGATGAGGAGATCCATGGGTCCCATCTGCCCGCTTTGGCGGCGGGCCACAACCTTCGGGGTGCGAAGGGCCCAACCTGCAGGCACCCCCACCCCGGCCCTCCCCCGCAAGCGGGGGAGGGAGTGGCGATGTGCCCCTCCGCCGCGCTGCGCGGGGGAGGGAGGGGCCCGCGCGGAGCGCGGGAGGGTGGGGGTGGCGCGGAACCGCCGCCTCAGGCGATGACGATCTCCGCCCCGCCCAGCCCGGCCCCTGTCACCCCCTGCAGCACGGCCAGCGCGACGAAGCCGTCGCCGCCGCCATCGGCGTCGACCAGCACGCGCAGCCCGGCGGCGCTGTCCTCGAAGCGCAGGTAGCCGCCCGCGAGCAGCTGCGCCCCGGTGTCGAGCCCGGTGCCGAAGATCGCCGAGACGTCGATCCGGTCGCCCGCCGCCGCGCTGAAGTCGAGCACGCTGTCGGTGCCCTCGCTCGCCGCCTGGAACAGGAAGCGGTCGGCCCCCGCGCCGCCGGTCAGCGCATCCGCGCCGCGGCCGCCGACCAGCACGTCGCTGCCGGCGCCGCCGTTCAGCGTGTCGCGCCCGCCGCCGCCGTCCAGCATATCAGCCCCGTCGCCCCCGGCGAGGGCATCGTTGCCGGCGCGGCCGTCGATGCGGTCCGCCCCGGCGCCGCCCGCCAGCACGTCGCCGGCGCGGGTGCCTACGAGCACCTGCCCGCCGCCACCGCCGCCGCCCGCATCGGCATCGCTGCCGAGGTCGAGCTTCACGTTGACCCCGCCGATCGTCGCGGTCCTGGTCACCGGGCTGGCCAGCCCGCCGCCCGAGAAGGTGACGCTGTAGGTCCCCGGCGCCAGCTTGATCTGGTAGCCGCCGGCGCTCCAGGTGCTGGTCTGCCAGCTCTGGCCGCCGCCGCCGCTGATCGCCACGGAAACCCCGCCCAGCCCCTCGCCCGGGTCGTAGAAGCGGTCGCCGTCGCGGTCGTCGAAGGCGACGCCGGTGAGGAAGGCGCCGGTGCCGGAGCGGGCGAAGACCTCGGTCGCGGTCGCGCCGGTGCTGCCGCGGTACTCGCCGAGCGCCAGGCCGATGCCGGACTCGCGGAAGCCGTCGTTCCGGATGTTCTCGCGGTGCCCGGCGCTGCGGAACAGCCCGTCATGGAAGGCCTCCACCTGTCCGGCATTGATGGCGGTGCCGCCGCCCCAGCGGATGGCGATGTTCTCGCCGCAGCTCCAGCTGCCGGTGAAGCCGTAGCCCGAAGCCGCCATGCGGTCGCCCGGCGAGGAGCCGTCGGCGCCGGTGTGGGAGTAATACCAACTCGGTCAAAGGCTGACCCATGCGGCGCGCCAGACGGCGCGCCGAGGCCGCGGACGCGGCCCGCGCCCAATGGCGCGAAGCCAAGCCGCGCGGATGCGCGGCGCCCGGCGTCCGAGGGGCGTTGATGTGTCAACATCAACGCGCGTTGGTATAAGGTGTCGGTCGCCAGCATCCACTCCCCGTGGCCGCGCGCCGCATCGATGAGCCCGGCGTTGAAGGCCAGCGGCTGCGTCGCCGCGGCCGAGATGGTGCCCGGGTTCAGCCCGTCATTCTGCCCGAGGCCGAGGCGCTGCGCCTCCGCGCCAGGGTCGGAACGGGCGCGGTTCACCAGTTCCAGGACGTACTGCTCGACGTCGGATGGCTGGGCCATGTGCCGGGTTTCCCCTGTCGCGGCACGCCCATCCCCTGCCGGCAGCGCCGCCGGCCGGAAAGACAGGGGCGCCGGCCGGCCCCCCTGGGCCGGGGTCTGGCGCTCCGGCTATACAATCATCTCCATGATGACAAGCAGGAATTTCGCGCAATAGTTGCTTTATTCGCATGCATCGCACGTAATGCTTGCTGCCCGCTCCACATTCGCTCAATGAATCAGGGCGTCATGAGGGCCGCATCTCGGCCCGCCAGCACGAATTCATGCCGGGGCAGACGCGGTGCTGCGGTCGCCGCCGGTCCCCGCTACTCGACAGCCACCCTGGCACGCTCCGCCACCGCAGCCCAGGCCCGCACCTCCTCGGCGAAGGCCGCCGCCCAGCCGGCGGGCGAGAGCGGCGGCTCCACCGGCACGGCGCCGCCGGTGACCACGCGCTCGCGCACCTCCGGCATTCCCATCACCTGCACGCAGACCTCGTTCATGCGTCGCACGATGGGCTCCGGGGTGCCGCCCGGCATGAAGGCGCCATGCCAGGTGCCGATGTCGTGCGGCACCCCCGACTCGCGCAGCGTCGGCACCTCGGGCAGCTGCGGCGTGCGGCGCGCCGCCGTCACGGCCAGGGCGCGCAGCCGGCCCTGCTGGACATGCGGCAGCATCGACATGCCATCGAAGATGCCGACCGAGATCTCGCCCTTCAGCATCTGCGGCAGCGCCACGGCGCCGCCGGTATAGGGCACGTGGGTCATCGTCAGGCCGAGCTCCTGGTTGATCCGCTCCCCCACCAGGTGCGGCGGGGAGCCGATGCCGAAGCTGCCATAGGTGATGCGGTCGCCGTCGCGCCGCGCCGCGGCGACGAGATCGGCGAAGGACCTGAACGGCCCGTCCGGGTTGGTCAGCACGATCAGCGGCAGCCGCGTCAGCAGCGCCACGGGCGCCAGGTCGCGGAGCGGGTCGAAGGTGATGCGCCGGTACACGCTGGGCGCGATCGAGAGCGCGGCGGCGGTGACCAGCAGGGTGTGGCCGTCCCGCGGCGCGCGGGTGACCAGCTCGGCGCCGACCAGCCCCGCGGCGCCGGGGCGGTTCTCGACCAGCAGCGGCTGGCCGAGCAGCTCGCGCGCCCGGTCGGCCAGGATGCGCGAGACGATGTCGCCGCCGCCGCCCGGCGGGTAGGGATAGACAAGGCGGATCGGGCGGTCGGGCGCCCAGGTGCCCGCCTGCGCGGCGGCGCGATGGATCGCCGGCAGGGCCAGCAGCCCGGCCGCGGCCAGCAGGTGCCTGCGGTGCATGTCGTTGTCCTCCCGTGCGCCTTCCGCCCTGGGATGGCAGCGCATCCGGCGGTACGCGGCAAGCACATCCGCATCCGCCGCAGGGTTCGCGTGACCGGGCCGGCGCGGCGTGGCGGAGCCGTGGCACCCCCACCCCGGCCCTCCCCCGCAGGGCGGGGGAGGGAGCGGTCGCTTCGCCCACGAGCGGGGGAAGGTCGGGCGGGCGGCGCAGCCGCACCCCAGGCCCAAACGCCCGCGCCGCCCTCCCATTCCCGCTGCCCCGCCCCTAGGTTCGCCGCGCATGCCCGACGCCAGCGCCCCCATCGCCCCGATCATCGCCGACCCGGAGGCGCCGCTGCGCGCGGCCCTGGCCCGGCAGCGCGCGCTCGCGACCGGGCTCCTGATTGCGATGGCGGCGCTGATGCTCGGCACCTACGCCCTGCCGCCGGGCTACTGGACGGAGCTGCTGCAGGCCGCGGCCAAGGCCGGCGTGGTGGGCGGCATCGCCGACTGGTTCGCGGTGACCGCGCTGTTCCGCCACCCGCTCGGGCTGCCGATCCCGCACACGGCGATCATCCCGGCGCAGAAGGACCGGCTTGGCCAGGGGCTCGGCCGCTTCGTCGCCAACCATGTCTTCACCGAGGCCGAGGTCCGGCGCGTGATGGGGCGCCTCGATCTCTCGGCGATCCTGCGGGGCTTCCTCGGCGACCCCGCCGCCGCCCGCCCTGCCGCCGAGGCGCTGGCGGCCACGCTGCCGCGCGCGCTGGCAACGCTGGAGGATGGGCGCGCGCGGCGCCTGCTGGCCCGGCTGCTGCCGCGGCTGGCCGGCGGGCCGGGGGGCGCGCGCATCCTGGCGCGCGTGCTGCGCACGCTGATGGAGGGCGGTCGGCACCAGCAGGTCTTCGACCTGGCCGTGCACCAGATCCGCGGCCTGCTGCTGGCCAAGGAGGATCAGCTGCGCACCGCCATCGAGGCCAAGGTGCGCGAGGAGGGCGGCGCCTTCGTGCGCTGGATCGCCGGCGCCTGGGTGGCGCGGCGCATCCTCACCGCGATCAACGAGACCCTCGCCAAGGTGGAGCCCGGCGACAGCGACCTGCGCGCCGCCTTCGAGACCTGGCTGCGCACCGAGATCGACCGGCTGGAAACCGACCCGGAGCGCATCGCCCAGGTCGGCGCCGCGCTGCGCGCCGCGGTGGCGCACCCCACCGTCGCCGCCTGGCTCGGCGACGTGTGGGAGCGGCTGAAGGCGGCGCTCGCGGCGGACGCCGCCAACCCGCATGGCCGCACGGTGGCGCTGCTGGAAGGCGCCTTCGCCAATGCCGGGCGCGTGCTGGCCGAGGACGAGGCGGCGCGGGACCGGCTGAACCGCATGGCGGAGGGCGTGCTGCTGGCGCTGCTGCCGACGGCGCGGCTGCAGATCGCCGACTTCATCGCCGGCGTGGTGCGCGGCTGGGACACCCGGCAGGTGGTGGAGAAGATCGAGCTGCGCGTCGGCCGCGACCTGCAATACGTGCGCATGAACGGCACGCTGGTCGGCTTCCTGGTCGGCGGCGCGCTGTTCGCGCTGCTGACGGCGGTGTTCGGCAAGGTCGCGGTATGACGACCCCGGCCCTGCCGCCGCGGCGGCAGGGCCGGAGAAGAGTCAGCGGCTCATGTTCGCCGGCGGGTCGCAGGGCGTGGTGCCCATCGGGCCGGGGACGGAGAGCTCCAGGATCTCCACGTCGGGCGAGGTGCCGAACTCGTTGTGCCGCATCTCGCCCGGGATCATGACGGAGTCGCCGACCTCGAGGCGGGTGCGCGTGCCGTCCTCGAACTCCAGGTCCACCCAGCCCTTGATGATGTAGACGAACTGCGCCTGGCAGTGGTGCACGTGCCAGCCCGTGGGCTCGGTCATGCCGGTGATGCCCTCCATCACCTGCGCCCGCATGCTGCCGCCGGTGGCCTCCGCGACGCCGAGGTCGCGGTACTTGAAGAAGGTGCGGCGGCCCTGGGTGTAGTTGGGCGCCGACTTGCGGCTGATCGCCAGCTTCATCGGCGCGCGGGTCTCGACGGTGCCGTCCATGCTGTCCTCCCTGGATGGCGGGGGCCTGAGCCTAGGCCCCACGGCTGGCGCACGTCCAGCGGCGCCGCCATGATCCCGGCACACGCGGGAGGGAGCGGCATGGCGGGACTGCTGGCGGGCCGGGTGGCCTTCATCACGGGCGCGGGCACCGGCATCGGCCGCGCCACGGCGGAGCTTCTGGCGCGGGAGGGCGCGCGCATCGCCATCGCCGAGATCAACGCCGCCACCGGCGAGGAGACCGCCCAGCGCGTGGTCGCCGCCGGCGGCGAGGCCATCGCGATCCCGTGCGACGTGCGCGAGGAGGACAGCCTGCGCGCCGCCATCCGCGCCACGGTGCAGCATTTCGGCGGGCTGCACGTGCTGCACAACAATGCCGGCGGCTCGACGCTGGAGGACGGCACGGTGATCGACGCGCCGATGGAGGAGTTCTGGCGCTGCATCAGGCTCGACCTGCTCGGCACCTTCCTCGGCTGCCGCCTCGGCATCCCGGAGATCATCCGCTCCGGCGGCGGCGCGGTGGTGAACATGACGAGCGTCGTCGCGCTGATGGGGATCCCGGGGCGTGACTGCTACACCGCGGCCAAGGGCGCGGTGGCCGCGCTGACCCGCAGCCTTGCCGTGGAGTTTGCGGAGCAGCGGGTGCGGGTGAACGCGCTGGCGCCGTCCGTGACGATGACGGATCGGGTGAAGCGGCTGCTCGCCGGCAATTCGGCGCTGGCGGCGCTGGAGCGCGACCACATGCTCGGCCTGATCCAGCCCGAGGAGATGGCGCGAAGCGTGCTGTACCTGGCCTCGGAGCTGTCGTCAAAGGTGACAGGCCAGATCATCCCGGTGGACAGCGGCGTGACGGTGCGGTGAGACCACGCCCCCTTCCCCCGCTGGCGGGGGAAGGGTCGGGGATGGGGGTGGGTGCCGCCACGCCGCTGCTTTGACGCCACCCCCACCCCGGTTCGACGTACACGTCGAACCCCCGCAGGCGGGGGAGGGAGAACTCTCAGGCTTCCGCCAGGATCGCGTCGGCGATCTTCTCGCTCGTCATCAGCGTCGGGAAATTCGTGTTCGCGCAGGGCACCACCGGGAAGATCGAGGCGTCCACCACGCGCAGCCCCTCCACCCCGCGCACCCGGCCGGCGTTGTCGGTCACCGCCATCGGGTCGTCCGCGCGGCCCATGCGGCAGGTGCAGCTCGCGTGCCAGACGCCGATCGTCGCGCGGCGGATGAACGCCTCCAGCGCCTCCTCGTCCTCCATCACCTCGCGGAAGCGGAAGCCCTCCACCACGAATTTGTCGATGAACCAGCTGCGCACCGGCGCCGGCCCGTCAAGGAAGGCGGCGATGGCGCGCGTCAGCCACCTGTTCTTCGCGTTCACCACGCCGATCCTGCGCACCTTGTCGCTGTAGCTGGCGGGAAAGGGATCGGTGGTGATCGCCGCCACCGCGGGCGCCATCTGGATGGCCGCCATCCGGCGGAAGCCGTCCATCAGCCGCTCCAGGTCGCGCCGGTCCGACAGCAGGTTGAACTCCACCACCGGCTCGGCGCGCCAGTCCGTGCCCGCCAGCCGCACCTGGCCGGTCTCCGAGTAGGTCTTGTTCACGAAGACCAGCAGCGAGGCGATCTGCTCGCCCACCGCGTGCCAGGCCGACTTGTGCACAACGGCGACGAACATGTCGCCCTTCGGCGTCTCCGGCAGCCCCGAGGAGTAGCGCAGCCCCACCAGGATGTGCCGCCGCGTGCGGCTGTCCACGCGCGCCGGGCGCTTCAGGAAGGACGACAGCGCGATGGAGGGATGATCCATCAGCCGCTGCCCGACGCCCGGCAGGTTGGCCAGCACCTCGATGCCCATGTCGCGCAGGTGCCCGGCGGGGCCGATGCCGGCGCGCATCAGGTGCGCCGGGGAATGGATGGCGCCGCAGGAGAGGATCACCTCCCGGCCCGCGCGGAACTCCTGCTCCTGTCCCTTCACCACCGCGCGGATGCCGACGCAGCGCGTGCCCTCGAAGACCAGCGACTTCACCACGGTCTCGGTGCTGATCGTCAGGTTCGGGCGCCGCCTCGTCTCCGCGTCGAGATAGCCGATGGCCGCCGAGACGCGGCTCTCCTCGGCGTTGGAGATGGTGATCGGGAAGTAGCCGTCGCGGAACTCGCCGTTCTGGTCCGGCAGGTACTCGTAGCCGGCCTCGCCGAAGGCCTGGGCCGCGGCGCGGGCATGGCCGTTCCAGTGCTCGCGCGGGATGCGGCGCACCGGGATGCGCCCCTCCTTGCCATGGTAGGGCCCGTCGAAGTCGAGGTCGCGCTCGACCTTGCGGAAATAGGGCAGCACGTCGTCCCAGCCCCAGCCCTCGGCGCCGCGGGCGACCCAGTCCGCGTAGTCCGTCGGCGCGCCGCGGTTGGCGAGCTGGCCGTTGATCGACGAGCCGCCGCCGAGCACGCGGGCCTGCTCGTACTTGCGCAGCGGCGGCCGCTCGGCGTCGGGGTTGTTGTGCGAGACGACCTGCGTCGTGACCTTGAGCTCCGTCCAGTGGAAGCGCGGGTCGAAATAGGCGGTGCCGGAATAGCTGTCGGCGATCTCCTTCGGCACCTGCCCGGGCGGCGTGTCCTGTCCGGCCTCGCAGAGCAGCACCGTGTTGCCGCTGCGGGCCGAGAGCCGGTTGGCCTGCACCGACCCGGCCGAGCCGCCGCCGACGATGATGTAGTCGAACGTGTTGGTCACCCGCTGTCCCCCCGCGATGCCGCGTCAGCGGGGAGTTTGCCCCGGACGGTGCCGCGCCGGAACCCCGGCGCCGGCCCCCGCCTTCGCCGACGGCGCCAGGGAATCCGCCATGCAGCATCGCATCGCCATCACGGCACTCGGGCTGCTGCTTGCCGCAGTGCCGGCGTCCGCACAGACCGGCACGGGGACCGTTGCCCGGCCGGGCCTCGATGGCGGGACGCCGCCGGGCACCATGGACTCCGCGCGGCAGGCGGTGTCCAGCATCGGCATTACCCTTGGCCGCGACCTGCAGGCCTATGTGCTGATGCTGCAGGCGGCCGAGCGCGCCCAGCGGGCACGTGACGGGTTGCGTGCCGAGGTGGCGCGCATGGCCGAGGCCACGGGCTCCTCGGTGCCGGCGCCGCCGGTGGCGGGTGGGCCGCAGGCGCCGGTGGCGCCCAGGGACGGGGCCATCCGCTGACGATCGGTGCCGCGGCCCTGCCTCAGCGTCCGGTGCCGGCCTGCTCCAGCAGCATCGCGGCGCGGTCGGCGAGGTCGGCGCCCGCGACCGGCTTGCGCAGCAGCGTGAAGGTGCCGCTCAGCGCGCCGCTGATGGCCAGCGTCGCCGCCTCCGTCGCATATCCGGTCATCAGGATGGCCCGCAGCCCGGGCTGGCGCCGCTGCGCCTCCTGGATGAGCCGGACGCCGTCCATGCCGGGCATGGAAAGGTCGGTCACGAGCAGCCCGAGGGGCTCGCCATCGGCGAGCACGTCCAGCGCAGCCTGGGGGCTCTCGGCCTGTCGCACGCGGAAGCCATGATCCTCGAGTTCCGCCGCGAGAACGGCGCGCACGATCGGCTCGTCGTCCACCAGCAGGACGAGCGGCGCCACACCACCGGCGCCGAGCCCTGCTGCATCGCGCTCGGGCACCTTCGCGCTGCCTGGTTCCGCACCACCGGCGCTCAGGGGCGCGACCGGCATCCAGAGCGTCACCGTCGTCCCCTGCCTCGGCGCGCTGGAGATGGCGAAGCCGCCATTGGACTGCTGGGCGAAGCCGCGGGCCATGGCCAGGCCGAGCCCCGTGCCCTTGCCCGTCTCCTTGGTGGTGAAGAAGGGCTCGGCGGCACGTGCCAGCGTCGCGGCATCCATGCCCATCCCGGTGTCCGTCACCGTGATCCGCACATAGGAGCCCGCGGCAAGCCCGGCGCGATGCGGCAACTCGGACGCCGCCACCTGCTCGGGCCGGGCGGCGAGGGTCAGGGTGCCGCCGGCCGGCATGGCATCCCGGGCATTGGCGGCGAGGTTCACCAGCACGGTTTCCAGCTCGCCGCGGTCGGCGAGCAACGGCGGGATGTCCTCGGGCGCGTCCACCTGCACCGTGATGCCGGCGCCGATCGTGTGCACCAGGATCTCGCGCAGGCCGGCGAGCAGCCCATGCACCTCGACGGGCCCGGCCTCCAGCTCCGTCCGCCGCGCGAAGCTGAGCAGGCGCCGGCAGGTCGCCGCGCCACGTGTCGCGGAGTCCGCGATCAGGCCGGCCAGGCGGTGCACGGCCGCCGGATCCCCGATGCGGCGCCGGATCAGCGCGGCGCCGCCGGCCACGGCCTGAAGGACGTTGTTGAAGTCGTGCGCGACGCCGCCGGCGAGCTGGCCCAGCGCCTCCATCTTCTGCGTCTGGCGCATGCGTTCCTCGGTCTCGCGCAGCGCCGCCTCCGCGCGGCGGTGGTCCGTCACGTCCACCAGCGCGCCGAGCACCCGCCGCGCCGAATCCTCCGCCGCACCCGGCCCGTGTTCCGTACGGGCGGATACCAGCACGTCCAGCACGCGCCCGTCGCTGCGCAGCATGCGGCATTCGACATCCCTGATCTCGCCCTCGGCCAGCAGGCGACGCCAGTCGGCCTCCGCGCTCCGGCGCGAACCGGGTTCCAGGAAGCCGGCCAGGTTGCGCCCCACCACCGCCTCCCGCGGGTAGCCGAGCAGATCGAGCCAGCGCTCCGAGACGCCGGTGATGACGCCGTTCCGGTCCTGCGTATGCAACGGCATCGGCGAGTGCAGGAAGCTCGCGCGGTAGCGCGCCTCGCTCGCCGCCAGGGCCGCGTTCGCGTCCCGCAGCTGCGCCGGCGACGGCAGCGCGAGTGCCCTCGGCAGCAGCGGCCAAAGCACTGCCGCCGTCGCGAGGGACACCAGGGCCGTCGCCACCTTGATGCCCGTCTCGAGCCGGTAGGCGGGGACCCAGAGCGTCAGCAGGTCGGCCAGGTGCCCAGTGCCGCAGAGCAGGATGAAGGCGGCGAAAAGCCAGAACACCGGCTTGAACACAAGGTCGCGCCGGCGGCGGGCGAAGCGCAGCAGCACGACCGGTATCGAGAAGTACGCGAGCGCGATGCCGATGTTGCCGAGCGCATGTGCCCAGACCAGCCAGGGCTCCCACAGCAGGCAGAATCCATGCGGCGAAAGGCCGTCCGGTTCGAAGATCCATGCAGCGAAGGATTGCAGCACCTGGGCACTCCGTGGCCGGCAAGGGGACTCTGCATATCGCGGTGGGCCACGCCAGCCCGGATCAACTCCGCATCGGTGCGGCGAGGCCACGGTGATGTGAAGCGTATCCATCACGACACGGATCGAGCAGCTCGAGACGCGCGCCCGGCCGCTGAACACGCGTAGCGCTCCGCTCGCGCCACCAGGCGCGCCAGCCCCGGCACGCTCCGGTTGCGCTCAGGGGCCGGAACGGCACGCGGCCGGCGGCCGGTGCCGCGCCTGCTCGCCCGCCTCCGCCGCCG
>JAIEOP010000252.1 GCA_019750465.1 Acetobacteraceae bacterium | reverse complement strand
GGGCCGGCAGCGGCTCCGTGCCGCCGCGGCGGCCACGTTCCTGGCCGCCGCCCGCGACCAGCGCGGGCAGCGCGAGTCCGGGCCGCAGCAGCAGGGCGCCGGCGCCCATCGGTCCCCCCAGCTTGTGGCCGGAGAGAGCCAGGCTGTCCGCCCCGCACGCGGCGAGCGAGAGCGGCACGCGCCCCGCCGCCTGCACCGCATCCATGTGCCACAGCGCGCCGTGGCGGCGGCACAGCGCGGCAATGGCGGCCCAGGGGTGGAGCACGCCGGTCTCGTTGTTCGCCGCCATCAGGCAGACCAGGGCCGGGGGGGCGCCGGGCGTGGCCAGCAGCGCCGCCAGCGCGTCGAGATCCGCGGTGCCGTCGGGGAGGACCGGGATCGGGATTGCACCGGGGCCGGCGGCGGCCAGCACGGCGGGGTGTTCGGTGGCACCCACCAGCACGCGCCGTCCCGCCGCCAGGCCATGCACGCCGAGGGCGTTTGCCTCGGTCCCGCCGGCGGTCAGCACGGTGTCGGCAGGGCGGGCACCGAAGCGGGCGGCGATCGCCTCGCGCGCCTGCTCCAGCAGCCGCCGCGCCGCCCGGCCCGCGCCGTGGATCGAGGAGGGGTTGCCGCCCGCCGTGTCCAGCGCCGCCAGGAGCGCCGTGCGGGCCTCCGGCCGCAGCGGCTCGGTGGCGTTGGCGTCGAGGGTGAGCGGCGCGGCGGCGCCTGCCGTCACGGTGCCGCCCCGTTCGGCCTCTCCCGGTCCAACGGGGCCGGGCCGGGCCGGGCCGGGCGTCGGGGCGCCATGGCGCGGCCGGCGATCTCGCCGGCGACCACGTCCGCCAGGGTGATGCCGGCCAGGAACAGCCTGATATGCTCGCCCAGCTCGGCCCAGAGGTCGTGCGTGAGGCAGCGCTCCCCGGCGAGGCAGCCGGGGGCGCCCTCCTCGCAGCGCGTGGCCCGGATCGGCTCGTCGACGGCATTCACGATGTCGGCGACGGCGATCGCGCCGGCAGGCCGGCCGAGTCGGTAGCCCCCGCCGGGACCGCGTGCCGAGGCGACCAGGCCGCCGCGGCGCAGATGGCCGAAGAGCTGCTCCAGATAGGCAAGGGAGAGCTGCTGCGCCCCGGCGATGTCGGCCAGGCTGACCGGCCGTTCCAGCGCAGGTTCGGCTGATGCGCCGCGCTGCCGGGCCGCCAATTCGACCATGGCCATCACGGCATATCGACCCTTGGTTGAAAGACGCACGACGCACTCTCCTCAGGTCACGCCCGGACCCCATTCGTGTCGGTCGAACGCCCAAAAAGCTGACGACAGGCCCGTGATTCCGTTATGAACCTTGCCGCAAAGTGCCTATATTCGCGTCGTCCCGAGAGCCGGGAGCCTGCTCGGGGCACCCAGGACGGTTTTCGTCACGCATTCGCGATGGATCGACGTCGAAGGTAGGCTATTTTATCCGACCTCGGTAGTCAACCATTCACGATAAGCGGCGGCGCGTGCCAACCTGGTGGAGGATGGGCTGCGGCCCGGTCGGCGGTGGAGGACGCCGGTAGGGGATCGCGGCCGTCACAGAGGTTTTCCCCACCAAGCGTCTGCGCGCGCTTGGCCTGCCGAGGACGGAGGTCGACATCGCCGCCATCGGCAGCCCGGACGCGCGCGGCCCCTGAGCAACTGGAACCGCGGGACGATGCCTGAGGTCATGTTCGCCGGCCCTGACGGCCGGCTTGAAGGTCGCTACCATCATTCGAAGGCGCCGGCGGCACCGGTTGTCCTGCTTCTGCATCCCCACCCGCTGCATGGCGGGACCATGAACAACCGGGTGGTCTACACCCTTTTCCAGCGTTTCCAGGCGCTCGGCTTTTCCACCCTGCGCTTCAACTTCCGCGGCGTCGGCAAGAGCCAGGGCCGCTACGATGGCGGCATCGGCGAGATCTCGGATGCCTGCGCCGCGCTCGATTTCCTGCAGGCGGTCAATCCCGGTGCCTCCTCGCTTTGGGTCGCGGGCTATTCCTTCGGCGCCTATGTCGGCATGCAGGTGCTGATGCGACGGCCGGAGATGGGCGGCTTCGTCTCCATCGCCGCGCCCGCCAGCCACTATGATTTCGGCTTCCTCGCCCCGTGCCCCTGCAACGGCCTCATCCTGCACGGCGAGGCCGACGAGCTGGTGCCCGAGCCCAGCGTGCGCAAGCTGGTGGAGAAGCTGAACACCCAGAAGGGCATCACCATCGACTACCGCACCATGCCCGCCGCCAGCCATGTCTTCACGCCGGAGGAAACCGACCGCGTCGCCGACGCCGTCGAGGACCACGTGCTGACGCGGCTGAACGGCAGCCGCATGGCGCTGGCGGCCGACTGAGCGGGCCGCCGCCGCACCCGCGGGAGGGGGCGAGTATTCCCTCCCGCATCATGGCCGGGCCTGGCGGTTCCCCAAACCTGCTAGAACCGTACATCCGGCCGCTGCAGCCCGTAATGCCCGCGCAGCGTCACCGCCGCGTACTGCCGGCGGAACAGGCCGCGGCGCTGCAGGATCGGCACCACCTGCTCGATGAAGATGTCGAGCATCGCCGGCAGCACCGGCGGCATCAGGTTGAAGCCGTCCGCCGCGCCGTCGCGGAACCAGTCCTCGATCAGGTCGGCGATCCGCTCGGGCGTGCCGGCGGTGACGTAGTGGCCGCGGGCCCCGGCGAGGTACTCCAGCAGCTGGCGCAAGGTCGGCCGCTCCCGCCGCACCAGGCCGATGATCACCTCGGTGCGGCTGCGGGCGGCCTCCACCGTCGCGGGGTCGGGGAAATCCTCCGGCGACAGCGGCCGGTCGAGCGGCAGGTGCGAGAAATCATGCCCGCCGAAGCGCCCCGAAAGCCGCGAGCGCCCGACCTCGGGGTCCGACAGCGCGTTCAGCTCCCACGCCAGGCGCGCGGCCTCCGCCTCCGTCGATCCGATCACCGGCGAGAGCCCGGGCAGCACCAGCACCCCGTCGGGGGCGCGCCCCTCCGCGGCGGCCAACGCCTTCAGCTCGGCGTAGAAGTCGCGCGCCGTCGCCTTCTCCATCTGCGCGGTGAAGACCGCCTCGGCATGGCGCGCGGCGAAGCGCCGGCCGGTCTCCGAGGACCCCGCCTGCACGAAGACCGGCCGGCCCTGCGGCCCGCGCGGCAGGTTGAGCGGCCCGGCGACCCGGTAATGCGCCCCGGCGTGATCGATACGGCGGATCGCGCCCTCCCGCGCGTAGCGCCCCGCCGCGCGGTCATCCAGCACCGCGTCGTCCGACCAGCTGTCCCACAACGCGGTGACGACTCGCAGGAACTCCTCCGCCCGGTCGTAGCGCGCGGCATGGCCGACCTGCACCGCGCCGCCGTAATTCGCCGCCGCCGCGGCCAGCCAGGAGGTGACGATGTTCCACCCCACGCGGCCGCCGCTGATGTGGTCGATCGAGGCGAATTGCCGGGCCAGGTTGAAGGGCTCGGTATAGGTGGTGGAGCAGGTGGCGATCAGCCCGATGCGCTCGGTCGCCATCGCCAGCGCCGCCAGCACGGTCACGGGTTCCAGCCAGGTGCGCGGCGCCTGCGCGACATCCGGCCCGAGTGCCAGCTGGTCGGCGAGGAAGATCGAATCGAACAGCCCCGCCTCGGCCTTCCGCGCCATCTCCACGTAGTAGCGGATGTCGGTCAGTGCCAGCGGCGATGCGCCGGGCGCGCGCCAGGATGCCTCATGGTGGCCGCGGCCGTTGATGAACAGGTTCAGGTGCAACTGCCGCGTCATCGCCCGCATCCGTCGCATGTCGTCGCCCGGAGCCTGCGCCCGGGCGGCGCCGAGGTCCAGCGCGGACCCCGCCGGGCGCCGAGCCGCTTCAGCCCTCCTCCGGGACGAAGCGCGCCAGGCGCACCGCGGTATGGCCCGGCAGGGCGCGCAGGCTCGGCATCACCATCACGCAGTCGTCGTGCGGCGTGCGGATCTCCTCCTCGCCGTCGAGCGCGATCAGCGTGTTCCGCTGCGGCACCACCGCGCCGCCGCGGAACGGGCGCAGGAAGACGAAGCCCGGCGTACGGACGGTGATGGTGCGCGTCACCTCGACCAGCCGCGCCGGCGGGTCCGCAGCGCGGTCCGGACGCGGCAGCACGCCGTCCCCCGCATCGAGCGTGCCGGTCAGGTGCAGCAGGCGTGCCGTCGCCTCCTCCATGCTGGCGACCGTCGCCGCTTCCCAGTGCGAGCCCGCCTCGACCAGGATCGCGGTCGCCTTGCCGCGCGGCGCGCGGAACGGCGCGTAGTCGATCAGCCGGGCACCCGCCGTGTGGCCCTGATCGGCGACGACGAGCGGCGGATGGCCGAGCGCGAGGCCCATCCGCCGCGCGCGCGGCATGGTGCCGGCCAGGATCACCGGATCCGACGGCCACAGCATGGAATGCAGGTCGAGCAGCACGTCGGCGGTGTCGAACAGCGGGCGCAGCACCCGCGCGCGCGTCAGCTCGCAGGAGCGCCGGCCGCTCTCCAGCGTGTCGGTGTCCCACAGCCGGTTCATGTCCTCGTCGAGGAAGCGGCTGGCCGTGGGGTCCTCCGGGTCGAAGCGCGCGAAGGCGGCGAGGTTGGCGAAGACCAGGCTGAGCCGCCCGCGCACCGGCCGCAACCCCCGGCGCAGCCAGCGCTCCATCGCCACCGCGCCGGCGATCTCGTTGCCATGCGTCAGCGCCACCACGCAGACATGCGGGCCGCCGGCGGATGCCGTGAAGCTCCAGACGCCGGGCAGCGCATTGCCCTCGCGCCAGGGCCCGAGATCCGGCGCGCCGACGCGCACATCCAGCCGCGGCGCCGTGCCGCGGGGCATGCCCGCCGCAATGGCGGCGAGCGCCGGAGGAAGGTCGCTACCGCCCGTCACGCAGGTCCACGCGCCGGGCAGGCAGCGTGTCAACGCGCGGCGCGACGCCGCGCCATGCCGTCGACCGGGCGCATGCGGCTTCGCCGATGCGGCGCCCTCGCGCTTCCGTCTGGATGATGATGCCCATCCCTGTCTCCCCGGATCAGTCTATACGGCGCATCGGGTTCGGCAATCGGGGCGCGAGCGGATGACGGCGGTGTCAGGAGCGGCCATGGGAACGCGCGTTGCACCGCGCGTCGCGTCGCGCATCGCCGCGCTGGGGTTGCATCGCGAGGCCAATGCCTTCGCGCCGCCGACGGCTCAGGACGATGTGCGCGGCAGTGCATCGTGCGCGGCGAGGCGATGACGGCGCTGGCTCGCGCCGAGTCCAGCCACATGCCGGGCGAGATCGCCGGCTTCCGCCGCCGCATGGAGGCAACCGGGCCCCGGGCGCCGCTGCCCGTGCCGATCGCCGCGGCGCCACCCGGCGGGCCGGTGGAGCAGGCGGTGCTGCACGGCTTCCTGGACGAGATGCGCGCGGGCTCGCCGCCGCGCTGCCGCTGGATGGCGTCCATGCCGCAAGCCACGGCGCAATCGGCGCGGCCGGCGACGAGGACAGCGGCGGGACGCTCGCCGCCATGGTGCACCGGGTCGTCGGGCCCGGGGTGCCAGTGATGTGTTCGCACGGCCTTCACTGCAACGTGAGCGAGCGCCTGGTTGCGGGATCGGGGCTGCGAGTGGTGGTCGGCGGCCTGCGGCGCCAGCTGCACGAGTCGCGCCTGCTGGAGATGCACGGTATCGACATCGCGGCGGCACGCTGCGTGGTGGTGAAGAGCCGCGGGAATTTCCGCGCCGGCTTCGACGAGTGCTTCCCGCCCGGGCCCATCCTGGAGGCGGACGCGCCCGGCCTGACCGGCCCGGTACTGGGGAATTCCGATCGGAAGCGCCTGCCCTGGCCAGTGTTTCCGCTGGAGTCCGAAGCGGCTTGGCAGGGATGAGCAGAAGCCCTCCCCCGCGTGCGGGGAAGGGCGCAATGCGCGCTACAGCGTGTGGCCCATCTCGCGCAGCTTGGCGATCACCTGCTGCGCCAGCGCCTCCGGCGCGGTGCCGACCGTCTTCAGCACGATCTCCGGCTGCTCCGGCGCCTCATAGGGCGAATCGATGCCGGTGAAGTTCGGGATCGCGCCGGCCCTGGCCTTCGCGTAGAGGCCCTTCGGGTCGCGCGCGATGCACTCCTCGATGGGGGTGTCGACGAAGACCTCGAGGAATTCGCCGGGCTCCACCAGCTCGCGCACCATCTGCCGCTCGGCGCGGAAGGGCGAGATGAAGCTGCACAGCACGATCACGCCGGTCTCGACGAAGAGCTTCGCCACCTCGCCGATGCGGCGGATGTTCTCGACCCGGTCGGCATCGGTGAAGCCGAGGTCCCTGTTCAGGCCATGGCGGATATTGTCGCCGTCGAGCGTCATGGTCAGCCGGCCCATGCGCAACAATTCCTGTTCGAGCAGCTTGGCCACGGTGGACTTGCCGCTGCCGGACAGGCCGGTGAACCACAGGATCGCCGGCTTCTGGTGCACCAGCGCCGAGCGCGCCTCCTTGCTGACCAGGAAGCCCTCGTGGTGGATGTTGGTCGCGCGGCGCAGCGCGAAGGAGACCATGCCCGCGCCGGCGGTCCGGTTGGTGAAGCGGTCGACCAGGATGAAGGCGCCGGTCGAGCGGTTCTCCTCGTAGGGGTCGAAGGCGACGGGCTTGGCCGTGCTGATGTTGCAGAAGGCGATGCCGTTCAGATCGATCTGGCGCGCTGCCTCGTGCTCCAGCGTGTTCACGTTCACCCCGTGCTTGATCGAGGTGACGCTGGCCGGGGTCCAGAGGTTGCCGATGCGCATCAGGTACTGCCGGCCCGGCAGCAGCGGCTCCTCGTCCATCCAGATCACGTGCGCGGCGAACTGGTCGGCGACGGCCGGCCGTGCGGCGGGCGGGCAGAGCAGGTCGCCGCGGATGATGTCGATCTCGTCGGCGATGCACAGCGTGACGGCATCGCCCGCGCCAGCGCTGTCCAGGTCCCCATCGGCGGTGACGATGCGCGTGACATGGCTGGTCTTGCCGCTGGCCGCCACCACCACCTGGTCGCCGCGGGCGATGCGCCCGGAGCCGATGGTGCCGGAGAAGCCGCGGAAGTCGAGGTTGGGGCGGTTCACCCACTGCACGGAGAAGCGGAAGGGCTTGTCCAGCGATTCATGCTCGGCATCCACCGTCTCCAGGTGGTTGACCAGCGTGGTGCCGCGGTACCAGGGCATGTTGCCGGAGCGCGTGGTGACGTTGTCGCCGTAGCGCGCCGAGATCGGGATCGGCACGATGGAGCGGAAGCCGAGCGGGGCGGCGAAGCTGAGGTAGTCGCCGGCGATGCGGTCGAACACGTCCTGGGAGAAGCCGACCAGGTCGATCTTGTTGATCGCCACGATCACGTGGCGGATCCCGAGCAGCGAGCAGATGAAGCTGTGCCGCTTGGTCTGCGTCAGCACGCCCTTGCGGGCGTCGATCAGGATGATGGCGAGGTCGGAGTTCGACGCGCCCGTCGCCATGTTGCGCGTGTACTGCTCGTGGCCCGGCGTGTCGGCGACGATGAAGCTGCGGCGCGGCGTGTTGAAGAAGCGGTAGGCGACGTCGATGGTGATGCCCTGCTGGCGCTCGGCCTCCAGCCCGTCGACCAGCAGCGCCAGGTCGATCTCCTCGCCGGTGGTGCCGTGCTTGCGGCTGTCCTTCTCCAGGCTGTTGAGCGTGTCCTCCATGATGAGCTGGCTGTCGTACAGCAGCCGGCCGATCAGGGTGGACTTGCCGTCATCGACGGAGCCGCAGGTGAGGAAGCGCAGCAGGCCATGCGCCCCTGCCTCGCCGCCGTGCTGGGCGGCATAGCTGTTCGTGTCCATCAGAAGTAGCCCTCGCGCTTCTTCTTCTCCATCGAGGCGTCCTCGTCGGTGTCGATCAGGCGGCCCTGGCGCTCGGAGGTGCGGGCGCCGCGCATCTCGGCGATGATCGCCTCCAGCGTGTCCGCCCGGCTCTCGACGGCACCGGACAGCGGGTAGCAGCCCAGCGTGCGGAAGCGCACCCAGCGCATCTCCGGCACCTCCCCCGCATGGAGCGGCAGGCGGTCGTCATCCACCATGATCCAGGTGCCGGACCGCTGCACCACCGGCCGTGCCTTGGCGAAATACAGCGGCACCACCGGCAGCCCCTCGGCCAGCACGTAGTCCCATACGTCGAACTCCGTCCAGTTGGACAGCGGGAAGACGCGGATGCTCTCGCCCTGGCGGATGCGGGTGTTGAACAGCGACCACAGCTCGGGGCGCTGGTTGCGCGGATCCCAGGAATGGCCCTCGCCGCGGAAGGAGAAGACGCGCTCCTTGGCGCGGGACTTCTCCTCGTCCCGCCGCGCGCCGCCGAAGGCCGCGTCGAAGCCGTGCTGGTCCAGCGCCTGCTTGAGCGCCTCCGTCTTCATCACCTGGGTGTGCAGCGCCGAGCCGGAGGCGATCGGGTTGATGCCGCGCCGCACGCCGTCCTGGTTGGTATGCACGATCAGGTCGAGGCCATAGCGCCTGGCGATGGCGTCGCGGAAGCTGATCATCTCGCGGAACTTCCACGTGGTGTCCACGTGCAGCAGCGGGAAGGGCGGCTTGCCCGGGGCGAAGGCCTTCAGCGCGAGGTGCAGCATCACCCCGGAATCCTTGCCGATCGAGTACAGCATCACCGGATTGCGGAAGGAGGCCGCGACCTCCCGGATGATGGCGATCGACTCCGCCTCCAGCCGCCGCAGGTGCGGGGAGAGTGTCGAGCCTTGGGCGGCAGCGGCTTGCATCAGATACTCCGGCAAGGGTCCGTAGGGACTTCAACCGGTAGCTGCACTAGCCTAATAAACCATCCGCGGCCAGCGTGCCGTGCGCGAGCAGACGTGCAAAAACGTAATGCCGCGCATCCGTTTACGACGCGTTTTCGCTGCCCGATGAGACGGCCCCACCCCGAAACCGCCGCCGCGCGGCGCAGGACGAGATCCCCCGCATGACCAGCCCTTCGCTCGATCCCGCCGCGTTGCGCGGCGTGGCGCTCACGCTCGCGGACATCGCCGTCGCCGCCGGGGCCGCGATCATGCGCATCTATGCGGCGCCCGTCGCCTCGGAGGCGAAGGCGGATGGCAGCCCGCTCACCGCCGCCGACCTGGCCGCGGAGGCGGTGATCGCCGCGGGCCTCGCGCGCGCCTTCCCCGGCGTGCCGGTGATGTCGGAGGAGGGCGCGGCGAACCCGGCGCGCCTCGGCGCCGCGGGGGAGACCTTCCTGCTCGTCGATCCGCTGGACGGCACCAAGGAATTCCTCAGCCGGACCCATGAGTTCACGGTGAACATCGCGGTCATTGCCGGCCACCGGCCGCGCGCCGGCGTGGTCTATGCGCCGGCGCTCGGGCGGCTCTGGCTCGGCGCGCTGGGCGCCGGGGCGGCGGTGCGGGAGATCGCGCCGACCGAGGCGCCGGGCGCCGTCTCGGGCGCCGATCCCGCCGGCAGCCGCGCCATCGCCGTGCGGCCCCGCCCGGCCGCCGACCTGGTGGCGGTGGCCAGCCGCTCGCACCTCGATGCGGAGACCCAGCGCTTCCTGGAGGGGCTGCCGGTGGGGGAGCGCCGCTCCATCGGCTCCTCGCTGAAATTCTGCCTCGTTGCGGAGGCCGAGGCGGATGTCTATCCGCGCTTCGGGCCCACCATGGAATGGGACACCGGCGCCGGCCAGGCGGTGCTGGAGGCCGCGGGCGGCCGCGTCACGCTGCCGGACGGCACCACGCCGCTCGGTTACGGCAAGGCCGATGCCGGCTACCGCAACGGCGCCTTCATCGCCTGGGGCGGGTAGGGGGAGGGGCCACGCGGCCCCTGCCAGGCCGTGACTTGCGCCACTCCACTGCCTGCGCCGCCCCAGTACTTGCGAATGACTCGCATTCGCGACTATCTCCGTCCATCAGCGACGGAGACAGCGCGTGGCGATCACCGACCCCCGGTCCTTCCTGCAGCACAACCTCGTCAGCAGCCGCGCCGCCGATGGCGCGGACCTGCTCGATCCGGCCTTCATCAACGCCTGGGGCATCGCCATCCGCCCCGCGGGGTTCGGCGGCCACTGGTGGATCACCAACACCGACACCAGCCGCGTCACCCTCTATGTCGGCGACAGCCCCACCGTGCCCTTCGGGCAGGACGGGCTGTCCGTGCTGGGCGTGCCCGGCACCGCGGCGACCCCGCCGGTCTCCATCGTGATCGATCCGCCGACCGCCGGCGGCGTCCCCCTGCCGCCGCCCGACCCGACGCCGGCAACCGTCATGCCGCCCTCCAACCCCACGGGGCAGGTGTTCAGCGGCAGCGCCACGGACTTCCTGGTGGGTGGCACGAGCCTGGCCGGCGCGCCCCTGGCCGACGCGCCTGCCCGCTTCATCACCGTCAGCGAGGACGGCACCATCGCCGCCTGGGGCGAGAAGGCGGGCAATCCGGCCGGGCGCATGGATGCCTTCGCGGTCGTCGTGGACAACGCCGCGACGGGGGCGATCTACAAGGGCGTCGCGATCAGCGCCGAGACCGGGTCGGGCAACCTGCTCTACGCCGCCAACTTCTCGCAGGGCCGCATCGACGTCTTCGACGCCGCCTGGCAGCCGGTGGCGAGCACCGGCTTCGTCGCGCAGCCGCCGGGTGGCCGCGACGCGGCGGCGTTCGCGCCCTTCAACATCGAGCGCGTCTTCGATGCGGGCCTGGGCGGGGACGTGCTCATCGTCGCCTATGCGAGGATCGCCGACGCCGCCGCCGGCGAGGAGGAGTCGACAGATGGCTTCATCGCCAAATTCGCGCTCGACGGCAGCTTCCTCGCCGCGGGCGACGCGGGTGGCGCCTTCAACGCGCCCTGGGGCGTCGCCCTGGCACCCGCCGAGTTCGGCGCCTACGACGACGCGCTGCTGGTCGGCAATTTCGGCGACGGCCGCATCCTGGCGCTCGACATGAGCACGCTCGACTTCGAGGGATACATTGCCGACGATCGCGGCCGCCCCATCGAGATCGACGGGCTGTGGGACCTCGCCTTCGGCAACGGCGCGAGCCTCGGTGCCTCCGACAAGCTCTACTTCGCAGCGGGGCCGGAGGACGAGACGCAGGGGCTGTTCGGCAGCCTCGCGCTCGATGCCTCGGTGGTCGTCGGCGGCGCCGCCGATGACGAGATCGACGCGGGCCTTGCCGCAACGCGCGTCCTGCGCGGGCTGGGCGGCGACGACACGCTGCTCGGCAGCGCGGCGACGGAGCGGCTGCATGGCGGCGCGGGCGCGGACAGCCTGGTCGGCGGCGACGCCGGGGAACGGCTGAAGGGCGGTCGTGGCGCCGACATCCTCCGGGGTGGCGAGGGTGCGGACCGCTTCGTCTTCCGCGCCCTGGACGGCGCTATCGACCGCATCCTCGACGTCAACCAGGCGGATGGCGACCGCATCGTGCTGCGCGCCATCGACGCCGATGCCGGCCAGCCGCGGACGCAGTCCTTCGCCTTCATCGGCGACGCCCCCTTCACCGCCGCGGGACAGCTGCGCATCGAGCAGTCCGGCGCCGGATGGCGGGTGCTGGCCACGACCGACGACCAGCCCGACGCCGAGTTGGAGATCGAGGTCATGGGGCCGGTGGGGCTGCTCGGCGCGGCCGACTTCATCTTGTGACGGGATTCGTCTTGTGACGGGAGGTGTCGGCGCGACCGGGCTCCCCTGGAGCGTGTTGCGTTCGCATGCGCTCACGCAACACGCTCCAGCCTTTGCCGGGTCGCGGGATGCAGCGTTTGCGGCGCTTCTGCCTCAACGCATCCCGCTCTAGCCCGGTCCGCCGCGCTGTTCGGGGGGCAGCCGCGCCGCCGCGTTGAGCACCGCTTCGAACTCGACGGTCAGGTCGATGCCGGCGCGGCGGGCGCGCTGCGCTTCCTCGCTGGCGGCCAGGTCGCGCAGGAAGCTGCCGACGCCTGTCTCGCCGGCCAGGATCCGCTCGGAATAGTGGTCCCAGCCGGCGCGGTCGGGCGGCCGCTTCAGCAGCCAGAGATAGGCGTAGGCGACGGCGGCCCGCACGCCGTGGCGCTGCAGGAAGGGGCCGGTGAAGATGCGGTCGAAGTCCACGCCGCCATCCTGCAGCCTCAGGATGCTGTCGACGGAGAAGGTCTTCGGGTTGGTCTTGTGGTCGAGGATCACCGCCGCCAGCGGCCGCGGCGCGCCGATGCGGAGCGCCTCAGGCAGCACGAAGACCTCGATGCTGCGGATCACGCCGTCGAACAGCGCGGCCGGCAGGGTGAAGCGGAAGCCGCTGTCGGCGCGGATGCGGAAGGCGCGCAGGTCGGCGCGCGGCAGGTTCGCCTCCACCTGCGCCACCGGCTGGCCGTCGACGCGCAGCTCCACGGCACAGAACCGGCCGGGCTGGGCCATGTCGAAGACCCAGCCGGACGCCTCATAGCCATGGTCGATGGCATCGAAGCTGCCGACGAGCGCGCGGCTCTGCGCGACGCGGGGCATGCCGCGCATGGCTGCGGCCTCGGACGCCGCGCCAGGGGCGGCAGGCGGGGCGGCAGGCGGGGCGCCAGGCGGGGCGACAGG
>JAIEOP010000145.1 GCA_019750465.1 Acetobacteraceae bacterium | reverse complement strand
CGGGCACGGCGCCCGGTGGTGGCGGCCCTGCCGCCAGGACTCCACGCCTGCCGCCGCGCGCCCCGCCGCCGGCGCGGGCACCCGGCGGGATCGGCGACATGCTGGGATCGATCCTCACCGGCGGCGGCGGCCGGCGGGAGAGCCCGGCCGAGACCTTGGCGAAATCCGCCGCCCGCAGCATCGGCACGCAGGTGGCCGGCGCGATCATGCGCGGCGTGCTGGGATCGATCCTGAAGCGGTAGCGGCCGGCGCGACGCGCGGCAACGCTTTCACTCCGGCATCGCCTGCCCTATCTCCCGGCCGGGCACCCATGCCCGTGCCCAGGCCTCCGCGCCGCCGGAATCCCATGACCGACACCCCGCTTTCGCAGATCCGCAACTTCGCGATCATCGCCCATATCGACCACGGCAAGTCCACCCTGGCCGACCGGCTGATCCAGGCCACGGGCACGGTCGCGGCGCGCGACATGAAGGAGCAGCTCCTCGACAACATGGAGCTGGAGCGCGAGCGCGGCATCACCATCAAGGCGCAGACCGTGCGGCTGAACTACCGCGCGAAGGATGGCCGGGACTACGTGTTCAACCTGATGGACACGCCCGGCCATGTCGACTTCGCCTACGAGGTCAGCCGCAGCCTCGCCGCCTGCGAGGGCTCGCTGCTGGTCGTCGATGCCTCCCAGGGCGTGGAGGCGCAGACCCTGGCCAATGTCTATCAGGCCATCGAGGCGGGGCACGAGATCGTGCCCGTGCTGAACAAGATCGACCTGCCAGCCGCCGAGCCGGACCGCGTGAAGCAGCAGATCGAGGACGTGGTCGGCCTCGATGCCACCGACGCCGTCGAGATCAGCGCCAAGACCGGCCTCAACATCGAGGGCGTGCTGGAAGCCATCGCAACCCGCCTGCCGCCGCCCACCGGCAACCCGGACGGCGCGCTGAAGGCGCTGCTGGTGGACAGCTGGTACGACCCCTATCTCGGCGTCGTCGTGCTGGTGCGGGTGAAGGATGGGCACCTGCGCAAGGGCCAGCGCATCCGCATGATGTCGAACGGCTCCGTGCACACCATCGAGCAGGTCGGCGTCTTCACGCCGAAGATGGTGCCGGCCGCCAGCCTCGGGCCCGGCGAGATGGGCTTCGTCACGGCGGCCATCAAGACGGTGGCCGACACCAACGTGGGCGACACCATCACCGACGACCGCGCGCCAGCGCGTGAGGCCCTGCCCGGCTTCAAGCCCTCCATCCCCGTGGTGTGGTGCGGCCTCTACCCCGTCGATGCCGATGATTTCGAGAAGCTGCGCGAGAGCCTGGCGAAGCTCCGGCTGAACGACGCCTCCTTCCACTACGAGCCGGAGACCTCCGCGGCCCTCGGCTTCGGCTACCGCTGCGGCTTCCTCGGCCTGCTGCACCTGGAGATCATCCAGGAGCGCCTGAGCCGCGAGTTCGATCTCGACCTCATCGCGACGGCGCCCTCCGTGGTGTACAAGATCCGCAAGACCAACGGCGAGGAGATCGAGCTGCACAACCCGGCCGACATGCCGGACGGCAGCGTGATCGACAGCATCCAGGAGCCCTGGATCAAGGCGACGATCCTGGTGCCGGACGACTACCTCGGCGCCGTGCTGACCCTCTGCAACGACCGCCGTGGCCAGCAGGTGGAGCTGACCTATGTCGGCAACCGCGCCATGGCGGTGTACCGCCTGCCGCTGAACGAGGTGGTGTTCGACTTCTACGACCGGCTGAAATCGGTCTCCCGCGGCTATGCCTCCTTCGACTACCAGATGGACGGCTACGAGGAAGGCGACCTGGTGAAGATCTCCATCCTGGTGAACGCCGAGCCGGTCGATGCGCTGAGCTTCATGGCGCACCGCAGCGCGGCCGACCGGCGCGGGCGGCAGATCTGCGAGAAGCTGAAGGAGCTGATCCCCCGCCAGCTCTTCAAGATCCCGATCCAGGCCGCAATAGGCGGCCGCGTCATCGCGCGCGAGACGATCAGCGCGCTGTCCAAGGACGTCACCGCGAAGTGCTATGGCGGCGACATCACCCGCAAGCGCAAGCTCCTCGAGAAGCAGAAGGAGGGCAAGAAGCGCATGCGCCAGTTCGGCAAGGTGGAGATTCCGCAGAGCGCCTTCATCGCCGCGCTGAAGATGGATGCATGATCATGGCTGGCACACCATACGCGCGGGAGGACGCGGCGCCTGCGGCCGCCCCGCGCCGGCTCGGCGACCTGGCCGGCCAGGTTGTCGTCGCGCCGGATTTCGACGAGCCTCTACCGGCGGACATCACGGACGCGTTTGGCGCTGCCGCCTGACACGCTGCCCCGCGCATTCCCGCCGGCCGGCCGATCGGGCAGACTGATCCGATGCCGGAGACCGCCATGCCCGACCTCGCCGCCGCCCGCGCCACCGCCCTCGACTGGATCGGGTCGAACGAGGCGCGGATGTCGGCTTTCTGCAAGGCGATCTGGGACTGCGCCGAGCCGGCCTGGCGGGAGTACAAGTCCGCCCGCCTCTACGTGGACCTGCTGCGCGCCGAGGGCTTCGAGGTGGAGGAGGGCTCGGGCGGCATGCCCACCGCCTTCGTCGCGCGCTGGGGCAAGCCCGGCGGTCCCGTGCTGTCCTCCTTCGCCGAGTACGACGCCGTCCCCGGCCAGTCGCAGCAGGTCGTGCCCTACAAGGCGCCGCGCGAGGGGCTGCACCCCTGGACGGCGGGCCACACGGACCCGCATTCCTCGCTCGGCACCGCGGCGCTGACCGCCATCCTCGCCGCCCGCGTGGCCATGCAGCGGCACGGCGTGCCCGGCCGGCTCGTGCTGTTCGGCGAGCCGGCGGAGAAGGTCTGCGGATCGAAGCCCGTGCACGCGGCGAAGGGCTACTACGACGGGCTCGACGCCGCCGTGGCCTACCACCCGCACATGCAGAACACCGTCACCGACCACACCCAGTTCGGCGCCTACTGGTCGGCGGTGATCACTTTCGAATGCCTCGATCCCGAGAGCTGGATCGACAAGAGCCTGCTGCCGATCCGCGATGTCGGCCACGCCGCCGCCCGCGCGCCGGGCGCGATCGACGCGCTGATGCTGATGTACATGACCACCAAGACGACGAAGGAGGCGATGTTCCCGCATACGGGGTCCTGGACGCTGAACGAGTTCATCCTGGCCGGCGGCGACGCCACCTCGGACAACCTCGCGCCGCGCTTCGCGCAGATCCAGTATTCCTGGCGCGCGTCGAACCTTGGCATCTGCGCGCAGATCGAGCGGGTGCTGCGGAGCAACGCGAAGGCGGCCGCGGCGGCGACGCATTGCGTGGCCTCGCTGCGCTGGGTGACCAGGACGCGCGTCGGCCTGCCCAACGGCGTGCTGACCGAGGCCACCTGGGCGAACCTGCAGGCGGTCGGGCCGCCGCGCTACAGCCAGGACGCGGTGGTCTTCGCGCGCGAGATCCAGCGCACCCTCGGCCTCGCGCCGATGGACGACCCCTTCGCGCCGGCCAATACGGGGCTGACACCGCCCGCCGAGTTCGAGGCAGGGTTGCGCGCCTTCCTGCCCCCCTGGCAGCACCACCTCTCCGCGGATGACTACGTGGAGTTCTGCTGGCACTGCCCCACCGTCCGGCTGCTGACGGCGCGGCCGCGGCTGCGCGCGCCGGATGCCAGCTACGAATACCCGATGTGGTCGTACAACGCGCTCGGCGGCCTGCCCGCGGCGATCGACCCCGGGATGTTCGTCGCCGGCCGGACCATGGCGCTGACGCTGCTCGACCTCGCCCTCAAGCCCGGGTTGCTCGACGCGGCGAAGGCGGAGTGGCGCGAGCGCACGGGGGGCGGCATCGGCGGCAGCCAATGGGTCGCACCGCTGCTGCCGCGGGATTTCGTCGCGCCGCACGACCTGCGCTGGCCGGAATACGTGTGCACCGCGCGCGGGGAGGAATGGTGGATCCCAACGCCGGTCGATGGCGGGGGGACGGGGGAACGCATCTGATGCAGACCGGCCGTTCCCGCCGACGCGTGGAGGATGCGCGCTTCCTCACCGGCGCGGGCCGTTTCGTCGCCGATGCGGCGGTGCCGCGCGTGCTGCATGGCCACGTGCTGCGCGCGCCGCACGCCCATGCGCGGATCCTCGGCATCGACACCGCGGCGGCGCGTGCCATGCCGGGCGTCCATCTCGTGCTGACCGGCACCGACCTCATCGCGGAAGGGCTGGGCACCATGCCCTGCCCCTTCCCCGCCGCGGTGGTGGACAACACGCTGATCGTGCCGCCGCGCCATGCGCTGGCCGTCGATGCCGTGCGCCATGTCGGCGAATGCGTCGCCCTCGTCGTCGCCGAGACGCCCGCAGCGGCGCGCGATGCGGCGGAGGCGGTCGCGGTGGCCTACGACCCGCTCCCCGCCATCACCGATGCCCGCGCGGCGCTCGCGCCCGGCGCGCCGCAGCTCTGGCCCGACATCCCCGGCAACCGCTGCTTCCGCTTCGAGAAGGGCGACCGCGCGGCGATGGAGGCGGCCTTCGCCGCCGCCGCGCATGTCGTGTCCCTCGATCTCGTGAACCAGCGCATCCATGCCCTGCCGATCGAGCCCCGTGGCGCCATCGCAGCCTGGGACGGTGCCGGCTTCGACCTGCACTGCGCCGCCGCCTCCGTGCACGCCATCCGCGACCAGCTTGCCCGCGACATCTTCCGCCTGCCGCGGGACCGCGTGCGCGTGCATTGCGACGATGTCGGCGGCGGCTTCGGCCTGAAGAACTTCGTCTATCCCGAGTACATCGCGATGATGAGCGCGGCGCGGCGCCTGGGCCGCCCGGTGCGCTGGATCGGCGAGGCGACGGAGGAGCTGCTCTCGGCCGCCCATGCGCGCGACCTCGCCGGCCTGGCCCGCCTGGCGCTCGACGCCGATGGCCGCTTCCTGGCGCTGCACGTGGACATGGCGGCCGACATGGGCGCCTACCTCTCGGCCAACGGGCCGGGCTGCCCGACCACCGCCTTCTCGACCGCGGTCGGCGGCGTCTATGCCATCCCAGTGATCCGGCTGGAGGTGACGGGCGCGGTCACCACCACCGCGCCCACCGATGCCTATCGCGGCGCCGGCAAGCCGGAGGCGAACTACCTGACGGAGCGCCTCATCGAGGCCGCGGCGCGCCAGACCGGCATCGATGCCGTGGAACTGCGCCGCCGCAACGTCATGCGGCAATTCCCCACCGTCAGCGCGCTCGGCATGGAGATCGACACCGGCCGCCAGGCCGAGAACATCGAGGCGGCCGAGCGCCTCGCCGACCGGCCCGGCTTCGCCGCCCGCCGTGCCGCCTCCGAGGCGCGGGGGATGCGGCGCGGCCTCGGCATCACCGGCTTCATGGAGACCTCGCGCGGCGCGCCCGGCGAGTGGTCCGCGTTGCGCGTCCATGCCGATGGCGCGGTGGACATCCTCATCGGCACCCAGTCGAACGGCCAGGGGCACGAGACCAGCTTCCCGCAGGTGATGGCCGATCGCCTCGGCCTGCCGGTGGAACGCTTCCGGCTCGTGCAGGCCGATACCGCGGTGATCCCGCGCGGCAACGGCCATGGCGGCGCGCGCTCCCTGCATGTCGGCGGCACGGCCATGGTGATGGCGGGCGAGGCGCTGCTGGCGAAGGCGCGGCTTCTGGCCGCGCACCTGCTGCAGGCGGCGCCCGAGGCATTCACCTATCTCGAAGGCCGCTTCGCCCTGCCGGACGGCCGCGGCATGGACCTCGCCGCGCTCGCCGCCGCCGCCGCCGATCCCGCCAACCTGCCCGACGCCATGCCCCCCGGCCTCGCCGCCGAGGCCTGGAACGGCAGCGAGGCGCGCACCTTCCCCATGGGCGTCCATATCGCCGAGGTGGAGGTCGATCCCGAGACCGGCGCCGTCGCCCTGCTGCGCTACCTGGCCGTGGACGACTACGGCCGGCTGGTGAATCCCATGCTCACCGCCGGCCAGGTGCAGGGCGGCGTGGCGCAGGGCATCGGCCAGGCGCTGCTGGAGCGTATCGCCTATGACGAAGGGGGCCAGCTGCTCTCGGCCAGCCTGATGGACTACTGCCTGCCCCGCGCCGAGGACCTGCCGGACATCGACGTCACCCTCGAGCAATGCCCGAGCACCCACAACCCGATCGGCGTGAAGGGCGTCGGCCAGGCCGGGGCGATGGCGGCGCCGCAGGCGGTGATGGCGGCGGTGCTCGATGCGCTGGCGCCGCTCGGCGTCACCGCGCTCGACATGCCGGCGACGCCGCTGCGCGTCTGGCGGGCGATCCGCGCGGCGAGCGGGTAGGGGCATCCCGTGGCTGCGGGATCCAACCCGCGTCCGGGCGCGCCGGCGGACACCCGTTCAGGGCAATGTAGGGACCGATGAGCTCCCGCGTCACCCCGGCCGTGCGCGCCGCCGAGGCGGCCGGCCTCGCCTTCCGCCTGCTGGAATACAGCTACGACCCGAATGCCGAGGCGATCGGCCTGGCCGCCGCCGCCGCGCTGGGCCTCGCGCCCGGCCTGGTGTTCAAGACGCTGATCGCGGCGCTGGATGGCGGCGAGCTGGTCTCCGTCGTCATCCCCTCCGATGCGCGGCTCAGCCTGAAGGCACTGGCCCAGGCCGCGGGCGCCAAGCGGGCGGAGATGGCCGATCCGGCGAAGGCCGAGCGCGCCACCGGCTATGTGGTGGGCGGCATCAGCCCGCTCGGGCAGAAGCGGCGGCTGCGCTGCTTCCTTGATGCCGGCGCCGGGGATCTGCCCGAGATCGTGGTGAATGGCGGGCGGCGGGGACTGCAGATCGCGGCCGAGCCGCATGCCTTGGCCGCCGCACTGGGCGCCCGGCTGCATCCGCTCGTCGCGGCCTGACGCTGGGTTGGCATCGGCTGGCCAAGTGATGCCAACGCGCCGAGTTGTCGACCCATGCGGCGCGCCGGATGGCGCGACGCCAGGCCGCGCGGATGCGCGGCGCCCGGCGTCTGAGGCGGTGATGTGTCAACATCAACGCGCGTTGGCATGATGCACACGCGCCACAGCCTGTCATGCTGCAGGGATGGCACGATCCGGGCGCACCGCTGAACATTGCTCTGCCGGCCGGATCGTCGTAATATGCGCGACGCTTCTCACACGGAGGAACATGATGCTGCGCCGTGGCCTGCTGACTCTCTCCATGCTCGGCGGCCTCACGGCCTGCGTGGCGCCGCCGCAGACCGTCTATGTGCAGCAGGCGGCGCCGGTCCGCGCGGCCTGCGATACCTCCTTCCGCGTGGTGAATGCCTCCTCCGGCACCGTGGAGCGGCTGTATTTCAGCCATTCCTCCCTCGGAGGATGGGGCAATGACCAGCTTGGCACCAGCGTGCTGCCGCCCGGCCGCTCGGCCGGCTACCGCGCCGCCAATGCCGGCAACTACGATTTCCGCGTGGTCTGGTCCAATGGACGCGCATCAGAGTTGCGCAGCGTGAACATCTGCGCCGCCAGCACGATCACCGTCACCAACTCCGGGTTGCGGGCGAGCTGAGGCGGGCTACTCGGCAGCCAGGGGCAGGGCGGCAGCCCCCGGGCGCCCTGCCGGCAGCACGGCGCGGAGCGCAGCGACCAGCGGCGCCAGCATCGCATCCGTATGGAAGGGCGTCGCGCAGAGCCGCAGCCGCTCCGTGCCGCGCGGCACCGTCGGGTAGTTGATCGGCGTCGCGTAGATCGCATGCTCCGTCAGCAACCGATGCGCGACCTCGCGGCAGGCCGCGGCCTCCCCCACCATCACCGGCACGATGTGGCTGGGGCCGGCCAGGCGCGGCAGGCCGGCCGCATCGAGCGCAGCCTTCAGCGCCGCCGCGCGGAGGCCGAGCCGGGCGCGCAGCCCCGTCCCTTCCGCGCCGCGGAGGAGGCGCAGGCTGGCCAGCGCCGCGGCGACGTTCGCCGGCGGCAGCGCGGTGGTGAAGATGAGGCCGGAGGCCACGCTGCGGATCATGTCGATCACCGCCACGTCGCCGGCGACATAGCCGCCGACCACGCCGAAACCCTTGGCCAAGGTGCCCTCGATCAGGTCGATGCGGTGCGCGACGCCGTCGCGCTCGCTGATGCCGCCGCCGGTCTCCCCGTAGAGGCCGACCGCATGCACCTCATCGAGGTAGGTCATGGCGCCGTAGCGCTCGGCCAGGTCGCAGATGGCGCCGATGGGCGCGATGTCGCCGTCCATGGAATAGACGCTCTCGAAGGCGATCAGCTTCGGCGCCTCGCGCGGCAGGGCGGCAAGCTTCGCCTCCAGGTCGGCGAGGTCGTTGTGCCGCCAGATGTGCCGCGTCGCGCCCTTCGCGCCGCGCATGCCGGCGATCATGGAGGCGTGGTTCTTCGCGTCGCTCAGCACGTGGAAGCCGGGCAGCGCCTCCAGCACCGCCGCAATCGAGGCCTGGTTGGCCACGTAGCCGCTGCCGAACAGCAGCGCCGCGCCCTTGCCGTGCAGCGCCGCCAGCTCCTCCTCCAGCGCCCCGTGCAGCGGCGAGGTGCCGGAGATGTTGCGCGTGCCGCCCGCGCCGGCGCCGTGCTCGGCCAGCGCCTGCGCGCCGGCGGCCAGCACGGCCGGGTGCCGCCCCATGCCGAGGTAGTCGTTGGAAGACCAGACCGTCACCTCCCGCACGGCGCCGTCCGGGGCGTGCCAGCGATAGCGCGGGAAGGCCCCGGCGAGCTTTTCCAGCCGGGCGAATTCACGGTAGCGCCCCTCGCGGCGCAGGCCGTCCAGGGTGTCGCGGCAATGGGCGAGGAAGGCGCTGCGGGTCGGGTTCATGGCCGTTCTGGTCTTTGGCGTGGCTGTCCGGGCCGCCAGGAATTGCCCGGCCCCTTTGCATGGCACCATGCGCCAGATCAAGCCTGCGCGCGGCAAATCCGGCGCAATGCCGGTGACGGCGCCCAGGCGGCCGCAGGCCGATGGATGCGCCTCGCATGGCGGCCGCGGGGGCGCATCCGCACCTCTCTGCAGGGCCTCTCCCCGCCGGCGACCGGGCGCGATCGGCGCAGATCAGCTGGATCAGGCGCGTCAGCCATGCGGCGGGAGCCTGCGTCCCCCCCCCCGCCAGGGGCCGGCGCCAGGGCCGGCGCCAGCAGCGACGCCGGGAGCACAGTGCGGCGGCAGGCCGGCGGCGGCCCGGCGGCCCGGCCGCGGCAGGGCTCGCGCGGTCCGGGACGGCAACGCACCCGGGATCGCGCCGGCGGGCGCTGGCCGCGGCATAGCGGAGCCGGATAGCCTTCCGCGACGCGCACGGCCATCAGGCGGGCAATGGACCGCGCGGCGATTCGGGGTGGTGGAGCGTGCGGACGATTTGTACGGAGAACTGGGTGGCGTGACCGCGATCCTGGCGAATTGGATCGCCGGGTGCGGCGCCATCATCGGCACCGTGCTGCTGCAATTCGGCGCGCAGGCGCTGCTGATGCGGCTCGCGGCGCGGCACCGCGCCAGCCTGCTGCGGGTGGGGCTCCGGCGGCCGCGCTTCGTGCTGCCGATCCTGTTCGTGGTGTTCGTGCTGATCTTCGGCCATCTTCTGCAGATGGGCGTCTGGGCGCTGGCCTATGGCGCGCTGGGCGAGTTGGATGGGTTGGCGAACCTCTTCTACTTCTCGGTGGCCAGCTACACCTCCGTCGGCGCGGCGCATCTCGAGCTGAGCACCCAGCACCGCATCCTCGGCGCGCTGGAGGCCGGCGTCGGGACGCTGATGTTCGGCTGGTCCACCGCGCTGCTGGTGGCGCTGCTGATGCGGACGGAGGCGCGGGAGGCGCCCTGACCGCCCGCACTCAGCGCCGGTCGCGGCCGATCGCGAGGCCCAGCGCCAGCGCCGCCGCCAGGATGCCGGCCCAGAGCCCGCCCAGCGCCGCCGCCGCGCCGACCGCATCCACCGCCAGCCCCGTCGCCAGCGGCACCGCGCTGAAGCCGAGATGCGCCGCGACGAAGTAGCCGGCGACCGCGCGTGCCCGGTCCTCGCCGCTCGCCGCCTCCGCCACCGCGGCGAGGCCGCCAAGATAGACGAAGCCGTACACCCCGATGCCAATGATGACGGCACCCGCCAGCAGCGGCGCCAGCCACCCCGTCACCGTGCCGAGGAAGCCGGTGCCCGCCCCGAGCACCAGCACCGCCAGCCCGATGCGCACGGCCCTGCGGGGCGCGACGTGCGCGAAGCCGCGCTGCGCCGCGACGCCGATCGCCATCATGGCGCAGCCCGCCAGCGGCCCGGCCAGCGGCATGTCTTGCGCGGTCAGCACCGCCTGGCCACTCGTGAGGAGCGTGCCCGTGGTGCCCCAGGCGGGGATGATCGCCAGCGTCGTCGCCAGGGTGCCGCACGGGAAGGCAGGGCGCCGCAGCCAGCCGCCCCTGGTCACCGGCGCGCGCAAGGTCTCCGGCAGGCGCGCCACCGGCCAGAGCAGCGCCGCCGCCAGCACCAGATGGGCCGGGAAGGTCGGCGGCCGCAGCGTCGCGGGATCCGCCCAGACCGCGAGCAGGGTCAGCACGCCGCCGAGGCCGAAGCTGCCGACCGTGGCCGCCGCCACGACCCCGGCCGCACGACGCCCGCCTGCCGGACCGCCACCGGACAGCTCGGCCGCCCAGGCCGCCGCGGCACCGGTGACGCAGCCCATCGCCAATCCCTGGGCGATACGGGCAGCGGCCAGGGCCGGGATGTCCGGCACGATCATCAGCGCCAGCGTGGACAGCGCGGCGAGCAGCACCCCGGCCAGCACGCAGGGCTTGCGGCCGATCCTGTCGGGCAATGGCCCGAGCAGCGGGGCGGTCAGGATCAGCGTGATGGCGTAGCAGGCGAAGGCAAGGGCCAGCCCCCCGGCGCCATGCCCGCCGCGCGCGACATAGGCGCCGTAGAGCGGCAGCGGGATCGTCGTCGCCAGCCCGACCGTGAAGACCGCGAGGCCGATCAGCGGCACGGCATGGCGCGGCGGGGCGTCGCGGTCGGGGGGCACGCGGGGAGCCTGCGGCCCGCGCGGCACCTGGTCCAGCCCTCCGGCCCGGTCGTCCGCTTGCGGCGCCGCGGTGGCGCCCGCATCGTCGCCGGCATTGCATCCCCACATCCCGCCGCGCCGCTGTTGCTGCGCAACAGCCGCGAGGCCGACGTCCCCGCCATCTCCCGGATCCACGGCCATTGGGTCGCGCACGGCCTGGCCAGCTTCGAGATGTAGCCGCCGGATGCGGAGAACACCGATGCGGTGATCCGCCACTACCGCGAGGCGACGATCAGCCTGCAGTATTTCGGCGACAGCGTGCTCAACTCCCAGGCCGACATCCTGGCCATGCTGATCGGCTTCTTCCTGGCGGCGCGGCTGCCGGCCTGGCTGACGGTGGTGCTGGCCGTGGGCATGGAGATCTTCGTCGGCTGGATGATCCGCGACAACCTCACTCTCAACGTCCTCATGCTGCTCTGGCCGCTCGCCGGCGTGAAGGCGCGGCAGGCCGGCGGCGGTTGACGGCGGCGGCGGGACGGGCGGAGAGTCGCGTGGTCCGAGGGAGCACGACGGCCATGCGCAACAGCACGAGCATCGAGGTGGTACCGACCGGCCCCGCGGTGGGCGCGGAGATCCGCGGCGTCGACCTCTCCGCGCCGCTGGCCGCAGCGGAGGTCGAGACGATCCGCCGCACCCTGTTCGACCGCGGCGTGGTGTTCTTCCGCGGCCAGATGATCACGCCGCAGCAGCACATCGCCTTCGCCGAGCGCTTCGCGCCGATCAACGTCAACCGCTTCTTCAAGGCGGTGCCGGACCACCCGCGCATCGCCGAGGTGCGCAAGGAGCCGGCGCAGACGAAGAACATCGGCGGCGGCTGGCACACCGACCACAGCTACGACCAGATCCCCGCCCTGGGCAGCGTGCTGCTGGCGCGCGAGCTGCCGGAGAGCGGCGGCGACACGCTGTTCGCCAGCATGTACGCGGCCTGGGATGCGCTCTCGGACGGGCTGAAGGGGACCCTGCTGGGGATGCGCGCGGTGCATTCCAGCCGGCACGTGTTCGGCCGCACCGACCGCGACGAGCAGCGGGACGGGCGGCTCGGCAATGCGCACCTGGCGACGCAGGACGCGGTGCACCCGGTGGGCATCCGCCATCCCGGCAGCGGCCGCATCGCGCTCTACGTGAACCCGGGCTTCACCCTGCGCTTCGAGGGCTGGACCGAGGAGGAGAGCAGGCCGCTTCTGCAATACCTGTACCAGCATGCGGCGCGGCCGGAATTCCAGACCCGCTTCGCCTGGCAGCCCGGTTCCATCGCTTTCTGGGACAACCGCGCCACCTGGCACTACGCGGCCAACGACTACCAGGGCGAGCGCCGGCTGATGCACCGCATCACCCTGGAGGGCGAGGCACTCGGCTAATACCACAGCCGGTGTTCTGCGTTGAGACCTGTCTCGGCATGAGGTGTGCCATGGCGGTGCAGGCGGCGGACTGGTTG
>JAIEOP010000105.1 GCA_019750465.1 Acetobacteraceae bacterium | reverse complement strand
TCTTCGGCCGGCGCTTCACACGGGCCATGGCCTGACCATGACGTTCAACCAACCGGACGCACACGGAAATCCCGACAGGCGCTCGGCGACGTATAGGCGCGCACTTCGATGCTTCGGCCTGACGGCCTCCGCCAGTGACGCGTTGCGTTGATTGGTGCCCGACACCCAAGATGCCACATCCGGCTTGGAGGCACCTCACCATGCACTCGCATTCCCCTGACCGCTTTGCCCACCCCCACGCCTTCCTCGGCGAGCGGCACGACGAGAACGAGCGACGCACCTGGATCGTGGTCGTGCTGACGCTCACCATGATGGCCGTCGAGATCGTGGGCGGCACAATCTACGGCTCGCTCGCGCTCGTGGCCGACGGCTGGCACATGAGCACCCACGCCGCCGCGCTCGCCATCTCGGCCCTCGCCTACCGCTATGCCCGCCGGCACGTGGGCAACACACGCTTCGCCTTCGGCACTGGCAAGGTCGGCGAGCTCGCGGCCTATACCAGCGCCGTCGTGCTCGCGATGATCGCACTGCTGATCGCCTACGAGAGCGTGGTGCGCCTGCTGAACCCCGTCCCCATCGCCTACGGCGAGGCGGTCGCCATCGCCGCCCTCGGACTTGCGGTAAACCTTCTCAGCGCCTGGCTGCTGCGCGACGGGCACGACCACCACGGGCACGGGCATCATCACCGCCACGACCCTGAAAACGACCACGAGCACGACGGGCACCACCACGACCACACCACGCCGGGGGCCGGCGCTGCGCGCGACCTCAATCTGCGCGCGGCCTACGTCCACGTCCTCGCCGACGCCGCGACCTCGGTGCTCGCCATCGCCGGGCTATTGCTCGCCTGGGCCTTTGGCTGGCGCTTCATGGACCCGCTGGTCGGGCTGGTGGGTGCCGCCGTGATCGCCGTCTGGTCCTGGGGCCTGCTCCGTGACGCCGGGGGCGTGCTGGTGGACGCCCCGCCGGACGCCGCGCGCCTCGCCGCGGCGGTGCGCGGCCGGCTGGAGCGGGACGGCGACAGGGTGACGGACCTCCACCTGTGGCAGGTCGGGCCGGGGCACTTGGCCTGCATCGCCGCGGTCGTGTCCGACCGCCCGCTGCCGCCCTCGGCCTACAAGGCGCGCCTCGCGGACGTGCCGGGCCTGAGCCACGTCACGGTCGAGGTCGAGCCCTGCCCAGGAAGCCATCCGCACCTGCGCGCCGCCGCCTGACCCGTCGCTTCGGTGCCCCTGCGGCACTGCCACGGTCGCACGGTGACGCGCCCGCGCGCGGCTGATAGGGCCGGCCCTGGTTGAGGAACAGGCGGGGAACGATCCCATGGCCCGCAAGCCGCGCGACTACGATTCCGAACTCGCCGCTCTCATGGAGCGTGCGAAGAAGCTCAAGGGGCAGAAGACCACCCAGCTCGGCGAGCTGGTCCAGGTCACCGGCGCCGACGCCCTCCCCGTCGAGCAATCAAGGAAGCAGCCCGACGCCCTGAAGAGGTGGGCCGAACGCGGCGAGGCATTCGGGAAGGGTAAGTGTCCATCCGGGATCATGTGGTGTTTTGACAGAGCTTTCGTAGCATGAGTCGAATAGACGCCCAGAGTAGAAATGCCCGGGCGTTGCGGTTCGTGCGCTCCCAGTCCTTGGCCAGGCGACGACAGCGGTTGAGCCAAGCAATGGTGCGCTCGACAATCCACCGCTTCGGCAGAACGATGAACTTGCCGGTGTCGCTTCGCCTGACGATGGCTGTCGATGATGGCGGCCGTCGGGCTGGCCTCGCGCCCGGCCTGCTCGCGGCACTGGACATAGAGCGCGTGGTGGATGCGCCCCAGCGTGCCATCCCAATCCCAGCGGCGGAAGTAGTCGTTCACCGTGCTGCGCGGCGGCAGATCCTTCGGCAGCGCCGACCATTGGCAACCCGTGCTGAGAATGTACATCACCCCGTTGACCACTTCACGCACCACCACCCTGCGCTTGTTGCCGCCGCGTTTGGCGGGCGGGATCAGCGGCGCGATCAACGACCATTCCGCGTCCGTCAGGTCGCTCGGGTACCGCAGCTTGCTTCGGTCATACCGACCGCGCTTCTCGAAGGTCCACATCCGGCGCCTCCCACGAATCGGACAGGCGCCATCGAATCACAAGCGATTCCAACGATTCAAGCTGTTTCCGGATGGACACTGAGCTTGGCTTTGCACGTGCTGTGACGCGTGTGGATCATCATTGTACGTCATGGCGGCCGGCAGGCGACCAGTAGCAGGCGGCCCATGAGATTGGCCGAGGCATTCTCGGTTGTCCTGGCTGGCGGTGATGTAGCGGAAAGCTGCGCGGTCCAGAGCTGATGCCGGACCAGGGCGAGAGCGTCGCTGAAAGTCGGCAACGGCTTGCGGTACCAGCGGACGCATTCGATCATTGGTCCGCGTTCGGCGCCCAGTTCACGGGCCCACAGTGTCACAAGGGAGAACGGGGCGAGCAGCGCGGGCGTGGTGCGCAGGATGGCCAGGTCGGACCACTGCCGCTGGGTCTCGACGCCGAGGTGCCGGCGGGCTTCCTCGAATGTCGTCTCGGTTCGCCAGCGCCGGACGAACCAGCGCAGGATATCGCTCGGCTCGGGGTTCAGATCGGTGCAGAGGAAGGCCCGCGGCGCCTTCTCGCCGCTCGGGTCGCGCACCGTTCGGGGCACTGCCCCGGACCCCAGCGGATCGCCACCCGCGTGCCGGGGTGGTGCCAGAGCGCGGTGCCGGAGGCGATGTCGAGCCGGCGCGTGCGGTGGCGATACCAGCCGTCGATGCGGACCCTTCGCCAGGGCGTGCGCCGGCTGCGCAGGCGCTCCGCCAGACTGGGTAGCCGCGCTCCGATGACGGGCGGCCGCCCTCGTGTCCGTGGCCGGCGCGGCGGAGGCGGGTCACACAGGCATGCATCGAGGCGCAGGCGGGTGACCACCGCTACCTGCGACGCCAGTTCGCGCAGCAGGGCGATAGAGCGGGATGCGTTGAGGCAGGATCGCCGCAAACGCTGAATCCCGCGACCCGGCAAAGGCTGGCGCGTGTTGCGTGAGCGCATGCGGACGCAATACGCTCGAGCCGAGAAACCGCTATCGGCCACCGCCACGACGCGCCGCTCCGGCAGCCAGCGGGCGACCTGCAGCAGCGCCTGCCGGCCCCAGTCCGTGAGCTTCTTGTGCCGCTTGCCTTGCTCAACGGCGTAGCGCCCGGAGGGTGCCAGCACGGTCAGGAAGGGCAGGCCCCAGACGCAGCCGGCCCGGGGCACGGGCGCCAGCAGCATGACGCACGGCCAGCGCAGGCCGCTGGCCTTGACGATGTGGCCATGGCTGGAGCGGACCGGATCGCGGTAGGTCCCGCGCGCCGCGATCCGCGCGCCCCAGCGCCGTTCAATGGTGTCGTCGAGCCCGACCACCACCGGGCCGTCCGGCACGAAGGCCGCGACCAGCAGCAGCAAGAGGCGGTGTGCCAGGGCCCGCGAGCACCGGTGCCCACGGCTCAGCGCACGATGGTAGACGGCAAAGCCGGAAGCCTCGCCCAGGCCCATGACACGCAGGGCAGCAGCAACAGTCCGCCGGCCCCGCGCCAGCAGGGCGCCGCACACCAGCACGAGCACGTGACGCCAGACCGCGGCGGTGGAGGGGCATCGGAAGGGCCGCATCCAGCCGTCCAGGACCGCGGGACCCACGCCCAGTGCCGTGGCACATCGCCTCCGCCCGAAACGCCCGTGGCGGCAAACGCGGCCAGAGTCGGGAGGCAGGCTCATGGCCAGCAGCCCCGACGACATGCGGGCCCGCATCGAAGCCTAGCCCTGGCCGCCGCGCCGCGGCGGCATCGAGGTGGTACGCGCCAACAAGGGCTACACGCCCTACAGCCTGCGCACCGGCGGACCGATCGCCCGGCTGCGCCCTGCCGGTCAGGGCGACATACCGGTCAGGGCGACAAGGTTCAGGTGCCGTGGTGGCGACGCCAGGCCCGGGGCAATCCGGGCCCGTTCGGCCGCGAGGTCATGCCGCTCCACGAAGCCCTCAACGTCATCGCCAATGAGGGCTTCTTCTGGATCCATGCTTCATGACGCAGCCGGCACGGCACGTCCGAAGCCAAGTAGAGCCAGGGCACGAAATTTTGATGTCATTGGCGCTCCGCGATCCGGCCCCTGGCGTCCGCCGCTCGCATGGGCGTGCCTATGCAGGACCGTTATGCCCCCAATTTGCAGTGCGCACTCAGACGGTGCACAGCGTCCGTCATCTGCCAGCACGACGGACGGCGCTTGCGGGCGCCGCTGCGCTCCTGACGAGAACCTGCGTATGTCGAACACCACCACCGCCGACTTCCTGCTCGACAGCCGCGGCACCGGCCGCGCGCTCGGCGCCTGGGTCGTCGGCGCCGCCTTCGCGCGCAACGGCGCGGCCTGCGCCTTCGCACTGGGCGACGGCACGCTGCGCCTCGCCCGCCCCGCCGCCATGGCCGACGACTGGACGACCGCGGAGGCGCATCCCGGCGGCGCCTGCCTCGCCCTTGCCGCGGACGGCAATCCCACCGGCTTCCTCACCGGCGGCGACGACGGCCGCCTTGTCGCGTCGGGCGCCGACGGCGCGGTGCAGGAGATCGCGCAGCTCGGCGCCATGAAATGGGTCGAGCACGTCGCGGCGCATGAGGTCGGGCTGCGTGCCGCCAGCGTCGGCAGGCAGCTTCACCTGTTCGACGGCAAGGGCACGAAGCTCAGGACGCTGGCCACGCCCACCGCCGTCGGCGGCATCGCCTTCGACGCCAAGGGCAAGCGCGTCGCCGCCAGCCACTACAACGGCGCCTCGCTCTGGTTCGTCGCGGCGAAGGAGGACAAGCCGCGCGTCCTCGAATGGAAGGGCAGCCACGGCGCCATCGCCATCAGCCCTGACGGCACGCATGTGGTCACCGCCATGCAGGAGAACGCGCTGCATGGCTGGCGGCTGGAGGACGGGCAGCACATGCGGATGTCCGGCTACCCGTCGAAGACGCGCTTCCTCTCCTTCACCGCGCGCGGCCGCTGGCTGGCGACCAGCGGCGCCGACAGCGTGGTGATCTGGCCCTTCTTCGGCGGCGGCCCGATGGGCAAGGCGCCGACGGAACTCGCCGGCGGCGACGGCATCCTCTGCACCGCCGTCGCCTGCCACCCGCAGCACGAGGTGGTGGCGGCCGGATTCGCCGATGGCCTCGTCGTGCTCAGCGAAATCGCCTCGGGCAAGGTGGTGCCGGTGGCCGCCCCCGGCCGCGGCCCGGTCTCGGCGATCGCCTGGAACGCCGGCGGCACGCACCTCGCCTTCGGCACCGAGACGGGCTTCGCCGGCCTGGTCGATCTCTCGCGCCGCTGACGCCGATGGCGGGCGCCGTCCTCGCTCCGCCCTTCGTCCCGATCCGGCGCCTCGGCATCGGCACCTGGCCGATGCGCGGGGCGGCCTGCCAGGCAGCCGTCGAGAGCGCGCTGGCGCTCGGCTACCGCCACGTCGACACCGCCGAGATGTACGGCAACGAGGCCGAGATCGGCGCCGCACTGGCGGCGGCCGGCGTCCCGCGCGACGAGATCATGCTCGCCACCAAGGTCTGGTGGGACAAGCTTCGCGGCGATGCGATCCGCCGCGCCTGCGAGGCCTCGCTCAAGCGCCTGCGCCAGCCCCATGCCGATCTCTACCTGATCCACTGGCCCAGCCCCGACCTCGATCTGCCCGAGGCGCTGCGGGCACTGGCGCGGATCCAGGCGGATGGGCTGGCGCGGCATGTCGGGGTCGCGAATTTCCCTGCCGGCATGATGCACCGCGCCGTCGAGAGCGGCATCGTCCGTCTCGCCTGCGTGCAGGTGGAGCACCACGTCTTCCTCTCGCAGCAGCGCCTGCGCGATTTCGTGACGCCGCTCGGCATTGCGCTGACCAGCTACACCCCGGTCGCCAAGGGCGTGGTCGCGCAGGCGCCGGTGGTCGGGCGCATCGCCGCCAAGCACGGCGCGACGCCGGCCCAGGTGGCGCTGGCCTGGCTGCTCGCCATGCCCGGCGTCGCGGCGATCCCGAAGAGCGCCTCGCCCGTGCGCCAGCAGGAGAACCTGGCCGCGCTCGACATCCGACTGGATGCCGAGGACCTGGCGGCGCTGTCGGCGCTGCCCAAGGACCGGCGCATGGTGAACCCCGGCCACGCGCCGGACTGGGACGCCTGAGCCTTCGCGCGGGACTGCCAGTTGCCACGGTCAATGCCTTGGCGAGCCCCGCGACGCCGAGGGGCGTTCCTTCGCAAGATCGTTGATCGGCGCCCCCGAGCCCCCACCGAAGCTGTTGCCGCTGATCCTGCGGTCGTGGCCAAATGGCCCTGGGCCCGCGCTCGTGGCCGCCGGGAACCGCCCCGCCGCCGCGCGTTAGCCTGCCACGCCCCGGGATCTGGCACCGGGGGCCGGGCATTGTGCGGAGCGGCGCTGGCCCGATCGGGCAACGCAGGTGACGGATACGGACCATGGCGGCATTCGACGAGGACGGCGAAGTTGATCTCGGCATCAGCCTCGAGGCGGTGGCGACCGTGGTCGATCTCGCCCGCGCCATCCAGGGCAAGGAGGAATCCGACCCCGGCCAGGTCTCGGAGGACGACAACAGCGAGGCGGCGCTGCTGCAGGAAGACCCGGAGGACATGACCGAGGACGCGCTGCGCGACTTCATCGCCGAGCTGAACCAGGACGAGCAGGCCTCGCTCATCGCGCTCGCCTGGATCGGCCGTGGCGACTACGGCGCGGAGGAATGGGACGAGGCGCGCGCGCTTGCCGCCGAGCGCAACGAGGGCCGCGATGCCGCCGCCTACCTGATGAGCATGGACATGCTGGGCGACCTGCTGGCCGAGGGTGTCGCCGCCTTCGGCCTCTCCATCGAGGAGGTGGAGCGTTGACGGCCAAGCAGGATGACCTTGGTTGCCACGCGGAGTGCAGCCTGGCCGGTGCATCGATTCGCGGCGCATGGTTATCGTGGCAGGCCGGTCCCCGTTTGTCTGCGACGGCGGAGCAGCAGGCGGCGTTGCGCGAGTTGGCGGGCGCGGCTGAGCACCGGCGCGACGCCGGGAACGGAGATGAGCAGGCAGGCGGCCTCCTGCCACGCCGGGGTGCCGCGGACGCAGGCATCGACATCGGCGACGATCGTGGCGACGCGCCGGCGCCGGCGCCGGCGGGCGACCAGCTCGGCAGGCGTGCTGCGCTCGGCATCGGGCGGCCGGGCGAAGGCATGGCCCACGGGCAGGACATGCACGTCGAGCCGGCTCCTGGCGACGTCGACACCGACGAAGACCGGGGCAGCCGGTGGAGGCCGGTCCATCTCCCGTCCTCGCGGATGCGGGCACGCGATGCCCGGGCGACTGTTCGGGATCACGGACCGGTCGGCCGGTGGGGAACCGCGCCTTTTCGCAGGCTCCGGGGCCCCAGGAGGGTGCGGTTTCCCACCCGCCTCCGGACGGCCAGGACGACCAGGCCGTCCAGATGAAACCCAGATGAAACCCAGATGAAGCCAGGATGCGAGGAGGGAGCCGATGCCCGAGATCACGATTGACGCAACCGATGGCAGCGGTTCCTTCGCGGCCCATGTCGCCATGCCGCGGACCATGCCCGCCGGCGCGGTCGCGCCGGAGGCGCGCGGGGTGGTGGTGATGATCCAGGAGATCTTCGGCGTGAACGCCACCATGCGGACGCTGTCCGACTGGGTCGCGGAGATGGGCTTCATCGCGGTCAGCCCGGACCTGTTCTGGCGCCAGGAGCGGGGCGTGCAGCTCGACCCCGATGCCGGCCAGGCGCAGTGGGACAGGGCCTTCGCGCTGATGAAGGGCATGGACCAGGACAAGGCGGTGGAGGATTTGAAGGCCACCGTCGCGCACGCCCGGACGATGCAGGGCGCCAACGGCAAGGTGGCGACCATGGGCTACTGCCTCGGCGGGCGGCTGGCCTTCATGATGGCCACGCGGTCGGATGCCGACGCGAACATCGGCTACTACGGCGTCGGCCTGGAAGGGCTGCTGGGCGAGGCCGGGAACATCCGCAACCCGCTGCTCCTGCACATCGCCGAGAAGGACAAGTTCGTGCCGCCCGAGGCGCAGGCGCAGATCGCCGAGGGGCTGAAGGGCCACGACAAGGTGGCGGTGCACATCTATCCCGGCGTCGATCATGCCTTCGCGCGCCGCGGCGGCCATGCCTATGACGCGCGCGCGGCGACGATCGCGGATGGCCGCAGCGCCGAGCTGCTGGCGAGGGTGCTGGGCTGACCCCAGTTTCCCTCCCCCGCCATGCGGGGGAGGGAGTCCGGCGCTCTACAGGGGCGCTCTACAGGAAGGCCGGCGCCTGCTCCACGCCGAGCAGGTGGCGGCCCACCATCTCGATGTGCCATTGCCCGCCCTGCAGGTGCTGGCTGGCGCTCATCGCGTCGCGGAAGCGCCGCTCGAACGGCTCCTTCGCCAGCACGGAGGTGGTGCCGCCGGCCCGGTAGCAGGCCGCCGAGATCTCCGTCGCCTCGCGGATCGCGTGGGTGGTCGCCAGGCGATGCGCCATGCGCGTGTCCATGCTCTGCGCCCCGGTCTCCATCGCCTCGTCCCAGGCCGCCTTGATGCTGGACAGCCAGTAGCAGCGCACGGCGCGCAGCCGCGCCTCCAGCAGGCCGATCTCCATCTGCACCGCGTGGTTGTCGCGCATCAGCGTCATGCCGGCGCGTGCCTGCTTGCCGCGCGCGAGCTCCTTGTACGTCTCCAGGCTTGCCCGCGCGACGCCGAGCGCAACGCCCGAGAAGCCGGCGGCGTAGCAGAGGTGCGACGAGATGCAGGTGATCGGGCTGCGGTCCCGGCGGTCCTCCAGCCGGTCGCGCACGATCGCACGCGCATCCGGGATGAAGAGGCCCTCCACCTCATAGGTGTCGCTGCCGGTGGCACGCAGGCCGAGCGAGGCCCAGTCGTCGCGGTTGATCCGCGCCTGCCCCTTCGGGAAGATGACCGTCCGGTCCTCCGGCTTGCCGTTCGGCCCGAGCTTCGGGCTGCCATCGGCGTTGTAGGCCGGCACGTGCGCGCCGAGCAGCGGCGCATGGCGGCTGCCGCTGGCGAAATCCCACTGCCCCGTCACCAGGTAGCCGCCCTCGGTCTTCACGGCGCGGGCCCGGCCATGCCGCGCGCCCCAGGCCAGGCCGCTGCGCCGGTCGCCGAACAGCGCCAGCGCCTCGTCCGGTGCCAGGTAGGTGGCGCTCGACATGACGGAAACATTGCCCTGGTTGATGCACCAGCCGACGCTGGCATCGCCCATGGCCACCGCCTCAACGACCTCGGCGAAGACGTGCAGCGGCAAGGCCTGGCCGTTCAGGTGCCGCGGCGTCAGCAGGCGGAAGAAGTCGGCCGCGGCCAGCGCATCCACCACCTCCGGCGTCAGCTCCTGCCGCCGGTCCATCTCCGGGCCGTGCGCGGCCAGCAGGGGAACCAGCGCCCTGGCGCGGGCGACCGGGTCGCCGGCGGTGGGCGACGCGTCCGGGGTGACGATCGTCTCCAGCCTGCTGGAGTCCATGGCAGCGCTCCCTCGGCACGCGGCGTCCGTCCCGCGGTCCTTATCCGGAACGCTAGCACGGCGCACCGGGGGAGCAAGCCGGTCGATTGACCAAACTTCATCCGGTGGCGAACCCATTGGACGAGTTGGGAATGCCGACCTGCGCCCTCCGCCATGGTCATGCCGCGCGATCCGGATCCCTTGCATGCCCGGATCCCCTGTCCGCGGCCATTCCGGCCTGGCGGCCGGCAGCCCGATTCCGTCGGTCCTGCCGATCTACAGCCGCGCGGCCGGCACCGCCGGCTCGGCCAGCGGCGCGGCGCGCAGCACGGCCAGCGCCGCCGGCACGTCCGGCGCCACCGCGAAGAGCTGCCGGTGCTGTTCCGCGACGAAGCCCTGCGCGATCAGCGCTTCGACCAGCGCAACGAAGGGCCGCGCCCAGCCGTTGATGTCGAGGATCACCACCGGCTTGTCGTGCAGCCCCAATTGGCGCCAGGTCAGGATCTCGACCGTCTCGTCGAGCGTGCCGAGGCCGCCCGAGAGCGTCACGAAGGCGTCCGCCATCTCGAACATGCGGGTCTTGCGCGTGTGCATGCTCGGCGTGACCTCGAGCTCGGTGGCGGTGAGGTGCGCACGCTCGGCATGCAGCAGGAAGGCGGGGATCACGCCCAGCACCGTCCCGCCGGCCGCCAGCGCGCCCGCCGCCACCGCGCCCATCAGGCCGACGCCGCCGCCGCCATAGATCAGGCGCATGCCGGCTGCCGCCAGCCCGGCGCCAAGGGCGCGCGCCGCCGCGTCATGCGCGGGATCATGGCCGGGACGGCTGCCGCAGAAGACGGCGACGGAGCGGATCTGGGAGGGCATGCTGGCTCCAACCGGGAAGAAGAGGGTCAGGTTGCCGTTACCCCGCCGCCACGCCCGGCGGAACCGCAATCGCCGCGTCGCCGGCGCAACCCTGGGTGAAACAGCCCGGCGCACGGCCCTTGCCAGGCCGTGGGGTGTCTGTGCCATGGTTGCACCGCTGCACAGAACAGGGGATAGCTCATGACGTTCCGGGTTTGGCTGGCTGCGCTCGGGTTCGCGGCCATGGCGGCATCGGGCGCCGCCTACGCGCAATCCACCGTCATCGCCGAACGGCGTGCCGGACTGAAGCGCATGGGCGAGCACATGGAGGCGATGAAGCCGATCTCCGACGCGCGGGGCGACCCGCGTCCGGCGCTGGCACGGATCGACGACATGATTGCCTGGTACACCGTGCTGCCGAGCAAGTTCCCGCCCGGCTCGGGCACCGGCGACACCAAGGCGCTGCCGGCGATCTGGCAGGAATTCCCGCGGTTCGAGCAGGCCAACACGGCGCTGCTCGGCCAGCTCGCCACGCTGCGCGCGGCGGCGGCGGCGGCGACGCGGCCGCCTTCCAGACCGCCTACCAGGCCACCGGCCCGCAATTCTGCGGCGGCTGCCACAGGCCTTTCCGGGCGCGCTGACCGGCAAGCGCGCCGTCGGGGCGCGCCCATTCGCGTCGGCGGCGCTCAGCCCAGCCGGCTGACGCCCCAGACCACCAGCGCCGCCGTGACCAGCAGCATGGCGGCAAGCAGTGGCGAGCCCAGGCGCGGACCCGCCACGGCTTCCGGCAGGCGCTTGCGGCCGGTGACCATCGGCCGCACCAGGTCGTGCCGCTTCACCACGGCATAGGCGATCACCGCCGCCACGTGCAGCCCGGCGGCAACCAGGATGCCGTAGTAGAAGATCCTGTGGTGCAGCCCGGTAAGCCAGTCGCTGGTCGCGCCCGAGACCGTCTTGGCCAGCGGCCCGTAATCGCCATAGCCGGTATCGGCGAACAGGCCGGTCAGGGGCTGCGCCAGCAGCAGCCCGAGCAGCACCAGCACCATCCAGCCGCCCGCGGCATTGTGGCCGATCTCACGGTCCGGGTGGCGGCGGGGGAATTCCAGCAGGTGCCGCACCGCGGCAACCGGCGAGCGCAGGAACCGCCCGAAGCGCGCCGTGTCCGAGCCGACGAAGCCCCAGGCGATGCGGAACAGCACCAGCGCCAGCACGGCGTAGCCCGAGAGGTAGTGCACCCGCATGTTGCCGTACTGGATGCTGCCGAAGGACAGGGCGAGCAGCACCACGGTCAGCCAGTGCACGATCCGGACCCAGGGGTCCCAGACCGTCACCGGCCGCAGCCTCTCCTCCGCCATCCCGTCGCTCCCCTGCCGCGTCCCGCACGGCGAGCATAGGCGAGGTCGCGGCCGCGGCGAACAGCATGGCCGATGCGCGCGGCGCGCGCTTGCGGCAGTCTCGGCCCATGGATCTCGATTCGCTCTGGCCCTGGCGCGGCGCCGCCCTCGCCCTGGTGGCCGCGCTGGCCTGGGCTGGCCTGCTGCGCCTGCTGCGGCGGCCGGACCTGGCCGGGCTCGGCGCCGGCCTCGGTCTGGCCGCGGGCGTGCTGCTCACCCTCGGTGGCGTCGCCGCCTCGCCGCGGCAATTGCCGGAGCGGCTGGCGCTGCTGGTGCTCGGCGGCGCGGCGCTCGGGCTGCTGCTGGCGCTGGCCGGCGGCCAGGGACGGCGCGGCCTGCCGATCGGCCTCGGTGCCGGGATTGCCGTGCTGGCGGGCGCCTGGTGGGTCGGCGGCGCGCCGCTGGCGCTGCCCGACCTGCAGCGCGCGACGGTGACGCTGCTCGGCATCGCGGTGCTGTTCGCGGCGCTGCTGCCGGTGCTGGCGGGGCCGTGGCAGGCGGCGGCGGCGGCAGCGGTGCTGCTGGCGAGCCTCTGGATGACGGCACCGGTCGGGCCCTGGCCCGCGCTGGCGGCGGTGGCGCTGGGTGCGGCGCTCGGCGCGGCGATGGGCGGGCCGGACTGGCCGGTCGCGG
>JAIEOP010000474.1 GCA_019750465.1 Acetobacteraceae bacterium | reverse complement strand
AAGGCTTTGTTGCAGAAGAACTTTCGCCGATTCAGAACCCCGATGCACCTACTCTGTGTGAGAAATGCGGGCTAGTCATCCGCACGACACGCGGGAGGAGCCGCGGGCCGAGCGGATGGCGGCCAGTCACGCTTCCGCAGTGCGCCAGTGCGGATAGGTCACGTAGGCGGTAGCCGTCTCTTCGCGGACGTCAATCTTCACCGTCGTGCCCTTGGGCATGTGGACGATGTCGCCCGCAACCGCCTCCACTGTAGTGCCGTCGAAGGACACGGCGAGCCGACCCTGCAGGATGATCATGACGTCATCCACCGCGAGGGTCAGTTCCAGCCGCTGGTTCTTTCCCCAGAGGCCGTAACCGATAGTGATCGGACCGCCGTGGCGTTCATCGACCACGTTGCCGGTGAAGATGTCGCCGGACTGCCCTGGCGAGCGCTCCATGACCGCGTCCTGCCGACTAAACTTCTGCACCTTCATCTCATCCTCCTCGACCGACGTCTGCGTTGGAGCGTGACCAAGAGCGGCGCTGGCCGCTGCCACGCAGGCTGATCCCGCTCACGACAACCTTGGTCAGCTGGTCGGGTTGCGGAAACTATGCCCAGGTATGGTGGGCTACCCGCCCGGGCGGTCAGCGGCCAGGCGGTCAGCCCCGCGCACGAGTTCCGGTAGTGATCGTGCCTGCGTCTTCGCCATCATCTGGGCGCGGTGCACCTTCACCGTCACCTTGGCGAGCTCGAGCTCCGCGGCAATCTGCTTGTTCAGGCGCTCGGCAGCGACGAGCGCCATGACCTCGCGCTCCCTCACCGTCAGCGAGTCGAAACAGTCGCGCAGCGCTGAAAGCGCAGCGGCGGCGGTGCGACGCACGCGGTCGAGGTCGAGGGCACGATGGACAGCATCGATCAGATCCTGGTCGCGGAACGGGCTTGGTGAGGAACTCGATCGCCCCGCCTTCATGGCGGCGACCGACATCGGCACGTTGCCATGGCCCGTGATGAAGACGATCGGGAGCAGAACGCCAGCGGTCACAAGCTTTCGCTGAAGGTCGAGTCCGCTTTGCCCCGACAGCCGTACGTCCAGTCTCAGGCATCCCGCCGCGTCTGATATCCGTCGGCGGTGCTCCAGCGGGTCGCGTGTGCATTTGAACGCGTCCACCACGTGCCCGACGAGGGCAGCAGGCTCTGCAGCGCCGGAGGGCCGCAGCGCAGCGGAGGACGGCGGCGCGCGGCTTTCTGGCCTCGCGAGGAAGCGGCCCATCAGGGCCGCGGGGAAGAAAGCTGCGCGACGGCGTTTCGGGGATGGCCTGGCTCCGGCTCGATCGTCGTGAGAAGGCTTGGGCGCGCTGTCAGTCGGTTGCGGCGAGGCCGAGGCCGTGTTCGCTCGGCCCGTACGGCTGAGTTCGACGCGGAGCGGACTCTTCGCGGCCTTGATCTGCTGATGGGGAACCCTTGACCGAGACGACCTTCAGCCGGCCAGGGCGCGGCGACGTTGACTGAGCCGCCCACCGCCGCCGCGCGCCTCCGCCAATGTCCGGCGCGTGGTCACCGTCCCACGGCCGCGCCCTTCTCCGCACGCCTGGCCGGCGCATGAACGATGTGGGCCATAAGAAGCCTCCTTGCCTGGATCATGTCGCCGTCGGTCGCCACCATCACGCCAGCCCCGTCCACCGGGCCGCGAAGGCCCACATGTCCGCGATCGCCTCGATCACCTTCAGCGTCGGCTCGCCGGCGCCGTGGCCGGCGCGGGTGTCGATGCGCAGAAGGCGCGGACGATCGCCGAGGTCGGCGGCTTGTAATGCTGCGACGTATTTAAAGCTGTGGGCTGGCACGACACGGTCGTCCGCGTCGGCCGTCGTCACGAGGATGGCCGGATAGGCGGTGCCCGGCCGGATGTTGTGATACGGCGAGTAGCCAAGCAGATTGTGGAAATCCGCTTCGTTGGCCGGATCGCCGAACTCGCTCACCCACAATCGACCGCCGGTGAACCGGTCGAAGCGCAGCATGTCCATCACGCCGACGCCGGGCAGCGCGGCGTCGAACAGGTCGGGCCGCTGGTTGACCACGGCGGCGACGAGCAGCCCGCCGTTGGAGTCGCCCTGGATGACGAGACCATCGGGCAAGGCGATGCCTTCGGCCTTCAGATGCTCGCCAGCGGCGATGGCGTCGTCGAAGCTGTTCTGCTTGTTCCGAAGACGACCGGCATCGTGCCACGCCTTGCCATACTCCCCACCGCCGCGGATGCTGGCGACCGCGACGACACCGCCCCGTTCGACCCATGCCAGGATCGCCGGCGAGTACATCGGGACGACGCTGATCCCATAGCCGCCATAGACATGCAGCATGGTCGGCGCCGGGCCGGTAATGTCGGAGCGGCGGATGATGAACATCGGCACGAGCGTGCCGTCCTTCGAGGCGTAGAAGCGCTGCTCGACGATGATGCGCGCATCGACCGCGACGTCCGGCTCCGCCCAGAGCGTGCTGGAATTAGTGGCCACGTCGTAGCGGTGGATCGTGGTCGGTGAATTGAAGCTGGTGAAGACGAAGAAGGCCTCGTCGTCGGAGAAGCGGCCACGGAACCCGCCAGCGGTACCAATGCCGGGCAGGGCCACCGCGCCATCGGGCGTGCCATCGAGCCGATAGCGCAGCACCTCGGTTTTCGCATCGACCAGGTACGAGACCACGAGCCGGCCGCCGAGTAGGGCGGCGTCGTTCAGCACGGCGGCCTGTTCGGGAATGAGCTCTACGAATCGCGGCTCGGCAGCGTCGAGATCGAAGGTGACGATCCTGCCGCGCGCAGCACCAAGCTGCGTCGCGAGGATCACTGTCGTGCCGATCGTCCCGACCACGGACCAGTAGTGATCGAAATTCGACACGAACATGCGCGACGGCCAGCCAGGGCGCGTGAGATCGACTATCGTCGGCGTGCTACCGCCCGAGCCGGGCGACGAGAAGATGGCGGCGTGGCGGCCATCATGGGTGACGGTCGCGATGTGGACCAGGTGCGGCTGGTCGGGCGTGGCGTGCACGACGCGATCCTCCGCCTGCGGCGTGCCGAGCGCATGGAAATGCACCGAATGGCTGCCCACCGGCGCCGCTGACGGCGTGTTGTCGGACGGCGCGGGAAAGCGCGAGTAGAAGAAGCCCGAGCGATCCTTGGCCCAGGCGATGGTTGTGAAGCGTGCCCATTCGACCCTGTCTTCGAGCACCATGCCGGTCTCCACATCGAGGACGCGGATGGTTCGCCAATCGCTGCCTCCTTCCTGCACGGCGAAGGCGAGAAGCGCACCCTCCTCGGACGGTGACCATTCCGCGAGTGCGGTCGCGCCGTCGTCCGACCACGCATTCGGATCGATCAGCACGCGATCAGGCCCATCCACCCCCTCACGCACGAGAAGCACGGCCTGGTTGTCGAGCCCGGCGTTGCGGGTGAAGAAGTATCGCCCGCCGCGCTTCTGCGGCGCGGTGAGGCGCGCGTGATCGAACAGCGCGGTTAGCCGCGCGCGGAATGCATCGCGCGCCTGCAGCGTCGCGAGATAGGCACGGGTGGTGCGGTCCTGGGCTGCCATCCACGCGGCGACCTCGCGGTCGCCGCGCGCGTCGTTCTCGAGCCAGCGATAGGGGTCCATGATGCGATGACCGAAATGACACTCGACGACATCGGTGCGGTGCGTCTCCGGGTAGGTAACCTCCGGCAAATGCGCCTCCGTTCTCGATGTGTGATCTAGGCCGGACGTTATCAGCATGGCGAAGCTGAGTTCGTCGGCAATGTTTTTGGCGGGCTTGGCACAAGAACTCGACACTGTGCGTCCTGCTGCACGTCGGGGGCCGGCAGGGCATGTTGCGGGTATTCGGCGGAGGTCCCCGGCGAGGCAGCACCGCTTCCTCTAACGAATGTGTCGGTTCGCCCCGCTGATCCGGAAAGTTCGGTCCCGGTCTGACGTTCGGGCGCCTTGAGCTGGGCAAGAAAACTTTTGTAATCGGCCCGCACCCATTCCTCGATGAGGCGCCCTTCCTCGTCGAAGCCGAAGATGCTGATCAGGTCGGAGACGACACGCCGGCCATTCGGCGGTAGGGGACCCACCGGGGACATTGTGAATTCTCGGACGAAAGTGCCTTCAATCCAGGTTTGGCAGGCAATGTGCCTGCCTTCGACGATGATGACCCCCCGCTGGATGGAGCGGTCGTCGAACGCCGCCCTGTAGGCTCGGAAGTAGCCGGTCAAACCTTCATAGTCCGTCTCGAAGCCGTCTGGGCCGTGGAAGCGAAACTCGCTGATGTTGAAGTAGGTGTCCGCCTCCTGCTGGTTTTCGCCCGACACTGCGAGCTCTCCGGCCCGCACCAGCCGGGCCACGAGCTCATCGCGAGATCGGGTCATGTCCTGCCTCCGTGTCGTGTTCAGCGTTGTCCCAGTCGTCGGTGCTCAATGGCCAGCCGTGATGGAACATGACGGGCTGGGCATCCTTCGGACCCCAGTGCTTGTAGGAAAGGCGTGTGCCGTCGGACACGGTGATGAACGCCATTGTGAGCCTTCCTTCCGTCGGGGTTGAGCAGTCGCTGACAAGGCGAGCAGGCGTCGCGCGGTTCACTGCTTCAGAAACTCACGGTGAGTGACATCTGGCAGGCACTCCCGGGCTTCGCGGCGCTGATGCGGCTGCGTTGGTGCCCGTCTTGCTGTGCTTCGGAGCCACGGCCGCCAAGCGCAAGGATTTCGAGCAGCTTCACGTTCGCACCTCTCGGATACGGCCGGCGAGGCTGCGGGCGGCGGATGTCAGCCGAACATGGTCGCGATCAGGAGGGTGTCCGCATACTCCTTGACCTCGATAATCTTGCCCTGCCGAAGTGTGAAGAGCATGTGATACTGGTTCTCGTAGACCCTGCCGTCCTTCAGGTCGGCATGGGAGCGGATCTCGGCCGCGACCTTGTCCCCCTCGGCCACCATGCCGATGACGCTCATGTCCAGGCCATCCTTCATGTGTCGAAAGAGATGGCCCCAGATGCGCTCCATCTCGGCCCTGGACTTGGTGCCCGCGCCTGAAAACAGATGCGGCTTGCCGAGGATCCACCAGGTCGCGTCGTCGCTCATGGCGTCCAGAAGGTCGCCGATGCGCGCGTCCTTGAAGTGGGCGCAGAACGCGCGGACCACCTGCTTGTTCTCGTCAATCGTCATGATCATGTCCAGCTTGCTCTCTCGTATCGCGCGGATCTCGCAGGGAAGGCGTGCGCTCACGCCGTCGCGGGCCTCACGGCGCAAAGGAACGGTGCTCGCCCCGCCATCCGGTCGCGATCAGGAACTGCTCCCAGTTCAGCGAGGCCGCGTTGGTGCGACGGCTCCATTCGAGGTCGCGATCCTTCGCGAAATACCCGTACTCGACCGCATATTCGACCATGCCAACCAGCTCATCGACCAGAAGCCCACTGGCGGCGAAATTCGGGAAGTGGTGCAGCAGGCCGTCGCGACTGTAGGCGTTACGGTATTCGGCCTCGACGCCGGTCACACGCCGAAAGGTCTGCACCATCTCACGAGGGGAAATGATGTCGCCGACGAGCGGAAGCGCTCTGCCATGGTACAGCCCGGGGTTGGAGAACATCTCGAGCACGGCCGGGCCTGTCGCCGTGACGGGATCGACAAAGGGCGCCTGGAAATCCTCGGGAAGGTAGATCGGCATGAGCAGCTTGCCGCCTTCGCGCTGGGGAACATAATACTCCAGGAAATTCGTATAAAAGAACGCCAGCATCACAAATGGATGTGAAACCGGCAGGCTCCTGATGTATTCGGCGACAAGCGCCTTGTTGGTGAAATGCGGGGCATGCTTCTTTCCGTTGGTCAGTTCCTTGACGTTTTCCAGCGTACTGAAGACGATATGGCCGACGCCTGCCTGGAGCGCCGCATCGGCCAGTTCCTTGCCCAGGGCGAATTCCAGCGCCTCCCCTGGAGTCACGGGTGGGGTCATCAGGAAGACGCCATCCGCGCCGGTGAAGGCGGCCACGAGCTCTCGACGATGGCCCAGACCTGCCGGGACCGTGGCGATTTCGGCGCCCAGCCGCTCCAGGCTGCGCGCCTCGTTCGAGGCCCGGTTGCGCGTGATGGCCCGCACCCGGAAGCGCCCACTCTCCAGAAGCGTGACGGCGACGCTGCGCCCCTGTTTGCTGGTCGCGCCATAGACCGAGATGAGCGGCTTGCTGGTCGTGAACATCGTCAAGGCTCGAACCTCTCTGCAGTGGCGGCCAGCGCCTGACCGAGCGTGCCGATCGCCGCGTTGCGTCTGCCGGCGGCTCGCGCTGTCGAAGCGGTCGATTGAGGCCGGGAGCTCTTGACTACGCCCACGCCGCAATGTCCTAAAGGGCATTATTCCATCAAATTAGGCCATCCATGCATCGACTCACGCTGCTCGTCTATGGCGGCTTCCAGATCCTCGATGCGACGGGGCCAGCGGCCGTCTTCGAGGTCGCCGGCATGGTTGGCGCGCCTTACCGGGTTGCGCTCGCTTCCATGTCCGGTGGTCCGACCCGCAGTTCAGGAGGCATCGTCGTGGAGACCGAGACATGGGCTGGCTCCGCTTCGGCCGACACGGTGATCGTGCCGGGTGCTGGCCACCTGCGCGGCCCCACCTCCGACGACGCCTTCCTCCGCGCGATCAGGGACTCTGTCGCCGAAGGGCGTCGGGTGGCGAGCGTCTGCACCGGCGCCTTCCTGCTCGCCGCGGCGGGCGTTCTGGATGGGCGACGGGCGGCCACGCACTGGTCGGCCGTTCCAGACCTGAAGCGTGAGCACCCGGGCGTGGACGTGGATGCGGAGAGCATCTTCCTCGAGGACCGGGGGGTCTGGACGTCCGCCGGCGTGACCGCGGGCATCGACCTGGCCCTCGCCCTGGTCGGCCGCGACCATGGCGAGGAAACGGCACGAAAAGTCGCGCAGTTGCTGGTCGTGTATCACCGCCGCCCGGGAACCCAGTCGCAGCACTCGGCGCTGCTTGATCTGGTGACGCCGGACAATCGCTTCGCGCCCCTTCTGGCCTGGGCACGCAGCCATCTGGACAAGCCCTTGTCCGTGGAACGCCTTGCCGAGGAGGCGCATCTCAGTGTGCGGCAGTTCACCCGGGCCTTTACCGAGGTCACCGGGATGCCGCCTGCCAAGGCGATCGAGCGTCTCCGCTTCGAGGCCGCGCGATCCGCCATCGAAGCGGGCGAAGCCTCCATGGAGCTCGTCGCCCGCCGATCCGGCTTCGGCAACGCCGAACGGATGCGACGCAGCTTCGTGAGGCTCGGCGGGCTGCCTCCCGTCGCCTCCAGGAGCGCGGCCCGGCGCCGGTCCGCTTGCTGCTAGGCAACGCCACCAAATCCGGCCGGGGCGACCCCGCACCCCAGCCGCCGCCTTGCCCCCTCGGATCAGGCGCCAAATGCGCCGTCGATCGTGTGCATCGCACCGGTCACGAAGCCCGCTTCCGGCCCCGCCAACCAAGCCACCATCCCCGCCACCTCCGCCGGCCGCCCATGGCGCTTGATGGCCATGACGGCGTGCTGGATGTCCTTCATCGGCCCGTCCGCCGGGTTCACGTCAGTGTCGACCGGCCCAGGCTGCACGACGTTCACCGTGATCCCGCGCGATCCGAAATCGCGCGCCGACCGCGCGCGTCCGCCACAAGCCACGCATGGTGACGCAGGACATGACAGCGCGCTGGCTCGCTGGCCTGCGGCCGACGGGGTCGTGCGGCTGCCAAAGATCGCCATGAATGGGGATCTCGTCGCCGGCACAGTCGTGAACGTTCTGCCGGCTGGGCGCGACGCAGCGGGATCATCCATACGCCTTCTTCCCGATGGGCGGCGGGGTCAGGCGCCGGGGCAGTAGGCAGGATCCGCGATGTCAGCCAGCAGGCCAGGGCCGGTCGGCTGCCAGCCCAGCGCCGCGCGCGTCGCGGCGTTGGAGGCCAGCATATGCTCCGCCGCGAAGCCCGCGAGGAAGCCGAAATGCGCGGCCTCGCGCGGTTCCACGGGCAGGCCGAGCTTGCGGCCGATGGCGTGGGCGATGTCGCGCAGCGCCACGCCCGCCTCGCCCACGGCGTGGTAGGCAGGCTGTGGCGCGCGCGCCTCCAGCGCCAGGCGGTAGAGGCGCGCCGCATCGGCCACATGCACGGCCGGCCAGCAATTCGAGCCATCGCCAGGATAGGCCGACACCCCCGTCCGCCGCGCCAGGTCGATCAGCATGGGGATAAAGGCGTGCGCCTCCCCCACGCCATGCACGGAATGCGGCAGCCGGATGGTCGCCGCGCGCAGGCCCGCGAGCGCGCGCGCCGCGATCTCGGAACGGCGCGGATAGGCCGCATCGGCGACCGGCAGATCGGCCTCGGTCGCCTCGCGCCCCTGCACCCTCAGCGCGGAGAGCGTGCCGGTCACCACCAGCGACTTCTCCGTGCCGCGCAGCGCCTCGCCCAGTGCCGCGATCACGCGCTGGTCCTGCGCCGCATTCTCGGCATAGCGGGAGAAATCATGGTTGAAGCCGAGATGCGCGACGGCATCGGCCTGCAGCGCCGCATCGTGCAGCGCATCCAGGTCATCGAGCGTGCCCGGCAGCACCGCCGCGCCCATCGCCGCCAGCGCCTGCCCCTTCTCCACCGAACGGGCGAGGCCCCGCACGGCATGCCCATGGGCCAGCAATTCCGCCACCACCGCGCGGCCGACCAAACCCGTCGCGCCTGTCACCAACACCTTCATCGTCATGGTTTCCCTTGTTGCGGCGGCAGGGATGCGCGATCTTCCCATCCCATAAAAGCCGAGAGCTTATCCCGGTATAATTACCAACAGGATCACCCATGCCTCTGACCGATCTCGGCCCCTATCTGCGCGCGCGGCGGGAGAGGCTGGACCCCGCCGCGCTCGGCCTGCCGCGCGGCCGTCGCCGGACGCCCGGGCTGCGGCGGGAGGAGGTGGCGGCGCGCGCCGCCATCAGCGCCACCTGGTATGGCTGGCTGGAACAGGGCCGTGGCGGCGCACCCTCGGCCGCCGTGCTGGACCGCCTCTCGCGCGCGCTGCTGCTCACCGATGCGGAGCGGGAGCATCTGTTCCTGCTCGGCCTCGGCCGCCCGCCCGCCCTGCGCAAGGCGGCGCAGGGCGCCGTCTCGCCGCGCCTGCAACGTGTGCTCGATGCGATGGAGGCGAGCCCCGCGCTGGTCATCAGCGTCACCTGGGATGTCGTCGCCTGGAACGCGGCGGCGGCCGCGGTGCTGACCGACTACGCCGCGCTGCCGGAGACCGCGCGCAACGTGCTGCGGCGCCTGTTCCTCGATCCCCGCGCGCGCGCGCAGAACCTCGACTGGGGGGAGGTCGCGCGCTTCGTCGTGGGCGTCTTCCGCGCGGGCATCGCACGCGCCGGGGCGCAGGCGACGGTGGCGCCGCTGATCGAGGAATTGCAGCGCTGCAGCACGGATTTCGCGCGCATCTGGCAGGCGGGCGATGTCGCCCTACTGGATGCCGGCACAAAGCGCCTGCACCACAGCGTGCTCGGCGAGATCGTGCTGGAGTATTCCGCCTTCGCGGTCGATGGTCGGCCGGATCTGACGATGCTGGTCTTCACCCCGACCCGGCCGGAGGATGCGGCCCGGATCAGGGCGCTGGCCGCGCCCGTCTGACATGATCCACCAGCGCGCGCAGCTTCGGCGCCAGGTTCCGCCGGCTCGGGTAGTACAGGAAGAAACCTGCGAAGGGCGGGCAGTAGTCCTGCAGCAGCGGTACCAACTGGCCTGAATCGAGGAAGGGCCGGAAGCTTTCCTCCATCCCAAAGGTGATGCCCCCGCCGGCAATGGCGGTGCGGATCATCAGCCCCATATCGTTCGTGGTGATGCACGGATCGACCGCGACGTCGAATTCCCGCCCCTCCGCGCCGAACTCCCAGCGATAGGGCGCGGTGTGCGGTGCCGGCCGCCAGCCGATGCAGCGGTGATGCACCAGCTCCGACGGGTGCGCCGGCCGGCCGAAGCGCGCGATGTAGGCGGGCGCCGCCGCCGCCATTTGCCGCTGGTCGCCGGAGACGGGTACGGCGATCATGTCCTTCTCGATCACCTCGCCGAGCCGCACGCCGGCGTCGTAGCCCTCGGCCACGATGTCGAATTCCTCGTCGGTGACGGTGACGTCGACGCGGATCGCGGGATGCGCCTGCGCGAAATCCGCCAGCAGCGGGCCCGCGATGAAGCGCTCCGCGATCGAGGAGACGGCGAGGCGCAGCAGCCCGGCGGGCGCGGCGTCGCGGTCCGCGGTCGCATCCAGCGCGGCGCTGATCTCCCCGATGGCGGGCGCCATGCGCTGGTGCAGCAGCGCGCCCGCCTCGGTCAGGCTGACGCTGCGCGTCGTGCGATGGAACAGCGCCACGCCCAGCCGATCCTCCAGCCGGCGGATCGCCTGGCTGACCGCCGGGCGCGTGATGCCGAGATGCGCGGCCGCGCCGCGGAAGCTGCGCGCCTCCGCGACCGCGAGGAAGACGGTGATGCCGGACAGGTCCAGGGCCATTGGTCACTTCAGCTTACTGCCCTGGGCAGCATTGGGCGAATTCTCCGCGCGTTCAACCGCGCCTAGTTCCGTCGCGGTGGATAACGAAGGAGATCACCATGACGCTTGACACCTACCGGCTGCTGGGCCGCTCCGGCCTGCGCGTCTCGCCGCTCAGCCTCGGCACCATGACCTTCGGATCGGATTGGGGATGGGGCGCCGACAGCGGCGAGGCACAGCGCATCTTCGATCTCTATGTCGAACGGGGCGGTAACTTCGTCGACACCGCCGTGAACTACACCGACGGCACGTCTGAGCGCTTCGTCGGCGAATTCATCGCCGGCAAGCGCGAGCGGATCGTCGTCGCGACGAAATTCACCATGGCGCGCGATCCCGGCAACCCCAACTCCGGCGGGAACCATCGCCTGAACATGGTCCGCTCCGTGGAACAGAGCCTGCGCCAGCTCGCCACGGACCGTATCGATCTTCTCTACCTGCACGCCTGGGACATGACGACGCGGCCGGACGAGGTGATGCGGGCGCTCGACGATCTCGTCCGGGCTGGCAAGATCCTCTACTGCGGCATCTGCAACACGCCGGCCTGGCGGATTGCCGAAATGCAGACGCTCGCCGAGCTGCGCGGATGGTCGCCCTTCGTCGCGCTGCAGATCGAATACAGCCTGGTGGAACGCAGCGTCGAGCACGAGCTCATGCCGATGGCACAAGGGCTCGGGCTCGGCGTGCTGCCCTGGTCTCCGCTCGGCGGCGGGGTGCTGGCGGGCAAGTACACCCGAGCGGATGTGCAGGATTCCCGCGAGGCGGCAGTGTCGGCCAGCCGCAAGGGCGTGATCGCCGCCTCGGGGCATCTCAACGCGCGTTCGATCGGGATCGCGGAGGAGGTGCGCGCCGTCGCCCTGGAAGCGGGCGCGACGCCGTCGCAGGTCGCACTGGCCTGGACGCTGGCGCATCCCGCGGTGGTATCGCCCGTGATGGGCGCCCGCACCCTGTCCCAGGCGGAGGACAACATGGGCGCGCTGGAGGTGGTGCTGTCGCCGGAACAGGTCGAGCGGCTGAACCGCATCAGCGCGCCCGATCCGATCTTTCCAGCCCGCTTCGTGCAGCGCCCGCTGGTCCAGCAGCTGATCCATGGCGGCACCGCCGTCGCGCTCCGCCCGATCGCCACCCATGGAACAGGAGCCTGACAATGCGTCATGCCTTCGCAATCCTGCTGACCGCCACCCTCCTGGGTGCATCCGTCCATGCCGAGGATCCTGCTGTGCAGCTCAACCATCCCTACGTCGGCCTTTGGGTGACCGATGACGGCCATGTCCGCCACGAACTCCTGCCGAACGGGCGCTATGTCGAGGCCCGTGGCCGGCGCGAACGCGCCTATCTCGGTCGTTACGAAGTGACCGGCACGCATATCGAATACTGGGACGACACCGGCTTCACGGCGGATGGCGAATTCATCGACGCGAACACCTTGCATCATGGCGGCATGGTGCTGCGCCGCCGGTCGAACACAGCGGAGAACTGATCCGGCAGCAACTCGCCGACCGGCGCTGAGGCCGTGGCGAACCAAGCCCTGGCCTCAGCGTACCTGCGCCAGCCCCCTCCGCAGCGCGTCAGCCGTTTCGTGGCCCAGCCCGTCGTTGAGCGCGGCATGCGTCACCCGCCAGACGGGGATTGCATGGCGCCGCAACCCCCTCGGGCGTGATCTGTACGGGGCGCGAGCGGCGGTCCTGCGCATCGGGATGCGCCTGCCTTTGCACGACGCGCTACTACTACGATAGATCGCTTGTTGAACCCGCCCCAACCTGCCGCTCTCTAATCGTCCCCGCTCGCTGCGGCACTTCTGCCGCGGCATCACCACG
>JAIEOP010000452.1 GCA_019750465.1 Acetobacteraceae bacterium | reverse complement strand
GCCTTCCAGGCCGTGATCTGGTGCGGGTGCACGTCGAACAGCTTGGCCAGCCCGGCCAGCGTCTTCTCGCCCCTGATCGCCGCCAGTGCCACCTTCGCCTTGAAGCCGGGACTGTGGGTCCGTCTCGTGCGCTTCGTCATGCTCTCTCCTGATCCGCGGCACCTTCGCCGCTGTCAGGCAGAAAATCCACTGATCGGCCTGTCCGAAATTCCCGAGCTACCTCTGCTGACCCGCATCGCCACGGCCGCCGGCCTGGCCGGCGACGCGACGCCGGAGGCGATCGTCACCACGCTGACCGCGCGCGCCGCCGCCGGCGGCCCGCACACCGGGCGGCGGTGCCGTGATCACCCGCGCAGCGCCGCCAGCACGCGCTCAAATGGCTCAGCCCGTCACTCAGCCGCCGCCGCAGCCCGCGGCGCCAGGTCGTCGGAGAAGCCGATCCCCACCGGCGTCTCCGCCTCGAAGGGGCTCTTCAGATCGAGCTCCTTCGCCGTCTCGCGGATCGCCGGCAGCACCTCCTGCCCCATCAGCCGGATGCAGGTCATGCTGTCCGCCTGGCTCATGAAGCCGTCATTGGCCCAGAGCGAGAGGATGCCGGGCCGCGTCGCCGTGATCACCTCGCGCAGCTTGCGGATCACCGTCTCCGGCCGGCCGGCGATGATCATGTTGTTCTCGAGCTGCTCCTCGAAGGTCGGGCGCCGGCGGGGGCTGCTGCCGCGACCGGTCGAGAATTCGACGAAACCTCGTCGGTTTTCAGGCGAGGAATAGCCCGCGGGCGTGGACCAGACCGGATGCGCGAGGCCGGTGAACTCGCCCTGCATCCAGGTGAACTGGCGGGCATTCTCGATGGCCTTCTCGTCGGTCTCGCCGACATGCACCTGCTTCAGGTAGCCGTGGTATTCCGGCCCGCCCCGGAAACCCACGTCCTCGGCGGTGCGGTCATACAGCTCCCAGATGCGCAGCGTCTGCTCCACCGTGGTGTTCAGCGCGATGTAGGGGTAGCGGTGGCGCGCCGCCCAGAGCACCGTCTCCTTGCTGATCACGCCCGGGATCCAGACGCGCGGATGCGGCTTCTGCAGCGGCACCGCCCAGGGGTTCACCACCCGGTGCTGGTAGTGCGTGCCCTCCCAGCGGAAGGGGCCCTCCTGCGTCCAGGCCCTGATGATGAGGTCGTGCGCCTCCTCGAAGCGCTCGCGGTTGTAGGCGGGGTTGACGCCGGCCGCGAGCTGCTCCTGCCCGCCGCCGCGCACGAAGCCGGAGACCAGCCGCCCCTTCGAGATCATGTCGATCATCGCCAGCTCCTCGGCCAGCCGCACCGGGTTCTCCGCGAGCGGCAGCGGGTTGCCGAGGATCACGATCTTCACACGCTCGGTTATCGCGGCGAGGATACTCGCAAAAATGTTCGCCTTCGCTTGCATGCAGAAGGGCGCGTTGTGGTGCTCGTTCAGCATGATGCCGTCGAAGCCCACGGCTTCCGCCAGCTTGTACTGCTCGATGAACTCGTTGTAGAGCCGCGAGCCCGCGACCGGATCGAAGAAACGGTTCGGGAACATCAGCGCGGTCGCGCCGAATTTCAGCCCCTCCTCGGCCGGATAGGCGGACATCGGCTGCTCGGTGAAGTACATGATGTGCATCGGTCTGCTCCTGCCTGCTCCTTGGCGGCGTTTCCCTGGACGTGGCTTCCCCCCACCCCAACCCTCCCCCGCAGGCGGGGGAGGGTTGGGGTGGGGGTCGGTCCCTCCGTCATCCCCGGTTGCAGAAGGTCGTCACCAGCCGCACCAGTTCCGCCGGCCGCTCCATCTCCACGCAATGCCCGCTTGCCGCCACGACCTCGAGCCGCGCATCCGGCAGCCGCGCCGCATAGACCTCGCCGGCGCTGCGCGGCACCACCGCGTCGTGCTCGCCCCACACCACCAGCGCGGGCGCGCGCATCGCGCCCAGCAGGTGCGGCAGCGTGGCGCTGTACATGTAGGGCTTCCAGGCGATGCGGAAATTCATCTCGCGGCAGAGGTCCCATTCCACCAGCTGGTCCGTGGACGGCTCCGCGCCATAGAGCGCGTCGAAAGCCGCCCCGTCGTGGAAGCCGGCGCGCGCATAGTCGATGTGGCTCACCAGCGCCTGGTCGAGGATGTCCCCCGCCGGCGGCTTGATCCCCATCGCGCCGACCAGCACCAGGCGCTCGGTATCGCGTGGCGCCATCGTCGCCATCTCGGCCGAGATCCAGCCGCCGAAGCCGAGGCCGAGCAGGATGGGCCGGCCCACGCCGAGATCCGCCAGCAGCCCGCGATACAGCACCGCGAGGTCGCGCACGCTCCGCATCCACTCCGGCCGCTCGGAGTGCCCGTAGCCGGGATGCTGCGGCAGCAGCACGTCGAAGTGCTGCGAAAGCGCATCATAGGCCGGCAGCCGCTCGAGCGAGCCGATGTCGTGGTGCAGCACCAGCAGCGGCGGGCCGCTGCCCGCGCGGTCCAGCCGCAGCGCCACGCCGCCCGCCTGCGGCTGCGTGCGTGTCCATGCCACCGCCATTCTTCCTGCCCTTCCTGACGCCTCGCCGCGAACGCTTGCAGGGGCGGCAAGGGGTGTCAATCCGGGTCGGTCGTCCGTCCGGGATGCTGCCGCGGCCGTCCGCCCACCCTGGCCCGGCGTGCGGCGACAGCCGGCCTGCATGGCTGGCGCGGACCCCGGCGCGGACCTTGGGCGCAGACCTCGGGCAGGGTAACGCCGCTGATCCCCGGCAGCCGGGGCCTGGAGCCGCCGGGCCCGGGGTGGCGGCCTGCCGACCGCCCCCGATCGATCAGTGCTGCGTCGAGCAGTGCTCCTTCCATGCGAAGCGCAGGACCGATCCCAGGCTGCGCCCGAAGCGCGCCGAGTCGCAGAGCGGCGATGCGGCAACACGCTCCCGCAGGCCCGATCGCAGCACGGCCAGCCGTGCCGCATCCGCGGCACGCCCCACGGCCAGCCGGACATACGCATCGACCTCGCCGGCTGCCCAGTCGCCGAGCCCGGCATTGCTGAGATGGCTGAGCCCGTGCCGGGCCGCGAAGCCATCACCGAACAGCGAGACCACCGGCACGCCCATCCACAGCGCCTCGCACACGGTCAGGCCGCCGGCATAGGGAAACGGGTCCAGCGCGATGTCGATCTCACCATAGGCCGCCAGCAACTCGCGGTGCGGCACGCCGCCGTGAAGGGCCACGCGCCCAGGCTCGATTCCGGCGGCATGCAGACGGTTGCGCAGCGCGTCCCGGATCGCCGCGTCGCCCAGCGCGTGCGTGCGCAGCACCAGCCGGGCGTCCGGCACCGCGCGCAGGATCCGCGCCCACGCCGCAAGCACCGGGCGCGTCACCTTGGCCAGGTTGTTGAAGCATCCGAAGGTGACATGCCCGTTGCGCAGCATCGGCAGGCGCGTCACCTCGGGCGCGTTCGGCGGCGGTGCGTAGCAGACATAGCCATCCGGCAGGCGCAGCAGCCGCTCGGTGTAGAGCGCCTCGCATCCCGGCGGGGTCTCCCAGCGGTCCGTCAGCATCCAGTCCATGGCGGCCAGGCCCGTCGTGGCGGATTGGCTGCCGACCCACTTGACCTGCACCGGTGCCGCGCGCCGCGCCACCACCGCCGGGCACCCGCCCTCGCCATAGCCGCCGAGGTCGATCAGGATGTCGATCCCATCATCGGCAATCGCCTGCGCGATCGCCACCTCGTCCGCGGCGCCCATCTCGCGCCAGGTCGCGCATCTCGCACGGAAGCGGCGGCTGATCGGGTCGGCGCGCTGTCGCAGGGAATAGGCGGCGAGTTCGAAGGCGCTGTCGGGAAGTGCCTCGATGCCGGCAATGGTCAGCCAGCCCACGGGGTGGCAGCATAGATTGCCGGAGAGCAGGCCGATGCGCAGGCGCCGGTCCGGATCCCGCATGCCCCTGGGCGCCAGGGCGACGGGCTGCGGATACCGCGCCGCCGCGGCGACGGCCGCGTCCCTCAGCGCGGCGGCACCGCCTTCGGGGTGGTAGGGCAGCACGCAGAGCCGTGTGACGAGGGCGTCGCGGCTGCCGCCCGTGAGGGCGGCCGCCTGCTCCGCTGTCGCAAGCGCCTCCTCCTGCCGTCCCTCCAGGTTGCGCAGCAGCGCGAGATTCATCAGCGGCACGGCATCCGGCCCAAGCTCCGCCAGGGTCGCATCCAGCAGCGCCGTCGCTTCGCTGACCCGGTGCGCCTTCCACAGCAGGGTCGCCAGCCGGTTGCGCAGGGCCAGGTCGTTCGGGCGCTGCCGGAGGGCGGCGCGCAGCGCGGCCTCCGCTGCCGCGGCCTGGCCGGCCGCCGCCAGCGCAAGTCCAAGCTCGGCCTGGATATCGGCCGAGTCCGGAGCGAGCGCCTCGGCCGCCCGCAGCTCGGCGATGGCACCGCTCAGATCACCCAGCATGGCGCGCAACGCGGCGCCCACCAGCGGCCAGGCGACGGAGAAGGGATCGCGCGCCGCAGCCTGCGCGACATGCCGCGTGGCATCGGCTTCGCCCTTCAGCGCCAGCAGTGCGCGCGCTGCCGCCTTCGCGGCCTCGACGGAGCATGGGTTGGCGGCCAGGCTGCGTTCGGCCTCCCGCAGCGCGGTGGCCGGTGCGCCGCGCCGCTGCGCCACCCGCGCCGACCAGGCATGCAGCTCGGGCTCGTCCGGATCGAGCGCCCGCGCCGCTTCGATCAGCCGGGCCGCCTCGGCAAGGTCTCCCTCGCCCTCGCACAGCGCGGCAAGGCCCGCCAGGGCCAGAACCTGCCGCGGGTCGCGTGCGAGCGCGGCCTCGAACCGCGTGCGCGCCGCCACCGCGTCGCCGCGCATGCCGGCGACCTGGCCGCCGTAGACAAGGGGCTCCGCACGATCGGGCAGCGCGTCGGCGGCATGGCACAACGCGCCCTCGGCCTCCGCAAGGCGCCCGGTCTGGCTCAACGCCAGGCCGAGGTTCAGCCAGGCGAAGCCGTCACCGGCGTCCCGCCGCGCTGCGTCCTGCAGCAGCGGGATCGCGGCGCCGGGGTCGCGCCGTTCCAGCGCGGCGATCGCTTCGCGGAGCTGGTCCTGCATGGCCCCTAGCCGGCGTGCCGCGCGACGACGAACAGCCCCTCCACGGGACGGCCGAAATCCAGGCGCAGCGCCTCCTCTCGAATTTCCAGGGGCGCAAGGCCCGCCGCGGCCAGGTCGGCACGCACCAGATCGGGCGCATGGGCGTAGCGGCCTTGCCTGTGCAGCTGGAAGGCGGCGCCATCCTGCCCGCGCTCGACGCTGAAGATGAGCAGCCCGTCGGCGGCGAGGCAGCGTGCACAGAGCGCCAGCGCCGCATCCAGCCGCCCGAGGTAGCAGAACACATCGGCCGCGCAGACCAGGTCGAAGCTCCCGGGCCCGTCCTCCAGCGCCGCCAGCAGATCCTGCTGCAGCAACGCGGTGTAGATGCCCTTCGCCCGCGCCTCGTCCAGCATGCGGCGGGAGAGATCGACGCCCACCAGCGACGCGCCGAGCAGGTCGTGCAGCGCCACGCCGAGCAGGTCGTGCAGCGCCACGCCGACCAGGCCGGTGCCGCAGCCGAGGTCCAGCACGGACCCCAGCGGCGCCCCATCGGGCCGGTGCCGCTCCACGGCGCGGCGCACCAGCCCGGGCACCCGGTAGCCGAGGCGGATCAGCGACGCCTCGAAGGAATCCGCATAGCCGTCGAAGATCGACTCCACATAGCCCGCCGAGGCCCGCTCCGTGGCGATGCCGTCGGCGACGGCGGCCAGGTGGGCGAGGTAGGGATCCTCCGGTGCCAGCCGAGACGCGGCGCGGAAGGCGGGCCAGGCCTCGTCCCGCCGGCCGGCCGCTTCCAGCGCATGCGCCAGCACGCTGTAGAGCGCGGCATCACCGCCCGCCTGGTCCAGGCCCGCGCGGGCGATGGCAATTGCCTCCGCCATGTCGCGGCGGGCCAGCGCCGCCTGGGCACGGGCCACAGCCAGGCCCGGCAGCTGCGGCGCGGCCGCCGCGCATCGGCCAAGAACATCGGCGGCCTCATCGTGCCGTCCGGCCCGGGTCAGGGCGATGCCAAGGCGCAGCAGCACCTGCGGCTCCCCGGGGCGGCGGCGCAGCGCGTCCTGCAGCACGCTCACCGCGTCCTCGTGCCGGCGTTCCTCCCCCAGCAGGGCGGCGAAGAGCAGCAGCGCGGCAATGTCCTGCGGCGCGGCGATGACGGCGGCGGCGGCCATGTCGAGCGCCTCGAGGGAGCGGCCGCAGGCCCAGTGGGCGCGGGCGCGCAACTCGAGCCGCGCGGCGTCGCCGGGGTTGGCCTCCAGCGCCTCGGCCGCGGCGCCATCGGCCTCGGCGCTGCGGCCGAGTGCCAGCAGCGCTTCCGCCCGCAGCGCGGCGGCGATGCCGGACTGGCCGGGCAGCAGCCGCAGCCGGTCCAGGCTGGGCAGCGCCTCGATCGGCTGGCGCTGCTCGAGTGCCGAGACCGCGGCCTGCATCAGGCGGGCGGTCAGCCCTGTGGTGTCGGGTGCGCCATCGTCCTGCCGGGGCATGACCGGTCCTTCCGCGTCAGCGCCAGAGGCCGGCGGCGAATTGGTCGTTGGTTTCGGCGATGAAGCCCAGGTCGGGCTGCTCGGCCTCGCACTCGCGGATCACCGCCAGGGCGACGCTGGCGATCTGCGCACGGATCGGGGCGGGCAGGCCGTTCTGCGGGTCGACCACGACGCCATGCACCGCGTCCCAGAGCCGGCGGTTGTCGGCGACGGCGCGGGCCACATCGAGCGGGCCGCCGGACTCGGCGCCACGGATCGCGCGGGTGGCGCGGGCGAAGACCTCGGCTTCCATCTGCTTCGGCGTCAGGCTGCGCCGATAGGCACTCGCGCCCTGCTGGCGTGCGGTCATCTGCGACATCGTCGGGGTCTGGCCTTAAGAGAAGGGGTTCGCGCGGCGTTGCCGCCGGCGTCTGGAGGAGTGGATCGCGGGGCGGGTGTGGCCGGCATCCTGCCAGCCGGACCCGGACTCAGCGGAACAGGCTGAGCAGCGCCTGCGGCGCCTGGTTGGCGATGCTCAGCGACTGCGTGCCGAGCTGCTGGCGGATCTGCAGGGCCTGCAGACGCGCCGATTCCTTCGCCAGGTCGGCATCGACCAGCGCGCCCAGGCCGGATTCCTGCGCATCCATCTTCTGCTTGTTGAAGCCGATCTGGTTGTCGATGTAGCGCGCGTAGTTGCCGAAGTTGTTGAGCTGGGTCAGCGTCCGCGTCAGCGCCTTGCCGAAGCCGCCCGTGGACGTCATCGCCGCCTTGGCGTCGCCCTGGGTGTAGGCATTGGCGCCAGAGATCTCGTTGTAGATCGAGGTCAGCGCCTTGTAGGCGGCGAAGGAGTAGAGGTCGCCGGTGCCGTTGCGCACCACCTTCTGCACCGCGCTGGTGTCGAGCACGTTGGTGCCGTTGTAGCTCGCATCCTGGATGAAGCCCTGGATGTTGAGCGACAGCTCCTTGGCCTGGCCCTGGTACTGCGTGCGCTGCTCCGAGGTGATGGTGCCGTCGGCCAGCTTCACGATGATCTCGCGCAGGCTGGTCAGCGTGGTGGAGACGTTCTCCAGCGCCTTGCTGGCAACGTTCACCAGGCCCTTCACGCCGCCGAGCTGCTCGTTGGCGGAGCGCGTGGCGGCGACCTCGCTGCGCACGCGCTCGGCCACCGCGAAGGCGGCGCCGTCGTCGCGCGCATCGGCCACGCGCGAGCCGGTGGAGATGCGCTTCTGCGTGGTTGCCAGCTCCTCGTTGGTGCGGTTGAGCGACTGGAGGGCGATCATCGCCCCCATGTTGGTATTGACCGAATTCATCGCCATGCGAGTTTTTCCCTCTGCGGGGCCGGCCTTTCCGGACCCTCAGGGGCGAGCCTAGGCGCGAAGCGGTGAAAAGCGGGTTAAGCGACGCGGCTACTGGGCGATATAGCCGCCATCGATCACCAGCTCCGTCCCGGTCACGAAGGATGCCTCGTCGGAGGCCAGGAACAGCACGCCATAGGCGACCTCGATGGGCTCGCCGAGCCGGCGCAGCGGGGTCAGCGGGATCTTCGCTGCCCGGCCGGCGGCATTGGTGCCGCCCAGCATGGCCGGCATGTAGCCGGGATGCACCGAGTTCACCCGCACCCCCTGCGGCCCCCAGCGCACCGCCGCCGCCTTGGTCAGCAGCCGCACCGCCCCCTTCGAGGCGGCATAGCCGGGATGCCCCTCCGACCCGCCGACGAAGCCCATGATGGAGGAGATGTTGACGATCGAGCCCCGCCCGGCCTTCGCCATCTCCTGCGCCGCCAGGGTGGTGCCGAGGAAGACGCCGGTGGCGTTGATGCCCATCAGCCGGTTCCAACCCTCCAGCGACAGGTCGTCGCCGACCGCGCTGCCGCTGATGCCGGCATTGTTCACCAGGATGTCGAGCCGGCCGTAGGCCTCCAGCGTGCGCGCGATCAGCGCCTTCCACTCGGACTCCGATGTGACGTCGCAGTGCAGGGACATCGCCCGCCCCTGACTGGCATTGATGTCGGCGGCGACCGCCTCGCCCCTCCCGGTCAGCACGTCGGCGATGACGACGGCCGCACCCTCGCGGGCGAAAAGGCGCGCCTCGGCCTCCCCCATGCCGTGCGCGCCGCCGGTGATGACGGCCACCTTGTCCTTGAGCCGCATGACATCCCTTCTCCCGCTCAGTGGAAGACGCGGCCGGAATCGATGACCACGGTCTGGCCCGTCATGGTCTCGGTGCGGCACATCGCCACCACCATCTCCGCGCAGTCCTCCTTGTCCGCCGCCCGCTTCAGCAGCGCGCCGGAGGCCGAGCGCTCCACCTGCTCGGGGCGCAGGTTCGCGGTGGCGCGCGTGCCCTCCAGCAGCCCGGGGGCGACGCAGTTCACCAGCACCGCTGGCGCCAGTGCCACGGCCATGCACTTCGTCAGGTGGATCAGCCCGGCCTTCGAGACGGCATAGGCGATCGAGGAGCCGGTCGGGCTCAGCCCCGCGACGGAGGCGATGTTGACGATGCGCCCCCGCCCCTGCGCCTTCATGATCGGCGCGACGGCCCTGGTCAGCCGCATCGGGCCGGTGAGGTTCACCGCCATGATCCGCTCCCACACCTCCTCGGTGAGGCTGTCGAGGTCCGGGAAGGGGATGGCGACGTTGTAGGCCGCGTCGTTCACCAGGATGTCGAGGCGGCCGAAGCGCGCCGTCACCTCGCCGACCAGGCGCGTGACGGCGGCGGCATCGGTGATGTCGCAGCCGAAGGCCGCGGCGTTCACCCCGCAGGTGACTGCCAGCTCGCGCGCGACGCCCTCGGCCGCGTCGCGGCTCTGCGCGTACATCGCCGCCACATGCGCGCCCTCGCGTGCGAGGGCGTGGCAGATGCGCTGCCCGAGCCCGCCATTGCCGCCCGTCACCAGCGCGACCGCACCCTTGAGTTCCATGGCGCCCTCCCATCCCTCTCCGGCGAGAGTGCCGTGCTGGACGGCGTCCCGGCAAGTCGGGCTGCCGGCGGGGCGCGCCCGCCGCCGGTCTCGCGCGGGCGCGGCCTTCGTGCCTATGCTCGTGGCCGATGTGGGAGGAATGAGGCGATGGCGGAGGATGCGTCGCTGCTCGGCCTGGCCGGGCGCAGGGTGCTGGTCATCGGCGGTGGCCAGGGCATGGGTGAGGCGACCGCGCGCCATGTCAGCCAGGCCGGCGCCGATGTGGCGCTGGTGGACCTGGTCGCGGAGCGTGCCGAGGCCGTGGCCGCCATAGTGCGCGCGAACGGCACGCGCGCGGTGACGATCCTCGGCGACGTGCTGGAGGATGCGCAGATCCCGCGGATCGTCGCGGAGGCGGAGGCGGGGCTGGGCGGCATCGACGCCCTGGTCTCGATCGTCGGCGCGGCGCGCTGGGGCAGCCTGATGGAGACCACGGGCGCCGACTGGGACGCGCAGATGGCGCTGAACCTGCGCTACTTCTTCCTCGTCTCGAAGGCGGTGGCGGGGGGCATGATCCGCCGCGGAATGGGGGGCTGCATCGTCGGAATCGCCTCGGTCGATGGGCAGCGGGCCAGCCCGATGCGTGGCGCCTATGGCGCGGCCAAGGCCGGGCTGATCAGCCTGGTGCAGACCATGGCGGTGGAATGGGCGCCGCACGGCATCCGCGCCAACGCCATCGCGCCGGGTCACATCGTGACACCCCGCCTGTACGACACGCCGCACCGGCAGGAGGCCTATGCGGCGAGCCTCATCCCGCTGCGCCGGCGCGGCACCATCGAGGAGATCGGCAAGGCGGCGCTGTTCCTGGTCTCCGACCTGGCGAGCTATGTGAACGGCACGGTGCTGGACGTGGATGGCGGGCAGCTGGCGGCGAACCTGTTCCCGGGCGGCCTGCCTGGAGCGAACGGGTGACGCCGTGACCTGCCCGCGGCGCCGGGCCGCCGGGGCGGCGGCATGGCGCCCGGCCTGGGCGAACTGCCTTGGAACGCGGCGCGGGCGCGGGCCGGCCCCATGCAGCACGCGCGCCCGGCGCCGGTGGTGGCCGGACTGGTCCGGCGGCGGCGCAGGCGGCGGTGATCACGGCGCGACGTGCCGGCGCGGCGGCATCAGCCCTTCCGGTCCCAGCCGGCGAAGACCATGCGGTCCTTGTTCTCGCGCATCAGCATGGCGAAGGCGGGGATGCTGACCAGCCCGAGGCCGCGCGGCACACCGGTGTCGGGATCGGGCTGCACCTCCGCATAGGCGGCGCCGGCGACCTTCTCCCACTTGCCGGCGGGCTTCTTCGCCTCGAGGTTCACCACGGTCGCCTTCAGGACCATGCGCACGATCGCCTCCTTCGGCGCGGATGGCTTGGTGAGGCTGGGATGGCCGGCGATCATGCGCCAGCCATTGGCCAGCGCCCAGGCGGTGAGGTCTTCCCTGGTCATGTGCGGCCCTTTCCGGCAGACAGCGGGCAGACTGTGGGCGCGCGACGGGTCGGGGGTCAACGCGGCCGGTCGTGGCGGGTGGACGGCCGGCGCAGCCCGACGCCACCTGGCCCGGCGGCGCATGGCCGGCGCGTGATCGCGGACGGCATCGAGGACGGCACCGAGGCGGCGAGGACGGCTACCCTGGCCTGCTGCCCTGCCCTCCCCTGCCGCGCGGCGCGGCGGCTTGCGGCTGGGGCCGCGCGGCGCGGCGGGCACGGCGCTGGGGCCTGTTCGTGACGGATCGCGCAGCGGCTGGCGGAGCGGCCAGGCACCGGCGGCATCGCCCTGCCTTGACGGTTCTCCCCAGACCTGCCGCACACTCCCGGGGTATCGAGGGGGAGGGCCGGATGCTGAAGATCGGCGCCGTGATGTTCTTCACGACGGAGTCCATGCAGCCCGCCGAACTCGGCCAGGCGCTGGAGGAGCGGGGTTTCGAATCGCTCTGGGTGCCGGAGCATACGCACGTCCCGTCCTCCCGCAGGACCCCCTACCCGGCGGGCGGTCCGCTGATCAGGCCCTACTACGAGATCATGGATCCGTTCCTGGCGCTCACCGCGGCGGCGACGGTGACGACGCGGCTCAGGATCGGCACCGGCATCGCCCTGGTCACGCAGCGCGATCCGATCGTCACCGCCAAGATGGTCTCCACCATCGACCAACTGTCGAAGGGCCGCTTCCTGTTCGGCGTCGGCAACGGCTGGAACCAGGACGAGATCGAGAACCACGGCACCGACTTCGCCTCGCGCCACAAGCTGGCACGCGAGCGGATCGAGGCGATGAAGGCGATCTGGACGCAGGAGGAGCCCGAGTATCATGGCGACTTCGTGCGCTTCGACAGGATGAAGCAGTGGCCGAAGCCATACCAGACGCCGCATCCGCCGATCATCGTCGGTGGCGCCTTTCCGCATGCCGCCCGACGGGCCATCCGCTATGGCGACGGCTGGATCCCCCGGGCCGACCGGCTGGAGAAGGACGGCGTCGGCGTGCTGATCGGCAGGTTTCGCGAGATGGCGGCCGAGGCGGGGCGCGATCCCGCCAGCCTGCCGATCACCGTCTTCCGCGTCCCCGAGGAGATCGACCGGCTGACGTACTGCGAGGAGGTCGGCATCGACCGTGTCGTGTTCAGCCTGCCTGCCGAAGGGAGGGATAGGCTCATGCCGATCATTGATCGCTGGGCCGGACTCAAGCACCGGATAGGCGGCTGACCCTCCCCAGAGCCTTGGGACCGCCATCGAAGGCCGGTAGCCGATCGGGCACCTCGACCAACCTGCTGATCGGCAGGAATGGAGGTGGATTTCGGGCTTGCTCTGTGCGGCTCGCCTCGTGCTGTACCGCACCCGGCTCTCTGGACACGGGACTGCACTATGCGGCGCGCCTGAAGTTCGTGTCGAGCCATGCGGC
>JAIEOP010000002.1 GCA_019750465.1 Acetobacteraceae bacterium | reverse complement strand
GGGCGGCGGCCCGCTGGCCGAGGCGGCGCCGGCCGCGGCCGTGGCGGTCCCGCCGCAACCGCAATCCTGGCGCGACGTCGTGGCCCTCGCCTCCGGCCGCAAGCCCATGCTGCACGCCCACCTGCTGCACAGCGTCCACCCCGTGCGCATGGCCGCCGGCCGCATCGAGATGCGCGTGCGCGAGGACGCGCCGCGCGACCTCGCCGCCCAGCTCGGCGCATTGCTGCAGGAGCAGACCGGCACGCGCTGGACGATCGCCCTCTCGAACGCGGCCGGCGAGCCGACGCTCGCCGAGCAGGGCCGCGCCGCGGAGAGCGAGCGCCGCGCGCTGGCTGCCAGCCACCCGCTGGTGCAGGCCGTGCTCGCCGCCTTCCCCGGCGCCACCATCGAGGCCGTGCGCGACGCCTCGGCCGATGACTACGGCCTGCCCGCCACCTCCGCGCCGGTCGCGCCGGCGCCGGAACTCGAGCCCGGCGAGGGCGATCCGGAGGACCTGCCGGAATTCGCCCCGCCGGATGCCGAACCCGCCGATTTCGACGACATCCCCAACGACCGACCCTGAAAGGGCGAGCGATGAAGAACCTCGGCAACATGCTGAAGCAGGCGCAGCAGATGCAGGCGCGCATGCAGGAGATGCAGGCGAAGCTGGAAGCCCAGGAAGTGGAAGGCGGCGCCGGCGCCGGCATGGTGAAGGTGGTGCTCACCGGCAAGGGCGACCTGCGGCGCGTCGCCATCGATCCCTCCCTGATGACCGCCGACGACCGCGAGGTGCTGGAGGACCTGCTGGTCGCCGCGCATGCCGACGCCAAGCAGAAGGTCGAGGCGATGATGGCCGAGGAGATGCAGAAGGCCACCGCCGGCATGAACCTGCCGGCCGGCCTGAAGCTGCCGTTCTGAATTTTCGTTCCCTCCCCCCGCTCGCGGGGGAGGGTCAGGGTGGGGGTGGCGCCGCCACGACGCTGAGCTGTTCCCGGCCCGCTTACGCACTTCCACCCCCACCCCAGCCCTCCCCCGCCAGCGGGGGAGGGGGTTCAGGTCGATGCCCGCCACCGACGACCCCATCGAACACCTCGTCGGCCTGCTGGCGAAGCTGCCCGGCCTCGGCCGGCGCAGCGCGCGCCGCGGCGTGCTGCGCATGCTGATGCAGCCGGAGGCGCGGATGCTGCCGCTGGCCGAGGCGCTGCGGGCCGCCGCCGCGGCCGTGCGGCCCTGCGCCACCTGCGGCAACCTCGACTCCGAAAGCCCGTGCCGCATCTGCCGCGACCCGACGCGCGAGCGCGGGCTGGTCTGCGTGGTCGAAGGCGTGGCCGAGCTCTGGGCGCTGGAGCGCGCGCAGGCGCATCGCGGCCTCTACCACGTGCTGGGCGGCACGCTCTCCGCCCTCGGCGGCGTCGGGCCGGATGATCTCTCGATCCAGCCGCTCGTCGCGCGCATCGCCGCGGGCGGGGCGACGGAGGTGATTCTCGCCCTGCCCGCCACCGTCGATGGTGCCACCACGGCGCATTACCTGATCGACCGCCTCAGGCCGCTCGGCGTCCCCGTGTCGCGCCTGGCACAGGGCGTGCCCATGGGTGGCGCGCTCGACGTGCTGGACGAGGGCACCCTCGCCGCCGCGCTGAAGGCCCGGCGTACGGTCTGATCGCGCACTGCTTGACGATCTCGCGATAACTTCCTCGCGTCATCCACACGTCACGGTTGCATCGGCTAGTCGTCTCCCTTCTCGGCAACGACAGAGAGCGGCATGGCGATCATCGGCACCCTGGCGGGCGAAACCCTGAGCGGCACCGGCGCCGGCGAGGTGATCTACGGCGCGAGCCCCTACGCCGCGGCGACCGCGCCGACGCTGGTGCCGGTGGTGGCAGACGGATTGGGCGATGCGCTCTTTGCCCTCTCGCCGCCGGGCGATGGCGGCACCCTGCTGGTGGTGACGAAGTCCGGCCTGGTCCGCGCCGTGGACCTCGCCACCGGCACGGTCGCGGCGACGCCCTTCCTCGACCTCTCCGGACAGATCTCGACCGGCGGGGAGCAGGGCCTGCTCGGGATGGCCTTCCGCCCCGACTACGCCAGCAATGGCCGCTTCTACATCCAGGTCTCGAACCTGGCGGGCGACAGCGAGGCGCGCGAGTACCGCGTCGATCCGGCGCGGCCCGACCAGGCGATCGCCGGCAGCGATCCGCTGGGCACCGGCCAGGACCCGAACGACCTGCTCGGCAGCATCCTGCGCATCGACATCGATGCGGATGGCTTCCCCGGCGATCCGGCGCGCAACTACGCCATCCCCGCCGGCAACCCCTTCGCAGGCGGCGGCGGCGCGCCGGAGGTCTGGGCCTATGGCCTGCGCAACCCGTTCCGCGACAGCGTGGACCGCGCCACCGGCACGCTGTGGATCGGCGATGTCGGCCAGGGCGCCCGCGAGGAGGTGAATCTCGGCGCGCCAGGGGCGAATTACGGCTGGGCGCTGTACGAGGGCAACGCGCCCTTCCCGCCCGATGCCGTGCGCGACCCCACCGGCCTGACCTTCCCGATCTTCGACTACAGCCACGCCCAGGGCGACCGCACCGTCATCGGCGGCTACGTCCACCGCGGCCCGGAGACCGGGCTGCAGGAACGCTACGTCTTCGGCGACTTCGTCAGCGGCAATATCTGGACGCTGGCCGACGCCGATGGCGATGGCACCTGGACACGCGAATTCCTCGGCAATGTGGGCGGCTTCACGCTCACCTCCTTCGCCGAGGACGCCGAGGGCAGGCTGTACGCCGTCACCCGGGGCGGCGCGCTGTACCGCATTGAGGCCGGCGCGCCCTCGGGCCCGGCGGATGGAGCGGATGACATCAGCGCCGGGGCGGCGACGACCGGATCTTCGCCGGTGCCGGCGGCGACCTCGTGCGGGGCGGGCGCGGCGACGACCTGCTGAACGGCATGGAGGGCAATGACACGCTCCTGGGCGCGTCCGGCCAGGATACGCTGATCGGCGGCGGCGGCGCCGACCTGCTGCGCGGCGGCGAGGGCATGGACGAGCTTCTGGGTAGTCTCGGCGCCGACACGCTGCGCGGCGAGGCCGGGGCCGATCGGCTCTGGGGCGGGCTCGGCGCGGACCGCTTCGAGTTCCGCGCCTTCACGGACAGCGCGGCGGATGCCGCCGACCGGATCCTCGATTTCAGCGACGCCGCCGGCGACCGCATCGTGCTCGCCGCCCTGGTGCCGGGCGCCTTCGACTTCATCGGCGCGGCTGCCTTCACGAGTGGCGGTGGTGCGCAGGTCCGCGCGGCGTTCGATGGCGCGATCACCCGGGTGGAGGCGTCCGCCACAGGCACCGGCATCGATCTGGCAGTGGAGTTGGAGGGAAGGCCGGCCCTGGCCGCGGCGGATTTCGTCCTGTAGATGTCGTCCTGTCGTCAGGGCATCGCGTCGATCGGGCGGCGCTGCAGGGCGACCACGTCGTGGTGGTCGTCCCAGAGCCGCTCGCCGAGCAGCACCAGCCGCGCGCCCTCCAGGCGTTCCGCCACCGCGGCGGCCCAGGCGGGCCGGGCGATGGAGATGCCGTAGCCGGGCGTCTGCGCGTAGTCCGCGTAGCCATAGGCGGCGCCGTCGCGGTAGCCGGCCTGCAGGGCTGCCCAGCGCTCCTCGCCCAGGCCGTAGAATTCCTGCGCCGCGCCGCGCCCGGCGACGAAGCGGCCGTGCAGCGAGGCAACCACGACGCCGTCCGGCCGTGTCCAGGAGAGCAGCTTCACCAGCAGCGCCTCCGCCGCCGCCGCGCTGAGGTGCGTCAGCACCGAGCCGGCCCAGATCACGTCGTAGCGCTGCGGCGCCTTGAGCGCGCCGATATCGGTGGCGGAGAGGAAGGTGGCGCAGCCGAACTCGGCCTCGCAGAATGCCAGGTCGTCGCCGCGCAGATCCGTGGCGGTGATGCGGGCCTGCGGCCAATGCGCGCGCAGCCAGCGCGTCACCCGCCCGGCGCCGGACCCGAAATCGAGGATGGCGCCGGGGCGCGTGCCGGCCAGCACCGTCGCGGCGTGGATCACGCTGAGCGCGGAGGCGCCGCATTCCAGGTAGTGCACCCCGTTGCCGGCATACATCGCGTCATGCTCGGCGACCTTCAGCGACACCTTCGCATGCGCCCCGCGCGCCGGCGGGCGCAGCGTCAGGGCGACGGCGCGGTCGAGCACGGGCATCGCTTAGCCCACCGCCGCCGCGGCCTGCGGCTCCGCGGCGAAGGCCTGGGTGCGGACGAGCCGCGCATAGAGCCCGTCCATCGCCATCAGCGCCGCATGCCTGCCCTGCTGCACCACCCGCCCGGCCTCCATCACCACGATGCGGTCGGCGTCCCGCACGGTGGCGAGCCGGTGCGCGATGACCAGCGTGGTGCGGCCCCGGCGCAGCGCGGCCAGCGCCCGCTGCACCAGCGCCTCGTTCTCCGCGTCCAGCGCGCTCGTCGCCTCGTCCAGCAGCAGCACGCGCGGGTCGCGCAGCAGGGCGCGGGCCAGCGCGATGCGCTGCCGCTGCCCGCCCGAGAGCCGACCGCCGCCGGAGCCGAGCACCGTGTCGTAGCCCCCGGGCAGCGCGGCGACGAAGTCATGCGCCTGCGCCGCGCGCGCCGCCGCCTCCACCGCCTCGCGCGTCGCGCCGGGGCGGCCGCAGGCGATGTTGGCCAGCGCCGTGTCGTCGAAGATCACCGCATCCTGCCCGACATAGGCAATGGCGTCGCGCAGCGACGCCAGCGTCACGCCCCGCACATCAGCGCCGTCGATCCGCACCGCGCCGGCCGTCGCGTCATAGAGCCGCGGCACCAGCGCCAGCGCGGTGGACTTGCCGGCGCCGGACGGGCCGACGAGCGCCACCGTCTCGCCCGGCTCGGCGACGAAGGTCAGGTCCTCCACCGCGGCGTCCGGCGCGCCGGCATAGCGGAAGGCGACCCGGTCGAACTCGACCCGCCCGCGCCCCGCCGGCAGCGCCACGGCGCCCGGCGCATCGGTGATGCGGCGCGGCGTGTCGATCACGCCGAAGACGCGCGCGAGCCCGGCCAGCCCCTCCTGCAGGGCCGCGTTCAGCGAGCCGAGCTGCCGCACGGGCTGGGCGGCGATCAGCAGCGCCGCGACGAAGCCGGTGAACTGGCCGATCGTGCCCTCCCCGCTGGTCACCCGCCAGCCGACGAAGCCCAGCACCAGCGCCACCGTCAGCCCGCCCAGCACCTCCAGCACGGGATCGAGGCGCGCACGGGTGCGGGCGATGCGGAACAGCGCCCCGCGCAGCGCGGCGAAGGCGGTGCCGGCGCGGCGTTCCTCGGCCTCCTCCAGCCGGTAGGCGCGCACCACCCGGGCGGCAGCGAAGCTTTCCGTCAGCAGCGCCGCGGTCTCCCCCACCCGGTCCTGCATGCCGCGCGAGGCCCGGCGGATGCGCTTGCCGATCGCCAGGATCGGCACGGCGGCAAGCGGGTAGAGCAGCGCCGCCAGCAGCGCCAGGGACCAGTCCAGCCACAGCATGGAGCCGACCAGGCCGATGATGGTCAGCACGTTGGCGATGCCCTGGATGGCGCGCGACAGCGCCTCGCGCACCGCGGCGGCATCGGTGGTGAAGCGCGCGGCGTTGCGCGCCGGCGCGTCCTGCGCAGCCACCGCCAGGTCGGCCCGGGTGAAGGCGGCGAACAGGCGGCGCTGCAGCCCCTCGATGACGCGCAGCACGGTGCCGTGCACCGCGAGCTGCTGGCCATACAGCGCCGCGGCGCGGGCGGTGGTGACGGCGATGATCACCGGCGGCAGCAGCCAGACCACGCTGTCGTCGTTGCGGCTGAAGCGGTCGAAGGCCTGCTGGATGACGATGGGGTAGAGCGCGGTGATGGCGGACAGCGCCAGGGTGCAGGCCAGCGCCGCCAGGATGCGCGGCATGTGGTGCCGCAGCTCCTCCCGCCACAGGCGCGTGACGAGGCCACGCGTCGCGGGTTCGGCGAGCGGGAGAGGAAGCGCGGGCGGCATGCGCGGCGGGGTCTAGAGCAGCCCGCGCGCCACGGCCAGTTCGCGCAGCCGGGCGAGGCAGGCGGCACGGTCGGCGGTGCAGCCGCCCGCCAGCCACCAGGCGCGGGTCGCCTCCAGCAACGCCCCGATCTGCGGGCCTGGCGGGACGCCGAGCGCGACGGCATCGCGGCCGAGGACCGGCAGGCTGGGCGGCGGCGTCGCGGCCAGCCAGCGCCTGAGCGCCGACAGGTCCACCCCCTCCCGCGCCTCGGCAAGCCAGGCCTCATCGAGAGCCGCGCCGGGTTCCTGCCGGGTCGCCAGCCAGCGCATGCGCGCCGCAGCATCGCCAATTGGCGGGATGTCCGGCCGCGCACCCTGCATGTCGTGGAGCCGGACCAACCGGTCGCGTTCCTCCCCCGAGAGCTTCAGCCGCGCGGCGATCCGCCCCCCGGCGCCCGCCGTCGCCGGATCGAGCAGGATCGCGCAGCGCAGCACCGGGTCGGACGGCAGCCCCGCCGCCAGCGCGCGCCGCAGCGCCCCGAGCTGTGGCGGCACCGCCTCGGGCAGCACCGCGCCGAGAACCCCCGCCTCCGCCATCAGAGTCAGTGCGGCGGTGGGGTCCGGCGCCTCCAGCAGCCGCTTGATCTCCATCCAGACCCGCTCGGCCGAGAGCCGCCCCAGGCCCGGCACCGCGGCGCGGATCGCAGCCATGGCGGTCGCATCCGGCGCGCCCTGCCCGTAGCGCGCCTGGAAGCGGAAGAAGCGGAGCGCGCGCAGGTAGTCCTCGGAGAGGCGCGTCGCCGGGTCGCCGACGAAGCGGACGCGGCCGGCCGCCAGGTCCTCGCGACCGCCGAAATAGTCCCAGAGCTCGCCCGCCGCCGAGAGCGACATGGCGTTGATGGTGAAGTCGCGCCGCGCCGCGTCCTCCCGCCAGTCGGCCGTCCAGGCCACCATGGCGTGCCGGCCATCCGTGAGCACGTCGCGGCGCAGGCTGGTCACCTCCACCGCCTCGCCCTCCAGCACCGCGGTGACCGTGCCGTGGGCGAGCCCGGTCTCGAACACGCGGAGCCCCGCCGCCTCCAGCCGCCGTGCGACCTCCTCCGGCGGCAGGGGCGCGCCGACATCGACATCCTGCACCGGCCGCCCGGCCAGCGTGTCGCGCACCGCGCCGCCGACGGCGCGGGCGCCGGGCAGGGCGGCCAGCACCGCCGCAGGCGCGCCCCGGCGAAGCACTGGCGGCGGATCGATGCGGGCCTTCGGCGGGTCCGCCGTCATCGCCGGTCCTGCCAGTAGCCGGGGCGGACCGTGCCGTCCGGCTCCAGCTCGGCCGGGACATAGACCGCACTCCGGTCGTGCTGGCCGGAGAGGCCGAACCAGGCGGCCCCTGCCAGCGTCAGGGCGAGGCCGAGGATCGCAAGCGGCAGCAGGCGCGGGTCCGCCGCCTCGATGGCCGGGTTGAACCGGCGCCACAGGTAGAACAGGGCGAAAGGCAGGAAGAACAGCAGGATTTCGATGAGGTAGGGCATGCAGGCGCCGCGTCTCGGGGGCGCCATCATGACACAGCGCGCCGCGCCGCGCTGCCTGGGCGGATCACGAAGCCGCCGTGCGCCGCCGTTCGGCCGTCACCCGCGGGGCTTGGGTGTCCAGACCTGGGCCCTGCCGAAGCGGCGCTCCGGCCACGGGACGCCGGCGGCGATCATGCGCGGCTGGGGAAGCGGCGCCGCGGCGCCCGGCATCGGCCCGGCCGCCGCTGCCCCGGGGCATCCCGGCGGCTCGGCCGTGGCCATGCCGCGGATTGCCCCCGTCATGGCAGCGGCATCCTGCGCACCGGCTGTCTTCTCCTGCCCGATGGCGTCGGCAAGCCGTCCCGCCTCGGCGGCAAGCGCCCCGAGTTCGTGGGACAGCCGCAGCGCGTCCTCCTTCGCTGCCGCGCCGGCCTGTCCGGCGACGGCCACGGCGCGGTCGGCGAGGGGTCGCGCCTGTTCGGCCAGCCGGGCCAGGTCCGAGCCGATTGCGGCCTGCTGCTGGCGTTGGACCGGCACGGTTTCCAGCGTGGCGACCAGGGGCGCGAGGAGGCGGCGCAGCCGCGACGGGTCGGCGGCGCACGGCCCGGCAGCCAGGGCGGCGAGCGCGGCGGCATGGCCGGCGATGGCCCCGCCGATGGCTCCGCCTGCCGCCGCAGCGCGATCCGCCCTGGTCGCCAAGGCGCCCGCCTCCGTTGCCAGTCCGCCGATATCGGCCGCCAGCGCATTGGCCAGGGTGGCGCTGTCCTCCGCGCAACCGAAGGCAAGCAGCCGGGCGCGGATCGCCGCCGCCTCGGCGCGCGGGGCAAGGGCGCTGGCCGCGTGCAGCATCCCCTGCTCCATCCCCGCCCTGCGGCCAAGCCCCTCGAGTGCCGCCGCCAGCCGCCCCAGCAGGCCCTGTCGGACATGGGGGCCGGACGACTCGGCCAAGGTCGCGGTCACGTGTTCGCGGTCCCCGTCGCAGCGAGAGGCGTCACGATTAGCGCAGCCCGGATGAAGGGAAGGTTGCCGGCCGTGGCCGATCGCGACCGCAATCAGCCTGGGCGGTTGCCCGCCGCCCAGGTCCGCGCCGTCGTCATGGTGCCCTGCGCCGGCACCTCGGGCGCGGCCGCCCCCACCATGCTGGCGATGCGGCGCGCCACGGGATCCTCGCCCGCCGCGTTGCCGGAAAGGTCGGAGAGCTGCCCCGCCATGGCCGTGGCGACGCGCTCGCCGGACGCGGCGCCCTTGGCGAGCTCGGTCGCCACGGTCACGGCGTCCGAGGCGAATTCGCCGAGGTCGCGCGAGAGCCGGAGCGCTTCCTCCCGCACCTGTCCGCCGGGTCGCTCGGCGATGGTGGCGGCGCGGTCGGCGAATTCGCGGCTGCGCTGCGCCAGGCGGCTCAGGGCCACGCCGACCTCCCCCTGGTCCCGGCGTTGCACGGCGACCGCCTGCAAGGTGCCGACCAGCGGCGCCAGGGCGCGACGCAGCAGCCCGGGGTCGGCCAGCGCCGCCGGATCCCGGCCAAGCGCAGCCAGCTCTGCGGCATGGCGCGAGATGGCCGCGGCCGCTGCAGCACCCAGCGACACCCCCCGCTCCGCCGCGGCGGCGATCTCGGCCGCTTCGACAGCCAGGGCACCGAGATCGGCGACGAGGTCGGTCATGCCGTCGTCGCCGGGGCGCCCTCGGCCGAAGGCAAGCAGACGGGCACGCGCTGCGATCTCCTCGGCCAAGGGGGCAAGGGCACAGGCATTCATCGCCAATTGCCGCTGGGATCCAAGTTTGCGGACCAGCCCGTCCAACGCCGCGGCGAGTCCGGCCAGCATGGCCTGCCGCGCGCGCGACCCTGGCGAGTCACTCGGGGTCGCGGCCATGGCCGTGAAGGTTCCTCCGGGACAACGCCGCACCAGGTTACGAGGAAGACATGAACGGTCCGTAGTGACGGACGCGAATCCACCCCGCGTTCACGAGCCCTCCGGCTTCAGGACGTCATCCGATCTCGAACCGGCGCAATTCCCTTCGTGGCTTGCGGAATGGTGGAACGTCCGTCATGCGCGCAGCAGCGTGGCCAGATTCACCAGCACCGCCGCGGTCGCCCCCCAGATGAAGTGCCGCTCATGCGGCCAGACCCAGTATTCACGCATGCGCCCCTGCCGCTCGGCCCGGTGGCGTTGCGGACTTTCGGGATCGAGCACCACGGAGAGCGGCAGTTCGAAGGGCTCCTCCACCTCGGCAGGGTCGTGCGCCAGGGTCAGCGGCGGGCGCAGCAGCGCGACAACGGGGGTCATGCGGTAGCCGGTGCCGGTCAGATGGTCGGGCAGCCGGCCGATGATCTCCGGCAGGCGCGGGTCGAGCCCGACCTCCTCCGCCGCCTCGCGCACCGCCGCGGCCTCGGGCGTTTCCCCCGCCTCGATGCGGCCGCCAGGGAAGGCCACCTGCCCGGCATGGGCGGACAGGTGACCGCTGCGCAGCGTCAGCAGGATGCTCGGCGCGCCGGGGTGCAGCACGATCGGCACCAGCACGGCAGCGGCGCGGATCTGGTCCTCGCGCAGCCCGGCGGCGGCCCCGTCGGCCGTGCTGCCGAGCGCGGCAAGCCCGGCAGGATCGGTGATGCGCGCCGTGATGTCCGCCGCCGTCAGCCCGGCGGCCAGGGCGATCCAGCGGTCGGCAGGCGGTTGCCGCGGCAGCAGCGCCGGCGGCAGGCTCACTCGGCAGCCGCGTCCAGCGCGCAGGCCTCGTCGATCGGGAAGAACACGCCCTCGCTCCAGACCCCGAGCAGGTCGCGGCCGCCCACGATCTCACGCTCCGCGAGGGCCACCATCTCGTAGAAGACGGCGCGGTTGATGCGCGCCTCCAGGCCCGGACGGACGGTGATGTAGGGCCGCGGCTCGCGCGTCACCGGATCGAGATGCACGGTGATCGGGTGCTCGGCGTTCGCGGTGACGATCTGGTCCAGGTTGGTACGGAAGGCGAGGCATTGCCGCGGCGTGCCATCGCCGCAATCGCAGTCGCGCCAGACCATCTCGACGGCGATGAAGGGCGCGTCATCGACGTCTATGCGGCCACGCTCCACCGGCGTTTCCAGAACGTAGCCGCCATCCGGCTCCCGCTTCAGGACGCTGGCGAACAGGCAGACCAGTTCCTTCCGGTTGATCGGGCTGCCCTGGTAGTACCAGGTGCCGTCGCGCGCGATGCGCATGCCGAAGTGACCGGCATCGTGCTTGGGGCGTCGACCCGGCATGCCGTCCCGCCCTGGCATGGCCGGGGGCATCGTCAGCTGCTGCACCCTCGCCTCCCCAATCCCTGCTTTCTCCACACCGCCGCCGGCCATAGGCTGAAGCCTTCCACTGCTTGCGGCCATGCCGGCCCATTCCGGACCTCGGCGACCACGAGACAGCACCAATATTGGGAGTGCGGATGGCAAGGTTGAAGTGGCCCCCGGCACGCCGTGCCATTTGGATGCGCGACAAGGCCACACCCCGGGCGGGTCGGGGCAGGATGCGGGATGCGATGACCCATGGCTGATCTTTCCGAGACCCGCGCCGGCGGCCCGGCCGCGGACCCGGGGGCACCAGACGCCAGGACCCTCGTCGCCGAGGTGGAGGCGCTCGGCGAGCGCCTGGCCCGCGTGCGGGACGCCGTGGGCCGCGTCATCTTCGGCCAGCAGCAGGTGGTGGACCACACGCTGATCACCCTGCTCTCGGGCGGCCATGCGCTGCTGGTCGGCGTGCCCGGCCTCGGCAAGACCAAGCTGGTGGAGACCCTCGGCGCGGTGCTGGGCCTCGATGCCAAGCGCGTGCAGTTCACGCCGGACCTGATGCCGGCCGACATCATCGGCTCCGAGGTGCTGGAGGAGGTGGCGGCCGATTCCGGCGGCGGCACGCGCCGTGCCTTCCGCTTCATCCCCGGCCCGGTCTTCTGCCAGCTGCTCATGGCGGACGAGATCAACCGCGCCTCGCCCCGCACGCAATCGGCGCTGCTGCAGGCGATGCAGGAACATCGCGTGGCCGTGGCCGGCGAGATCCACGCGCTGCCCGCACCGTTCCACGTGCTGGCCACGCAGAACCCCATCGAGCAGGAGGGCACCTACCCGCTGCCCGAGGCGCAGCTCGACCGCTTCCTGCTGGAGGTGCAGGTGGACTACCCGGACGAGGCAGCGGAGCGGACCATGCTGCTGGCCACCACCGGCGCGCGGGACGCGAAGGCCGCCCAGGCCATGACCGGGGCCGAGCTGATCGCCGCCCAGGCGCTGATCCGCCGCATCCCGGTGGGCGAGAGCGTGCTGGAGGCGATCCTCGCGCTGGTGCGCGGCGCCCGGCCGGAGGGCTCGCCCATCGAGGCGGTGCGCACGCAGCTCGCCTGGGGCCCCGGCCCGCGCGCGGCCCAGGCGCTCATGCTGGCGACCCGGGCGCGGGCGGTGATGGACGGACGGCTCGCGCCCTCGGTCGAGGACGTGCTGGCGCTGGCGGATCCGGTGCTGCGGCACCGGATGGCGCTGAACTTCTCGGCCCGGGCCGAGGGGGTGCGGCTGGCCGACGTGATCGGGGCGCTGAAGGCGCGGCTGGGATGACAGGCCCACGGCCACACGCTCCCTCCCCCGCCTGCGGGGGAGGGCTGGGGCGGGGGGAAGCGCGACGCGGTGCGTCCGGGAGCAATCGCTCACGGACGTGCCGCAGGGTTCTCGCGCGACGCATTCCCGCGCTTGGCACCCCCACCACGCTTCATGCCCCCACCCCAGCCCTCCCGCGCAGGCGGGGGAGGGGGTGCTGCGGACCGTCCGCCGCGCGTGCCGGCGCAGCCTGCCGAAACCCACGGACGCGGGACAGGA
>JAIEOP010000215.1 GCA_019750465.1 Acetobacteraceae bacterium | reverse complement strand
CGCAGTCTCGCCAATGCACCGCGACGCAGAAAACCACACGTCACATACCCCGTCAGAGCGCTATTTTAGCGCGTATGGAGGATTCGGGTGGGCGAAGGCGATCTGGGCGGTTTTGGCGATGCGCGGTTGCGGCGGGTCGGCGCACGGCTGCTGGGGGCGATGCGGGAGGCGCCGACGATGTGCCTGCACGCGCTGGCGTCGGACCGCAACGAGGCGATCCGGTTCGGCCGTTTCCTCGACAATGCCGCGGTGAGCGCCGATGAGATGCTGGTGCATGCCGGGCGGCTGACCGGCGAGCGTGCGGCGGGGCGCCATGTGCTGGCGGTGCAGGACACCACCGAGTTGCATTTCGCCGGCCACGCTGCCAGCAAGCGCGGCTTTGGCGCCGCCGGCAATGGCCACGACATCGGGCTGTTCGTGCATCCGACGATCGCGCTTGATGCCGCCAGCGGCGGCGTCATCGGGCTGGTCGGCGCGCAGGTGATCAATCGCACCGCCGGCAAGGCCACCGCCCGCCGCAGCCGCGGCGCCGACGACAAGGAGTCGCGCCGCTGGCTGAGCGGCGCCGAGACGGCCGCGTCGCTGCTGGCGCAGGCCGAGCGGATCACCGTGGTGGCCGACCGCGAGAGCGACCTCTACGACCTGTTCGCCAGGCGGCCGGAGGGCGTGCACCTGCTGTGCCGCGCGGCACAGGATCGCAGCCTGGCGAGCGGGCCGCGGCTGTTCGCCGCCTGCGCGGCCTGGCCGGAGCGCGAGCGCTACCGGATCGAGGTGCCGGGCCATGGTGCGCGGCCGGCCCGCACGGCGACGGTCGCGCTGCGGTTCGGCGAGGTCACGCTGCGGCGGCCGGCCACCGCCGATCGCAACCTGGCCGAGACGCTGACGCTGCGCGTGGTCGATGCCGCCGAGGTCGGCGCGGGCGATGCCGCCGAGGTCGGCGCGGGCGATGCCGCCGAGGTCGGTCGGGAGGATCTGGTGCACTGGTGCCTGCTGACCACGCATGACGTGCCGGACCTGGCGCGGGCGCGCGAGATCGTCGTCTGGTATCGGGCGCGCTGGACGATCGAACAGGTGTTCCGCACCCTCAAGAGCGCCGGCGCGCAGGCTGAGGCGTCGCAGGTCGAGGAGGCCCGGCGGTTCGTCAAGCTCGCGGTCGCCGCGCTGATCGCCGCGGTCAGGATCGTGCAGATCGTGATCGGCCGCGACGCCGCCACCGGCCAGGCGCTGAGCGATGCCGCCGACCCGACCGACACGCCGATGCTCAAGGCGTTCAACGCCAAACTCGAAGGCCGCACCGACCGGCTCCGGAACCCGCATGGACCACACAGCTTGGCCTGGTTCGCCTGGATCGTCGCTCGTCTCGGCGGCTGGGCCGGCTGCACCTCCAAGGGCTACAAGCCACCCGGACCGAAGACCATCGCCCGCGGCCTCGCCAAACTCGACAGCATGTCCCTACGGTATTCACACATCGCCAAATCCAGCCGAACCTTGTTTGAAGATTGCGGAAACGAGCCCTCGAGGATTCGGAAGCGGATCCGAACAAGGCGGCCGAGATTCCAGATCGAATTCAAAAAGTAGCTCAACCGAGATGTGTGAATCCCGTAGAGCATGTCCGACGGGTGGCACCTCGCTCATTCCGCGAATGGGTGACTCCCGTAGCCCCGCCGGCGGGGGGAGGGGGACCGTAGCGCTCCGTCGCCGGCAGCGGCATCGGCGCCCTCCCGCGCACGGGGGAGGGGGGAGGCGCGGAGCGCCGGAGGGTGGGGGCAAGGTGGCGGCGCCCTGGGTTGCCGTGGCGCGCCGGCATGGCATGCTCGCGCCATGACCAGCCCCGACCCGGCGCTGCGCGCCATCGATTGCGACGTGCACCCGATGCCGGTCTCGCTGCGCACGCTCAGCCCCTACATGGACGCCTTCTGGGCCGACCAGGTGGTGGAGCGCGGCATGACCGGGCTCGACAGCCAGTCCTGGCCCATCGGCTCGCCGAAGACGATCCGCGCCGACTGGCGCGACGCCAGGGGCCGCGGCGCCTCCTCGGTGGAGGAGCTGCGCGCCCAGGCGCTCGATCCCTTCAATGTCGAGATCGCCATCCTCAACCCGCTCTACGGCGTGCAGCTGCTGTTCAACGAGGACATGTGCCGCGCCTTCACCCGCGCGCTGAACGACTGGGTGCGCGCCGAATGGCTGGACCGGGACGATCGCCTGCGCGCCTCCATCGTGCTGCCCATGCACACGCCCGATCAGGCCGTGGCCGAGATCGAGCGCCTGGCGCCGGACCGCCGCTTCGTGCAGGCGCTGGCGCTGGTGATGGGCGAGGTGCCGCTCGGCCGCCGGCAGTGGTGGCCGGTGATGGAGGCCTGCGTGCGGCACGGCCTCACCCTCGGCATCCATGCCGGCAGCGCCTACCGGCACCCGCAGACCTCGGTGGGCTGGACAAGCTGGTATCTCGAGGAATACGCGGCGAACCAGCAGGCTTTCCAGTCCACCCTGGCCAGCCTGGTGACGGAGGGCGCGCTCGGCAAGTTCCCGTCGCTGAAGGTGGTGCTGCTGGAATCCGGCGTCACCTGGCTGCCGGCCTTCCTCTGGCGGCTGCAGAAGGTGTGGAAGGGCGTGCGCTTCGAGGTGCCCTGGGTGGACCGCCTGCCGGCCGAGATCGTCCGCGACCAGGTGCGACTCTCGGCGCAGCCCTTCGATGCGCCGGCGGACCAGGTGGGGCGCATCCTCGATCACCTGCGATCGGAGGAGATGCTGCTCTGGGCCTCGGACTGGCCGCACTGGCAGTTCGACGGGAACGACTGCATCCCCCCCGGCATTCCTGCTAGGCTGCTGCCGAAGCTGCTGCGCGGCAACGCGCTGGCCACCTATCCCCGCCTCGCGCCGACCGGGGCGGCCCGTCAGGGAGATGCCGCATGAACGTCATCCAGCCGATCCAGCATCCGGGCAAGCCGGCCGCGGCGACGCTTGGGCTGGTGGATGTGGACATCCATCCGCGGGCCAAGAGCATCGACGAGTTCAGGCCCTTCCTGAGCGCCCGCTGGTGGGAGCACCTGACCACTTGGGGCATGCGCCAGCGCCACGGCTATACCGGCGGCCAGCCGCCCTTCCCGAAGGCCCAGCCGATGGCGAGCCGCCGCGATGCCTGGCCGCCGGGAGGGACGCCCTGTTCCGACCTCGAATTCATGCGCTTCCAGCTGCTCGACAACTACGGGATCGATGTCGGCGTGCTGAACCCGCTGCAGCCGAGCGGGCAGGGCGACCGCAACAACGGCTTCTCGGCGGCGATGGCGCACGCCACCAACGAGTGGCAGCTGGAGGCCTGGCTCAGGAAGGAGCCGCGGCTGCGCGGCAGCGTGGTGGTGCCCTATGAGGACAGCGCGGCCTCGGCGGCCGAGATCCGCGCCCGCGCGGGCGACCCGAACTTCGCCCAGGTCCTCATGATGAGCCGCACCGCCGAGCCCGCCGGCAACCCGCGCTACTGGCCGATCTACGAGGCGGCGGTGGAGGCGGGGCTGCCGGTCGCCTTCCACGCCTTCGGCTATTCCGGCTGGGCCATGACCAATGGCGGCTGGCCGAGCTTCTACATCGAGGAGGTGAGCGAGCACGCGACCTCCTGCCAGAACCAGGTGATCTCCCTGGTGGTGGAGGGGGTGTTCGAACGCTTCCCCGGCCTCAAGGTCGTGCTCATCGAGTGCGGCTTCGCCTGGATGCCCTCGGTGGCGTGGCGGCTGGACGGGCACTGGAAGCACCTGAAGTCCGAGGTGCCGCACCTGACGCGCGCGCCGTCCGAGCAGATCCGCGACCACATCTGGGTCTCGACCCAGCCGATGGAGGAGCCGGAGCGCGGCGCGCATGTCCTCGACATCTGCGAGTGGAGCGGCTGGGACCACATCCTGTTCGCCACCGACTATCCGCATTGGGACTTCGACGACCCGCGGGAGGCGCTGCCGGGGATCATCCCGGCGGAGCGGCGGCGCGACATCTTCGGGGGCAATGCCCGCAAGCTCTACGGGTTCTAGGCCTTGCCGCGCGTGATCGCAGGCCCGGTGGCGGAGATCCCGCCGGGCGGCCGCAAGCTTGTCGAGGCGGGGGAGGGGCGGCGCATCGTCGTCTTCAACCTCGACGGCGAATTCTATGCCCTGGCGAACCGCTGCCCGCACCAGGGCGGCTCGCTCTGCGACGGCATCCGCACCGGGCATGTCACGGCGCCGGAGCCCGGCATCTACAGCTACGAGCGGCGCGGCGAGATGATCCGCTGCCCCTGGCACTCCTGGGAGTTCGACATCCGCACGGGCAAGTCCTGGTTCGACCCGCGCCGCGTGCAGGTGCGGCAATTCCCGGCCCATGTGGAGAAGGGCTCGGCACTGGTGGAAGGGCCATACAGGGCGGAGACCTTCCCGGTCCGCGTCGAGGACGACTACGTCGTCGTCGAGGCGTGACGGCGGTGCAGGCGGCGTCCCCGGCGCACCCGCGCGGCGCGCCGCGAAGCGCGGCCGCCCCGCAGCGTTCGCCGGCGATGCGGATCGGCTGGTGCTGCAAATGGGTCCCGCCGCCGGGGGATGACCGGCCGGCCGCGGCGCTGAACCTGCGCGACACCACCATCGCCGCGCTGTCCCGCCTGACGCCGGCGCAGGCGACCGAGAAGCTGCTCGGCCTGGTGCATCACAACATCGCGGCGCTCGCGGCCCAGGTGGAGGAGGTGGCGAAGGCCCCGCCGCTGGAACGCTGCCTGCGGATCCTCAGCGGGGTCCTGCCCTGCTACACCCATCCCGTCGCCCGCCCGCGCTACGACGAACCCGTGCTGCGGGCCGCGGCGGAGACGGGGCTGGCGCCCATCGGCGCGCGCGCCCGCGCGGCGGGGGTGCGGCTGTCCATGCATCCCGGGCAATTCTGCGTGCTCTCGACCGACAGCGCCACGGCGCTGGAGGGCAGCGTTGCCGAGGTGGAATACCACACGCAGATCATGCGCCTGCTCGGCCTCACCGGCAGCTGGCACCCGGAGGGTGCGCACATCAACGTCCATGGCGGGGCGCGGGGCCCGGGCGTGGCGGGCTTCCGCCGCGGCTTCGCCCGCCTCTCGCAGGAGGCGCACGACCTCCTGACGGTGGAGAACGACGAGACTGCCTATGGGCTCGATGACCTGCTGCCGTTGGCGGAGACGCTGCCCATCGTCTTCGACCTGCACCACCACTGGTGCCACAGCGCCGGCGAGCACGTTGCGCCGGAGGATCCGCGGCTTGCGGTGGTGCGGCAGAGCTGGCGCGACACCCGGCCGATCGGCCATCTCAGCGCGCCGCGGGAGGACCTGCTGCCCGAGGACCAGCGTGATCCGGATGCGCTGCCGGACTGGGGCCGGCTGATGGCGGCGGGGCTCAACGCCCGGGTGCTGCGCCAGCATTCCGACCGGATGTGGAACCGGGCGATCAACGCCTGGGCGGTGGCGCACCTCGCCTGGACCGACCTGGAGGTGGAGGCGAAGCACAAGAACCTGGCCAGCCATGACCTGGCCGAGGCCGCCCGCGGCGCGGGGCTCGGGTAGCGGCCGGGGTGGCGCCGGGGACGCGCAGGGGCTAGGAGGCTGCCGCCATGGCCACTGTCCTGCTCATTATCCAGCTTTTCGTTGCCCTCGCCCTGATCGGGGTGGTGCTGCTCCAGCGCAGCGAGGGCGGGGGCCTGGGCATCGGCTCCTCGCAGGGGATGGGCTCCTTCATGACCGGGCGTGGCACGGCCAACCTGCTCACGCGGGCGACCGGCCTCCTCGCCGCCATCTTCTTCGCCCTCTGCCTGACATTGGCGCTGTTGGGCCGCGGCAGTTCCACGGCACCGCGCTCCATCCTCGACGCGCCGGCGCCGAGTGCGCCCGTCGCGCCGGCGCCCGCGCCAGCGCCCACCGTGCCGACGAACTGACGGAGCGGGCATCCGCCCGCCGCGTCCGCACGTCACGGTTGAATTCCGCCCAGCCCCGGTCATAGCCTCCTGCGACGCTTCGGGGAGGTCTTGTCATGTCCGGTGCCAGTCCGCCCATCGGCCTGGTCGGGTCCGTCAACGCCGTGCACGGCGTGTGCGGCTTCACCAGCACCTTCACGGCGCTCTACGCGCAGAACCCCGGCAAGCGGCCGCTGCTGATCAACGGCGCGCCGCGGGTGACGCGGGTCCTTGCGGACGTCAAGGTCTATCTGAAGCTGCTCGAAGCCGCCGCCGACGGAAAGGCGCTGCTGACGGAGATCAACCAGTTCAACATCGACATGTACCCGCAATACCCGAACCTGGCCGCCTATCCGTGGACCAACCTTGCCGACTTCATCGAGCGGATCGACGACTGCGTGGAGAGGCTGGCGACGATCAGCACGATGGAGGAAGACAACGCCATCCTGAACAAGATCAACTTCACGCTGTTCATGCCGCCGCGCGGCGTCGCCGATTTCGTCCGACGAAGCTGGGGCTGGGCGGCGACGATCTCGGAGCTGCCGACGGGCCTCGGCGAGAACTGCATCGTCGGAGTCGCGCGACCCGGCGTGACGAACGGCTACCACGACCTCGTGCATTGGATGTACAAGCGCGGGGCGCAGTACTGGAGCTGGGGCAGCCTCTACGCCTCGGTCCAGGCTGCGAACCCGGCCTACACGGTGATCTACAGCATCGAGCTGGCGCCGAATTAGGACCGGCGACCGCTGGCCGTGCGTCCACTTGCGCCCTGGCGGATACGGCGACCTGCCCGAGCCGTCCATTGCCGCCCCGCCTCGGGCTGCCCGCCGAGTCGGGGGTGGCGGCGTCCGGCCGGCGGGTCTATGAGGGCCGCCCATGGCGCGGTTCGTCTTCATCACCGGCGGCGTGGTCTCCTCCCTCGGCAAGGGCATTGCGGCGGCGTCGCTTGGCGCGCTGCTGCAAGCGCGTGGCTACAGGGTAAGGCTGCGCAAGCTCGACCCCTACCTCAACGTCGATCCGGGCACGATGAGCCCCTACCAGCACGGCGAGGTCTTCGTCACCGACGACGGCGCCGAGACCGATCTCGATCTCGGCCATTACGAACGCTTCACGGGCGTCCACGCCACCAAGGCGGACAACTGGACCACCGGGCGCATCTACTCCGAGGTGATCGCGGCCGAGCGCCGCGGCGACTATCTCGGCGGGACGGTGCAGGTGATCCCGCACATCACCGACAAGATCAAGCAAGTGGTGCAGGCCGAGGTCGATGGCTACGACTTCGTCATTGTCGAGGTCGGCGGCACGGTGGGCGACATCGAGAGCCTGCCCTTCCTCGAAGCCATGCGCCAGCTCGCCAACGAGATGGGGCCGCAGCGCAGTCTCTTCGTGCACCTGACCCTGGTGCCCTGGATCTCGTCGGCCGGGGAGCTGAAGACCAAGCCGACGCAGCACAGCGTGAAGGAGCTGCTTGGCCTCGGCATCCAGCCGCAGATCCTGCTCTGCCGCTGCGACCGGCCGATCCCGGAGAACGAGCGGCGCAAGATCGCCCTGTTCTGCAACGTCCGTCCCGAAAGCGTGATCCCGGCGCTGGATGCGACGTCGATCTATGCCGTGCCCGGCAACTACCATGCCGAGGGCATGGACCAGGAGGTGCTGCGCCATTTCGGCCTCTCGGCCTATGGCGAACCGGACATGCGGCGCTGGGACCACATCGTGCGCGCCATCGAGCAGCCCGAGGGCGAGGTCACCATCGCCGTCGTCGGCAAGTACACCAACCTGCTCGACAGCTACAAGTCGCTGGCCGAGGCGCTGGCGCATGGCGGCATCGCCCACAACGTGCGCGTCACGCTGGACTGGGTCGACAGCGAGGTCTTCGAGAATGGCGAGGACGAGGCCGTCGCGCGCCTGGAAGGCGTGAACGGCATCCTGGTCCCCGGCGGCTTCGGCGAGCGCGGCACGCCCGGCAAGATCGAGGCCGTGCGCTTCGCCCGCGAACGCCGCGTGCCCTTCTTCGGCATCTGCTTCGGCATGCAGATGGCCGTCATCGAGGCGGCGCGGAACCTGGTCGGCATGAAGGGCGCCTCCTCCACCGAATTCGGACCCTGCGAGGAACCCGTGGTCGGGCTCATGACGGAATGGCTGCGCGGCAACGCGCTCGAGCGGCGCAACGCCGCCGGCGACCTCGGCGGCACCATGCGCCTCGGCGCCTTCCCGGCGCGGCTGGCCGATGGCTCGCTGGTGCGCGAGGTCTATGGCGGCACCGCAGAAATCCAGGAGCGCCACCGCCACCGCTACGAGGTGAACGTGAACTACAAGGAGCGGCTGGAGGAGGGGGCCGGGCTGCGCTTCTCCGGCATGTCCCCGGACGGCGCCTTGCCGGAGATCGTCGAATACCCCGACCATCCCTGGTTCATCGGCGTGCAGTTCCACCCGGAGTTGAAGTCGAAGCCGTTCGATCCGCACCCGCTGTTCAAGGGCTTTATCGGCGCCGCCGTGCGCCAGGCGAGGCTGGTGTGAGCGGGGTGGACCCGGGCCGTAGAGGTTTGCGCATTTCGTTCTCGAATGATGTCCCCTGACCCGTAGCACTTGATTGATGCTGACGGCGAGGGAGCTAGGAAGGAGTCAAGGCCCGCGCCAGATAACCGGGCACCCAGCGCTGGCCTGCCCGCGTACCGGCCATCAGGTCGCCGGCGGCTGTGCGAGTCGCCAATGCAGGTGCGTTCGAGGTTCGGTTGTTGTAGTCTGTCCACATGATAACCCGCCTTGACCTTACGAGCTTCAAGTCCTGGCCCGAGGCGAAACTCGCGCTTGCCCCGATCACAGGACTGTTCGGCACCAACTCTTCGGGCAAGACCAGCATCCTACAGTTCCTTCTGCTGCTGAAGCAGACGAAGGACGCGACGGACCGCGCGCTGTCGCTCGAACTCAACGGCGGCTTTGTGCAGCTCGGCACCATACGCGACGCCATTCATCGGCACGACCACACGTCCCGCCTGAGCTTCGAGCTTGCTTTTAGGCTCGACGAAGAATTGGCCTTGCAGGATCCTACCGGCCGGAAGGCCCAGTTCATTGCCTTGGGGCGGGACGTCACATACGCGGCCGAAATAGCGGTGCACCAGATGGCCCCGCGCGCCGAGCGGCTGGCCTATAGGCTCGGCGGGCTGACGTTCTCGCTACAGCACGGCAAGGGCAAGGAGCGTGAATTCGACTTGAAGGCGGCGCCCGACGAACGCTTCCGCTTCGTCCGCACGCAGGGCCGGCCCTGGGGACTGCCCGGTCCCATCAAGTCTTATGCCTTTCCCGATCAGGCGCGCACTTACTTCCAGAACGCCGCCTTCCTCGCGGATCTGGAAGCCGCCTACGAGGCGGAGATGGATCGCCTCTATTACCTGGGGCCGCTACGGGATTACCCGCAGCGCGACTACCTTTGGGCGCGGTCGCGGCCGACGGATGTCGGGCGACGGGGGGAGAAGGCGATCGACGCCATCCTCGCCGCGACCGAAGCAGGCGAAAAGCTGAACCTGCAGCCGAAAGCTCGCCTGCTGCCCTTCCAGAAAATGGTCGCCCATTGGCTGCGTGAACTCGGGCTGATCCACAGCTTTGCCGTCAAGGAGATCAAGGAGGGCACGAACCGGTGGCAGGCGCTGGTGGTCACGCGCGCAGGCGGGTCGGAGGTCCTGCTCACGGACGTGGGTTTCGGCGTCTCGCAGGTGCTGCCCGTGGTCACGCTACTGCTCTACGTGCCGGAGGGATCCACGGTGATCTTGGAGCAGCCCGAGATCCACCTCCATCCGCTGGCCCAGGCCAATCTGGCGGATGTCATCATCTACGCCGCCCGCCGGCGGCGCGTGCAGGTAGTCGTGGAGAGCCACTCCGAGCATTTGCTGCTGCGGCTGCAGCGCCGCATCGCGGAAGGGACGCTGCCGGCTGACGACGTGAAATTGTACTTCTCCAATGCGCCGGCCGGCGCGTCGCAGCTGACCGAACTTAACCTCGACTTGCTCGGAAACATCGACAACTGGCCACCCAACTTCATGGGCGATGCATTCGGCGAGACGGCGGAAGCCGAACGCGCCCGCCTCAGGCGACAGCGTGCGCAGGCTGCCGAGTGAAGCCTGCGGTCGTGGATACGAATGTGCCGATCGTTGCAAACGGTCGGGCGGACGGACCTACCGGCAGCGGCATTCCCACAGTGGAGTGTCGTCTGGCTGCGATCGACTTCCTCGAATCGCTACTGAAGGACGGACGTGTGTTGCTTGATTTGGCTGGAGAAATTCAAGTCGAGTACGGACGCCACCTGAGGCCGGCGGGTCAACCGGGTGTCGGCGATCGCTTCTTTCTGGCTGTCCTGCATAGCGCACCACAGCGGGTAGAGCGCATCGACCTGCCGAAAGCGCCAGACGGATCCTTTGCCGACTTTCCTGTCGACGCGGAACTCGCGCGCTTCGATCCCTCTGATCGCAAGTTCGTAGCTTTGTCGCGCCGCGCGAAGGCGCCGGTCGTCGTGGCCACCGACAGCGATTGGGTTGAGAGCAAGGCGCCGTTGACGCGAAACGGAGTAAAGATCGACTTTCTCTGCGGCTGCGACACGAAAACTTGGTTTACTGCCTAGATAACCGCGAGTGCCAAAACGTCTTCGGACGGACCGGGATTGTCTCTGCAATCGACAGCTGTTGGCATCGGCTCCGACGCTGCAAGTCCAAGCCGTCGCCGCAATATAGGTCCTAGAGCGAATGTCGCAGTAGAGAAGTGGAAACGAACAATGCGAATCTACCAGAACCTCGAGTGTAGTCTGTAGCAAACCACCAAGCAGCGAAGAAGCAAGTCTCGCCATGCGTCACGTCATCATCGGCCACGTCACCCTCGGAAATGACCTGCCGCTCGCCCTGCTCTGCGGCCCCTGCCAGATCGAGAGCCGGGCGCATGCGCTGGAGGTCGCGGCGGCGCTGCGCGACATCGCGCGCGATGCCGGCATCGGCCTGGTCTACAAGTCCTCCTTCGACAAGGCCAACCGCACCAGCGCCGGCGCCGCCCGCGGCGTCGGCATCGAGGAAGGGCTCGACATCCTCGCCGAGGTGCGCGCCACCACCGGCCTGCCGGTGCTGACCGACGTCCACACGGAGGAACAGGCCACCCGCGCCGGCGCCGTGGTGGATTGCCTGCAGATCCCCGCCTTCCTCTGCCGCCAGACCGACCTGCTGATCGCCGCCGGCCGCACCGGCAAGCCGGTGAACGTGAAGAAGGGCCAGTTCCTCGCGCCATGGGACATGGTGAACGTCGCCGCCAAGATCGCCGCGACGGGCAACGGGAACATCATGCTCTGCGAGCGCGGCGCGAGCTTCGGATACAACACCCTGGTCTCCGACCTGCGCGCGCTGCCGATCATGGCGCGTACCGGCTACCCGGTGGTGTTCGACGCCACACATTCCGTGCAGCAGCCCGGCGGCCAGGGCAGCAGCAGCGGCGGGCAGCGCGAATTCGCCCCCGTGCTGGCGCGCGCTGCCGTCGCGGTCGGTGTTGCGGCGGTCTTCGTCGAGACGCACCCGGATCCGGACCACGCGCCCTCGGACGGGCCGAACATGATCCCGCTGCGCGACATGCCGGCGCTGATCGCGCGGTTGATGGCCTTCGACGCCCTGGCCAAGGCGGCATGACGCGCAGGCGCGGTGCCGGGCAGCAGGCGGTTCCGGCGGCGACGGCGGCGGCGAACAGCGCCCAGGCGTGATCGCCGCGGCAGTGGCGCCGCGCGCTCGCGGCCGCCATCCTGCCGCCGCCTTCTGACGCTGCCATTCGGTCCACCGGCCAACCTTCCCGCTCCGGAGCCCGCCATGCCCCTTCCGCGCCGCCCCTTCCTGCTCCTGCCGTTGGCCCTCGGCGCCGCCGCCTGCGCACCGCTCGGCCGCGACGCCGCGGAACTCGCGGCGTCGCCCGCCGCGCGCTTCGCCGTGGCGCTCGAAGCCAGCGATCCCGTGGCCGATGCCGGTGTCGCGATGATGGATGATTTCGAACGCCGCGCCCTGCGCGAGGAACGCGCCGTTGCCTTCGCGATCGGCCGTGTCCCGGCCGTGCCGCAGCCCGACCTGCCCGGCCCGGGCGCGGCGGAGGCGGCGGGCGAGGTGATCGGGCCGGCCTTCACCGCACTCGGCGACTATGCGCATGTGCTGGGCCAGGCCGCGACCGGGGCCGCCATCGAGGCCCGCCCGAGCGTCGGCGGCGACGTGCTGGCCCAGGCGGTGGCACAGGCGCTGCCTGCGACGCGGGCCAGCGTGCCGCCGGAGGTGCGTGAGGCCGGGCTGGCCGGCGTCGCCGCGCTGGCGCGGCTGGCG
>JAIEOP010000430.1 GCA_019750465.1 Acetobacteraceae bacterium | reverse complement strand
GTGGACGACCTGGTGCGCGCCCTGGGCATGGACGGCGTCAGCAAGAGCCAGGTCTCCCGGCTCTGCGCCGAGATCGACGGGCGGGTGCAGGGCTTCCTTACGCGGCCCATCGAAGGCGACTGGCCCTGCCTCCGGCTCGACGCGACCTACGTGAAGGTGCGCGAGGCCGGGCGCATCGTCCGGGTCGCCGTGACCATCGCCGTCAGTCTTGCGGCATCCGCCACATCTGGCGTGCTGGCGGCGAGGCGGCCGTGGCCTGCGCGGCGCCAGGCTCGTCATCTCCGACGCCCATGAGGGCCTGAGGGCCGCCGTGGCGAGGGTGCTGCGGGCCACCCTCCAACGGTGCACCGTCCACACCCTCCGAACGCAATTGCGGTTGCGGGGCGGGGTTTCCGCCGCCGCTGGGTGCTCCTGGGGAGAGAGGAATGACCTGCCGGATCTCCAGGCTGCCGTCACCGACGATGATGCGCCCGATCACCAGCTGCAAGATCGCCTGCTTGTCGGCGAAGCTGGTGTTTTCTGGAGCGTGATGCGTTCGCATGCGCTCACGCAACACGCTCCAGCCTTTGCCGGGTCGCGGGATTCGGCGTTTGCGGCGATTCTGCCTCAACGCATCCCGCTCTAAGCAGGCTTTCGTGGCTTGGCCCACACTTCGTGCGGTCCAAGCGCCTGAAATGCAAGCCTGCTTAGGCTCCTGTTCGGGCGCAAACCTCCAGAGGTTTGCTTAGCGGCTCCGCGTCCGACAGCCCGAAGGTGCACCAGTGAGCGGCGGACGGAACTCCGACGCGCGCTTCACGACTTCTTGGAACGACTTGCCGTCGCTTTCGGCTCCGGCGGCGGCTCCAGCGCGTCGCCCTTGGGCTTGTGGCACCCCACGGCGCGCAGCGCGGCGCGGACGGTCTCCATGCCCGCGTCCGCGCCGACGGATTTCGCCACTTCCGCGAATCGGGCAGCCTGTGAGACGAACAGCGCTTGTCCTTTATCCTTCATGCTCAGGTCGCCCCACGGTGACGGTGAACTGCCTCTTGCAGGCGCCGCAGCCCCATCCGACCGCCCCTGACCGGCGTGATGCGCTCCGCGCCGCCGCAGTGCGGGCACACGGGGCCGTTGGGCCACAGGGTGGCTTCTAGCTCCGTGAGGGCGGCCGCATCATCGTGGAAGCAGGGGGCGGCGAGGGCGCTGGCCATGTCGAAACCCTATCGATCTCGGCCGTATGTCTCAAGTGCATAAACATCCCACCAAAGGCCCTTCGGCCTATGCTGGGGTGTCCAGAGGGGCATCGGTGGCACTGCCGCCGATGCCCCTCTGGTGGGAGGGTCCGGCAGGGTGCAACCCTCCCGCCGCCCATCACGCAGAGGATTTTCGATTCATGCCCCACCGCATCCTGCTCGGCCGCCCGCTGCATCCCGCCGGCATGGCGGTGCTGCGCGAGCGCGGCGCCGATCTCGACATCGTCACCCTGAACGATGCGCCGGTGGAGGAATTCCACCAGAACCTCTCCTCGGCCGACGCCGTGCTGCTCTGGCTGGAGCGGCTGGATGCGGCGGCGCTGGCGGTGGCGACGCGGCTGAAGGTGGCCAGCCGCCTCGGCGTCGGCTTCGACACGGTGGATGTCCCCGCCTGCTCGGCGCGCGGCATCCCGGTGATGGTGGTGAACGGCACCAACGACCTCTCCGTGGCGGAGCACGCCATGATGCTGATGCTCGCCGTCGCCCGCCGCGCCGTGGAATGCGACCGCCACATGCGCGGCGGCGGCTGGTGGGACCGGCCGGATGCCGGCATCGTGGAACTCGCCGGGCGCCGCGTGCTGGTGCTGGGCTATGGCCGCATCGGCTGCCGCGTGGCGAATTACTGCCGCGCCTTCCACATGCAGGTCGCCGTCATGGACCCGGCCTTCCACCCGGCGCGCATCGCGGCGGACGGCTTCCCGCCGGTGCTGGACCTGCACGCGGGCCTGGCGGGGGCCGATGTCGTCACGGTGCACACGCCGCTGACGCCGGCGACGCGCCACCTGCTGGACGATGCCGCCTTCGCCGCGCTGAAGCCCGGCGCCATCCTGGTGAACACCGCGCGCGGCCCGATCGTCAGGCAGGACGCGCTGGTGCGGGCGCTGCGGGGCGGGCGGCTGCATGGCGCCGGCCTCGACGTGCTGGAGGTGGAGCCGTCGGACGCGACGAACCCGCTGTTTGCGCTGCCCAACGTGGTGCTCAGCCCGCACAATGCCGGCAGCCCGGAGGAGGGGATGGTGCGCATGGCCCGGCAGGCGGCGCGGAACATCCTGGACGCGCTCGACGGAAAGCCCGACCCTGCGATGATGGTCAACCCGGAGATCCTGCGATGAGCACGCCGACCAAGGCCCAGGGGATCGACACCGCCGGCTTCCGCGCCGGCCTGCTGCGCGACGGCTATGCGGTGGCGGAGCGCGCCCTGCCGGCCGGCCCCGCCATCCGCGAGCACACCCACGACTTCCACGCCAAGGCAATGATCCTGGAGGGCAGCTTCACCCTGACGGTGGGCGGCAAGGCCACCACCTTCGGCCCGGGCGAGGTCTTCACCATGCCCGCCGGCATCGAGCATGCCGAGATGCCGGGCCCCGAGGGCGTGCGCTACATCGCCGGCCGCAAGCTGACGCGGTAGGCGCGGCATGGCGCGCGCCGCGGGCGCGGTCCGGGCGGCACCGCGGGTCGCGGCGCGGCCGCGCGTCATCCGACGGGCATGAAGTCGTAACGCCCCACCCCCTGCAGGATGGCGAACCGGCAGGGGCCGCCATCCTTGCCCGTCACGCGGTGCGCGCGCCGCGGCGGCACGGCGTGCATCCCGCCGGGGGCGAGTTCCGTCACCGTGGCCGGCGCCCGGGTCTCGATGACCATCGGCCCCTCCATGCACCAGAAGGTGTCGGTGACCTCGGAGTGCCAGTGCCAGGGCACCTCCTGCCCGGCATCGAGGGTGAGGATCTGCATGCGCAGCCCCGGCGCCTCGGCGATCAGCTCGCGTCCCTTCAAGGGGTAGTCGCCGCGTGCGGCCATGGCCTGTCACTCCCGGTAGGTGGGGTCCTTCGCATCGACCAGCCGGCGCAGCGCGTCGAAGACGTCCTGGCCGGCGCCGTGGCGCGGGTTGAACTGCAGCGCGGCGCGGCTGGCCTGGTCGGCGACGTGGTCGGGCACGGGGATGTCCTCGCCGCGCATGGACTCGCTCGCCATCTGGATCTCGCAGGCGCGGTTCAGCGTCCAGAGGCGCACGAAGGCCTCGGCCACCGTCCCGCCCCAGCTCAGCAGGCCGTGGTTGCGCAGGATCAGCAGGCGCCGGTCGCCCATGCTGGCCAGCAGCCGGCCGCGCTCCTCCGGGTTGACGGTGATGCCCTCGAAATCATGGTAGGCAACCTGGTCGCGCAGCATGGCGGCGTAGAAATTGGTCATGGCCAGGCCGTGGCGCTTGCACGCCACCGCCATGCCCGCCGTGGTGTGGGTGTGCATCACGCATTGCGCCTGCTCGATGGCGCCATGGATGGCGCCGTGGATGACGAACCCCGCCGGGTTCACGCCCCAGGCGTCGTCGCCGAGGATGCGCCCTTCCAGGTCCACCGTCACCAGGTTGCCCGCGCGCACCTCGGAGTAGTGCAGGCCGAAGGGGTTGATCAGGAAGCGGTGCCCCGGTCCGGGCAGGCGCAAGGTGATGTGGTTGTAGATCAGCTCGGTCCAGCCGAGGTGGTCGAAGATGCGGTAGGCCGCGGCCAGCTCCTGCCGCAGGCGCCATTCCACCGTGTCCCGCGTGCCGTCCATCGCGCTGCCCTCTCCCGGGCCCGCCGCCGCGCCTGGCCTCGATGCCCCGCATGCGGCCCGTATTGAACCGTGCCGGGCAGCAAACCACGTCCGACACCGCCGTTCCACTTCCGCAGGATGCCGCGCCGCGATGGCCCCTCCCCACCGCCTGCCGCCCCGCCTCGCCCGCCTGGAGGCGGAGGGCATCCACATCATCCGGGAGGTCGCCGCGAGCTTCCGCAACCCGGTGCTGCTGTACTCCATCGGCAAGGACAGCACCTGCGTGCTGCACATGGCGATGAAGGCCTTCCATCCCGGCAAGCCGCCCTTCCCGCTGCTGCACATCGCCACCGGCTGGGACTTCCGCGCCATGCTGGAGTTCCGCGACCGGCGGGTGCGGGAACTCGGCCTGGAGCTGGTCGTGCACACCAACCCGGATGGGATCGCGCGCGGGATCGGCCCGGTGACACATGGCAGCCAGGTGCACATGCAGGTGATGGCGGTGGAAGCCCTGAAGCAGGCGCTGGCCGCGGGCGGCTTCGACGCGGCCATCGGCGGCGCACGGCGGGACGAGGAGAAGAGCCGGGCGAAGGAGCGCGTCTTCTCCTTCCGCGACGCCGGCCAGGGCTGGGAGCCGCGGGCGCAGCGGCCGGAGCTGTGGACCCTGTTCAACCCGCGCATCCGGCCGGGCGAGAGCATCCGCGCCTTCCCGCTCTCCAACTGGACCGAGTTCGACGTGTGGGACTACATCCGGCTCGAGCGCATCCCGATCGTGCCGCTCTACCTCGCGGCGCCGCGGCCGGTGGTGGTGCGGCAGGGCCAGCTCATCATGGTGGATGACGAGCGCCTGCCGCTGGAGCCTGGCGAGGTGCCCGAGACGCGGTGGGTGCGCTTCCGCACCATGGGCTGCTACCCGCTGACCGGCGCCTCCGAGAGCCGCGCCGAGACGCTGGAGGCGGTGATCGCCGAGACGCGGGCGAGCACGAAATCCGAGCGGGAGGGCCGGCTGATCGACGCCGACGGCGAGGCCTCGATGGAGCGGAAGAAGCGGGAGGGGTATTTCTGACGCGGCGCCCGCTCACCAGCCGCGCCATGGCGTCAGCACGCCGGTCGGCGCCGACGGGGTGACCAGCCCGCCGCCATCGAAGGCGCGCATCGAGGCATCGCCGAAGAACTCCTCGCCGCGCATCCCGCCGCCGGCATAGGCCCGCAGCGAGGCATCCTCCGCCCCGCCGCCACCGGCCACCATGCCGCCGCCGGCATAGGCGAGGTCCGCGGCGGCCGGTGCGCGCGTTGCCGCGGCCAGCAGCACGGGCGGCGCGACCCGGCGGCCACCCGGGCCCGGCACCGCAATCCCCAGCCGCGGCGCGATGCTGGCGAGGTAGTTCACCGTCTCGTCCGGCAGGATGGTCGCGCCGGCGAGGTAGGCCTCCGTCCGCTCCGGCCCGGCATTGTAGGCGGCGAGGAAGTGCGGGCTGCCGAACCGGTCGTACATCTCCCGGATATAGGCCGCGCCGGCGAGGATGTTGTCGCGCGGCGCATGCGGATCATGGCCCAGCCCGTGGCGCCGGCGCAGCCCCTCCCAGGTCTCGGGCATGACCTGCATCAGCCCCATCGCGCCGGCGGAGGAGGTGATCGGCAGCCCGTCCCCGCCATGGGTGCGGCCGCCGCTCTCCTGGCGCATGACCTCGCGGATCCAGCGCTCCGGCACGTCGAAGCGGGTGGCGGCTTCGCGGATAAGGGGGCCCCAGGGATCGCCGGGCGGTCCGGGTGGGGGATAGGCGGCGCGGCCAGCGGCGGCGCGGCCAGCGGCGGCGCGGTAGGCCACTGCTCGGCGGTGCGAGGCGTCGAGGTCGTAGCCGTAGTCGCCGCGTCCGTCATAGCCGCGCCGCCCGTCCCAGGCATGTCCGTATCGCGCAGGCGGCGGCGCGCAGGCCGCGACAGCGAGGAGCAGCGCGAGGAGCCCGAGGGCGGCGGCGGGGCGGATCGGCATGGCGGCGCGGCGCAGCCTACCGCAACGGCGGCGCCGGACGCACGGCGAAACCTCCAACCGCGTCAGGCCGGCGGATGCTCCCGCCACCAGTGCCGCGCGATGTCGGCGCGCCGGCACACCCAGGCATCGCGGTGCCGCGCCACATGGTCGAGGAAACGCTCCAGCGCCGCCGCCCTCCCGGGCCGGCCAACCATGCGGCAATGGAGCCCGACCGACATCATCTTCGGGCTGCCCGCCGCGCCCTCGCGCATCAGGAAGTCGAAGGCGTCGCGGTGATGCTGCTCGTAGCCGGACGGCGCCGAGAAGCCGGGCGGCACGGCGAATTTCATGTCGTTGTTGTCGAGCGTGTAGGGGATGACGAGGTGCGGCCTGCCCGCCACCTGCACGTAATAGGGCAGGTCGTCGGCATAGGAATCGCTGTCGTAGAGGAAGCCGCCATGCCCGGCGACCAGGCGGCGGGTGCGCATGCTGATCCGACCCGTGTACCAGCCGACCGGCCGCGTGCCGGTGGTGCGCTCGATGACCGCGACGCAGCGGGCGATCTCGGCGCGCTCCGTCTCCTCCGGCACGGCGCGGTAGTCGATCCAGCGCCAGCCATGCGAGGCCACCTCGTGCCCGGCGGCGGCAAGGGCGGCGCCGGCCTCGGGGTTCAGCTCCAGCGCACGGCCGACGGCATAGACCGTCAGCGGCAGGTCGCGCTCCCGGAACAGGCGGAGGATGCGCCAGAGCCCGGCGCGCGCGCCGTAGTCGAACTGCGTCTCGGTGGACAGGTCGCGTTCGCCGACGCGCGGCGTGCCGCCCGGCACCTCATGCAGGTAGATCTCGCTGGCCGCGTCGCCCTCCAGCACGGAGTTCTCCGCACCCTCCTCGTAGTTCAGCACGAAGGAGAGGGCGAGGCGCGCGCCGTTCGGCCAGCGCGGATCGGGCGGCGTGGCACCATAGCCCCGAAGGTCGCGGGCATGCTCCGGAACGTCGTTCATCATGCGAAGACAGGGTGCCGGGCTCCGGCACGGTCCGTCAACCGGAGCGAGGCCGACCCGGCGCTGCGAACGATCCGTGGCTGGGGCGATGCGTTAGGCTGTCGGCGTCAACCGGAACGGGAGATCGACAGTGTCCGTTCGTTTCGCATGCTTGGCCAGCCTGGTGTGTGTTCTGGCCTGCGCGGCCCCGCTCGCCGGCCCCGGCGCGATGGCGCAGCCGTCGGGTCCGGGCCCGGCGGAATCGCGGGCCGCCGGGGGCGAGGGCCCGATCAGGGACGGGCTCAGGGTTCCCATCCCGCGCGACATCACGAAGCAGCGCGAGCGGGAGGCCGGCATCGGTCGGCCCGAGGAACTCGGGGAGCGGCAGTTGCGCGATCTCAACGAGTTGTCCCGGCAACTCGCCCCCGGCGTTCCGGTGCCCGCCCCGAACGTCAACGAAACGGGGCGCTGAGGGCGGGCCGCTCGTTTCAGTTCCGCGTCTTGTCCACCAGCGCGTTGGCCTTGATCCAGGGCATCATGGCGCGCAGCGTCTCGCCCACCTGCTCGATCGGGTGCTCGGAGAGGCGGCGGCGCGTGGCCTTGAAGCTCGCCTGGTTCACGCGGTTCTCCAGCATCCAGTCGCGGGCGAAGCGGCCGGACTGGATGTCCTCCAGCACCCGCTTCATCTCGGCGCGGGTCTCGTCCGTGATGATGCGCGGGCCGGTGCGGTACTCGCCGTACTCGGCGGTGTTGGAGATGGAGTAGTTCATGTTGGCGATGCCGCCTTCGTAGATCAGGTCCACGATCAGCTTCACCTCGTGCAGGCACTCGAAATAGGCCATCTCGGGGGCGTAGCCGGCGTCCACCAGCGTCTCGTAGCCGGCCTTGATGAGCTCGACGAGGCCGCCGCAGAGCACCACCTGCTCGCCGAAGAGGTCGGTCTCGCACTCCTCCTTGAAGGAGGTCTCGATGACGCCGGCGCGGCCGCCGCCGATGGCGCTGGCGTAGGACAGCGCGATCTCCAGCGCGTTGCCCGAGGGGTTCTGCGCCACCGCGACCAGGCAGGGCACGCCGCCGCCGCGCTGGTACTCGGAGCGCACGGTGTGGCCGGGTCCCTTCGGCGCGATCATGAAGACATCGAGGTCCGCACGCGGGTCGAGCAGGTTGAAGTGCACGTTCAGCCCATGCGCGAAGGCGAGCGCGGCGCCCTCCTTCATGTTGGGGCCGAGCTGCTCGCGGTAGAGGTCGCCCTGCAGCTCGTCCGGCGTGAGCACCATGACGACATCGGCCCACTTCGCCGCCTCGGCCGGGCTCATCACCTTGAAGCCCGCGGCCTCCGCCTTCTTCCAGGAGCCGCCGGGGCGGACGCCGATGGCGACGTCGGCGCAGCCGCTGTCGCGCAGGTTCATCGCATGCGCGTGCCCCTGGCTGCCGAAGCCGATGACGGCGAGTTTCCTCGCCTTGATCAGGTTCACGTCCGCGTCGCGGTCGTAGTAAACGCGCATGGCTTTCGCCCCCTATGGAAAAGAGTGGTGGTCCTTGGCGGGCTCAGGCCCGTCGAAGCTGGGTGCCGGGGCGCCGGGCGGGGTTGGTCCGCCCCGGCGTCGCGGGCGCCGGATGCCACGAACGCGCGCGCCCGGCCAGCCCTGGCCGCCCCGGGGTCTTGCCGCGGCGCCGCCGGCGACCGATATGACCCATGTGGTCACGGGAGGTCCCGCCATGAAGGAAATGCAGCTCCGCGAGGCGAAGGCGCGGTTCTCGGCCGTGGTGGACGCGGCGGAGGAGGGCGAGCCGAGCCTCATCACGCGCCACGGCAAGCCCGCGGCGGTGGTGATCGGGTTCGAGGAGTGGAAGCGGCTGTCCCAGGTGCCGTCCTTCGGATGGCTCTTGATGAACTCCCCGCTCGAGGACGGCGACATCCCGGAACGTGACCAATCGCCGCCGCGGGATCCTGGATTCTGAGCTTCCTGGTCGACACCAACGTTCTCTCGGCCGGTTCGCCCGCCTCGCGTGCGGCCTACGGGGCGCTGCAAGCGTGGATGGACCGCAATAGCGGGCGGCTCTTCATCCCGAGCATCGTCGTTGCCGAGATCGTCGGCGGCATCGAGGGTGCGCGTCGAGCCGGGGCCGTGCGCAAGGCCGCAGCGCTGGACGTCTGGTTCGAGGAGACCATGCGGCTGTATGCCGGTCGCGTCCTGCCGCTCGACAAGCATGCCGCGCACGTGACCGGGGTCCTCATCGCCCTTGCGCGGCTGCGCGGGCAGGCCCCCGGCTTCGCCGACCTCGCCATCGCCGGGATTGCGACGGCGCACGGCCTCACCATCCTGACCCGCAACCTGCGCCACTTCGCGCCTCTCGACGTGCCCGCGCACGACCCCTACGCCGCGCTTCCCGGGTAGCCGCCCCTCACGCCTGCAGCCCGCGTGGCCCGCGCGCGATGGCGACGACGCCGGTGCGCACCACCTCCGCCAGGCCGAGCGGCTTCATCAGCGCGATGAAGGCGTCCAGCTTGTCCCCCGCGCCGGTCATCTCGAAGACGAAGCTCTCGGTCGTCGCGTCCACCACGCGTGCGCGGAAGGCGTCGGCCAGGCGCAGCGCCTCCATGCGCTGCTCGCCCGTGGAGACGAGCTTGATCAGCATCATCTCGCGCGCCAGGTGCGGGCCTTCCAGCGTCAGGTCGGACACCGTGTGCACCGGCACCAGTCGGTCGAGCTGCGCCTTGATCTGCTCGATGACCATGTCGGTGCCGGAGGTGACGATGGTGATGCGCGACAGGCGCCGTTCCTCGTCCACCGGCGCGACGGTCAGGCTCTCGATGTTGTAGCCGCGGCCGGAGAACAGGCCGACGACGCGGGCCAGGATGCCGGCCTCGTTCTCGACGAGGACGGCGATGGTGGCGGCGCGCTGGGTGGGGGCGGGGTCGGGCATGGGGATGATCTTGTTCGCGGGTCAGTGGGACGGTTGGAAGCTTCGGGCGGCCCCCACCCTCCCACGGCCTGCGGCCGCGGGTCCCTCCCTCCCCCGCTGGCGGGGGAGGGTCGGGGTGGGGGCGGCGGCGACGCCGATCGCTAGACCAGCACCTTCCCCTCATCCGTGACGCCCGCGACGCCGCCCGACTGGCCGGCGCCGAGGATCATCTCGTTGTGCGCCGCCCCGCTCGGGATCATCGGGAAGCAGTTCTCGTCCTTGGCGACCAGGATGTCGGCGATCACCGGCTTGTCGATCGCGATCATCTCCCGGATCACGCGGTCCAGGTCGGAGGCCGTCTCGGCGCGCATGCCCACCGCGTGGAAGCTCTCCGCCAGCTTCACGAAGTCGGGCAGCGAGGCCGAGTAGCTTTCGGAATAGCGGCCGCCATGCAGCAGCTCCTGCCACTGGCGCACCATGCCCATGTACTCGTTGTTCAGGATGAACACCTTCACCGGCAGGCGGTACTGCGCCAGCGTGCCCATCTCCTGGATGTTCATCAGGATGGAGGCCTCGCCGGCGATGTCGATCACCAGCGCGTCGGGATGCGCGATCTGCACGCCCATCGCCGCCGGCAGGCCGTAGCCCATGGTGCCGAGCCCGCCCGAGGTCATCCAGCGGTTCGGCCGCTCGAAGCCGAAATACTGCGCTGCCCACATCTGGTGCTGGCCGACCTCGGTGGTGATGAAGGTCTCGCGCCCAAGCTCCTGCGTGATCTCGTACAGGCGCTTCACCGCGTGCTGCGGCTTGATGATGGGGCCTCGCTGCTCGTAGCCCAGGCACCGGACGGCGCGCCAGCCGTCGATCTGGCGCCACCAACTGGTCAGCGCCTCCCGGTCCACCGGCGTCGGGTCCGCCTTCCAGGCCTCGATCAGCGCGGCGAGGATGCGGCCGGCATCGCCGACGACCGGCACATCCACCTTGACGTTCTTGTTGATGGAGGACGGGTCGATGTCCGCGTGGATCTTCTTCGATCCCGGCGAGAAGGCATTGAGCCGGCCCGTCACCCGGTCGTCGAAGCGCGCGCCGATGTTCAGCAGCACGTCGCAGCCATGCATCGCCAGGTTGGCCTCGTAGGTGCCGTGCATCCCCAGCATGCCGAGGAATTGCGGGTCGGAGGCAGGGTAGGCGCCGAGGCCCATCAGCGTGTTGGTGCAGGGAAATCCGGTCATGCGCACGAACTGCGTCAGCGCCTCCGATGCCGCCGGGCCGGCGTTGATCACGCCGCCGCCGGTGTAGATCACCGGCCGCTTCGCGCGCTTCAGCAGCGCGACCGCCGCGCGGATCGCCTCGCCGTCGGGCTCGGTCTGCGGGCGGTAGCTGCGATGGCTGGCCACCGGCTTCGCCGTGTAGGACCCCTTGCCGATCAGGATGTCCTTCGGCAGGTCGATCACCACCGGGCCGGGGCGGCCGGAGGTGGCGACATAGACCGCCTCATGCACCACGCCGGCGAGCTTCGCGATGTCCTTGACCAGGTAGTTGTGCTTCGTCGCGGGCCGGGTGATGCCGGTGGTGTCGGCCTCCTGGAAGGCGTCGTTGCCGATCAGGTGGGTCGGCACCTGCCCGGTCAGGCAGATCACCGGGATGCTGTCCATCAGCGCGTCCACCAGGCCGGTGACGGCGTTGGTGGCGCCCGGGCCGCTGGTCACCAGCACCACGCCGACCTTGCCCGTGGAGCGGGCATAGCCCTCCGCGGCGTGCACCGCGGCCTGCTCGTGCCGGACCAGGATGTGGCGGATGGCGTTCTGCTGGAAGATCGCGTCATACAGCGGCAGCACGGCGCCGCCGGGGTAGCCGAAGATGACCTCGACGCCGTTGTCCTTCAGCGCCTGCAGGACGATGTCCGCGCCGGTCATGGTGCGGGCTTCGGCACTGGTGGGGGCCGTGGTGGCGGACATCTCTGGCGTCTTTCCTCAAGCGGGCCTGCGCCGGGCCGGGGGCTGGCCGGCGGGGCCGGAGGACTAGGCCGTTTGCTGCGGCGCGTCAATGCCGCCTTGAACGAACGAGATAATTTTCCGCCATTTCTCGGAAGAAAATTGCGCTACGTCGTCCATTCTCGCATGGATGATATGCGTCCGCTCCGGCGGCGCCAGCGCGTGGTGTCGGAACCAGGTCGCCTGGCGCTTGGTGTACTGGCCGGTGTTGAGGATCGCCCGCTCCCGCGCCGCCGCCAGCTCCATCCGCCCGGCCAGCACCGCGGCCAGTTCCGGCACGCCATGCGCCCGCATCGCCGGCAGCGCGGGGTCGAAACCCTGCGACACCAGCGCCCGCACCTCCTCCAGCGCCCCGGCTGCCAGCATGGCGTCGAAGCGTGCCGCGATGGCGGCCCGCAGCGTCGCGCGCGGCGGGTCCAGCAGGATGGCGCCGAAGCGCCAGGGTGCCGGCCCCGCCGCCCCCCGCCCGGCGCGCTGCCAGGCCAGAAGCCCCTGGCCGGTGCCGGTCGCCACCTCCCAGGCGCGGGCGATGCGTTGGCTGTCGCCCGGGCGCAGCGTCGCGGCCGTCTCGGGGTCGATCGCCGCCAGCCGGGCATGCAGCGCCGGCGCGCCGATCCCGGCCAGCAGCGCCC
>JAIEOP010000159.1 GCA_019750465.1 Acetobacteraceae bacterium | reverse complement strand
ACGCTGCGCAGCTGGGCGTAGAGGTGCGAGAGGTCGGGGACGAGGTCCTTCACCACCGGCATGTGCGGCAGCGGGTGGATCCGCACGGCGCCGGTGCTGTCCTCGATCGGCTTGAGGCATGCCAGGGTGTTCAGCCCGTCGATGTTCATCGAGCAGGAGCCGCAGATCCCCTCGCGGCAGGAGCGGCGGAAGGTCAGCGTGCTGTCCACCTCGTTCTTGATCTTGATCAGCGCGTCGAGGACCATCGGGCCGCACTGGTCGAGGTCGATCTCGAAGGTATCGGTGCGCGGGTTCTCGCCGCTGTCCGGGTCCCAGCGGTAGATGCGGAAGGATTTCACGCGTTTCGCACCGGGCGCGGCCTTGAAGGTCCGGCCTTCGCCGATGGTGCTGTTCCTGGGGAGGGTGAAGGTGGCCATGGTGTTTCTGTCTTCTCTCGTCAAGCCGCGCGTCAGGACTGGGTGAGCCGGAGCGCTGCGAACAGGGCGCCAAGCAGGGCAATCAGCAGGGCGCCGAAGCGGACCAGGAGCTTGTCCAGGACGCCATCAATCTTCACACCGAGACGCTGCTCGACGCCGTCGATCTTCGTGTCGAGCCGCTGAACCTGCGCCTCCAGTCGTTGACCCAGGAGCGCAACCTCGGACTGCAGCTTCGCCAGGTCGCCCGTGGTCGCGGGCTCCCGCGTTGCCGCATCGAGGGCATCCGCCAGCGCCTCCGCCTCCGGCGCGTCGAATCGGCCGGACTGCACCAGCAGCCGGACGAACAGCCCGCGATCGGCGATGATCGACACCGGCGCTCCGCCCTCCTCCGCCTAGTACACCCGCGCCTTCGGCGGGAACACCTGCACCTCGTTCGTCAGCGTGCGCATCTTCACGTCGCGGTAGTCGAGGCGCGTCGCGTAGCTCTCGTCCATCCAGGCCAGGGTGTGCTTCATCCAATGCGCGTCGTCGCGCTCCGGGAAGTCCTCCTGCGCGTGGGCGCCGCGGCTTTCCTTGCGCGCCTCGGCGCCGACGATCGTCGTCAGCGCGTTGCCCAGCAGGTTGTCGAGCTCGAGCGCCTCCACCAGGTCGCTGTTCCAGATCAGGCTGCGGTCGCCGAGCTTCAGGTTGCCATAGCCCGCCGCCACCTTGCGCATCCGGTCCACGCCCTCGCGCAGCAGCTCGGAGGTGCGGAACACCGCGGCGTGCGTCTGCATGGTGCGCTGCATGCCCAGCCGCAGCTCGGCCGTCGCGGTATCCCCCTTGGCATGGCGCGTGCGGTCGAAGCGGTCGAGCGCCTTCTCCCCCGCGCCGGCGGGCAGCGGCTGCTGCGAGGCGCCCGGCCTGATCGTCTCGGCGGCCCGGTGCGCCGCGGCGCGGCCGAACACCACCAGGTCGAGCAGCGAGTTCGTGCCCAGCCGGTTGGCGCCGTGCACGGAGACGCAGGCGGCCTCGCCCACCGCCATCAGCCCGGGCACCACGCGGTCCTGGTCGTCGCGCGTGGGGCTCAGCACCTCGGTGTGGATGTTCGTCGGGATGCCGCCCATGTTGTAGTGGACGGTCGGCAGGATCGGGATCGGCTCCCTGGTGACGTCGACGCCCGAGAAGATCTTCGCCGTCTCCGAGATGCCGGGCAGGCGCTCGTGCAGGATCTCGGCGCCCAGGTGCTCCAGGTGCAGGTGGATGTGGTCGCGCTCCGGCCCGACGCCGCGGCCCTCGCGGATTTCCACGCTCATCGCGCGGGAGACCACGTCGCGGCTCGCCAGGTCCTTCGCCGTCGGCGCGTAGCGCTCCATGAAGCGCTCGCCCTGGGAGTTGGTGAGGTAGCCGCCCTCGCCGCGCGCGCCCTCGGTGATCAGGCAGCCGGCGCCGTAGATGCCGGTGGGGTGGAACTGCACGAACTCCTGGTCCTGCAGCGGCAGCCCCGCGCGCAGCACCATCCCCCCGCCGTCGCCCGTGCAGGTATGCGCCGAGGTGCAGGAGAAATAGGCCCGGCCGTAGCCGCCCGTCGCCAGCACCGTGGTCTGCGCGCGGAAGCGGTGGATGGTGCCGTCCTCCAGGTTCCAGGCCATCACGCCGCGGCAGGCGCCGTCGTCGTCCATGATCAGGTCGAGGGCGAAGTACTCGATGAAGAACTCGCAGCCGTGCTTCAGCGACTGCTGGTAGAGCGTGTGCAGGATGGCGTGGCCGGTGCGGTCGGCGGCGGCGCAGGCGCGCATGGCCGGGGCCTTGCCGAACTGCGTCATGTGGCCGCCGAAGGGGCGCTGGTAGATCCGCCCGTCCTCGGTGCGGCTGAACGGCACGCCGTAGTGCTCCAGCTCGATCACCGCGGGGATCGCCTCGCGGCACATGTATTCGATCGCATCCTGGTCGCCGAGCCAGTCCGACCCCTTCACGGTGTCGTACATGTGCCAGCGCCAGTCGTCCTCGCCCATGTTGCCGAGCGCGGCGCCGATGCCGCCCTGCGCGGCCACGGTGTGGCTGCGGGTCGGGAAGACCTTGGTGATGCAGGCGGTCTTGAGGCCCGACGCACCCATCCCGAAGGTGGCGCGCAGCCCGGCGCCGCCGGCGCCCACCACCACCACGTCATAGGTGTGGTCGACGATCCGGTAGGCACCCCGGGATGGCCCAAGCGGGTCTCGGTTGATCGCGTTCATCGCCCTGTTCCGTTCCGTTCCGCCCGATCCATCCGCGCTACACCGCGATCCTGAGGACCGCGAGCGCAGCGGCGAGCGCCAGCACCAGACAGATGGTCTTGACCGCCAGGATTGCAGCCATCTTGACCCATTCCTGGTTGGCGTAGTCCTCGATGATCACCTGCACGCCGGCGGCCAGGTGGTGGAAGGTCACGCCAACGGTCAGCAGCAGCAGCACCGCGTTCCAGGGCCGGGCGATCCAGGCCACCGTCGCCGCATGGCCGGCGCCGGCCAGCAGCGCGACCGAGAGCACGAACCACAGCGTCAGCGGCAGCAGCGCCATGGAGGTGACACGCTGCAGCCACCAGTGGTGCACGCCGGACCGCGCGGCACCCAGGCCGCGCACCCGCCCGAGCGGCGAGCGCAGCGTGGTGTTGCGGGCGTATTCGTTGGCCATCGGGGAAACCTCGTTGCAGCGGGCCGCTCAGGCGGCCCAGGCGGCGATGGCGATGATCCAGGTGATCACCGTCGCCACCGCCGTGCCGACCAGCACCCAGCGGCCGGTCCGGTAGGTGGTCGGGATGTCGTAGCCATGCCCGGCATCCCAGGCGAGGTGGCGGATGCCGTTCAGCGTGTGGAACCAGGCCGCCGCCGAGACCCCGAACAGGAAGACCAGCCCGACGAAGGAGGAGGCGAACCACTGCACCGCCCCGAAGGCGCCCGGGCCCGCCGCGGCGGCCATCAGCCACCACACCAGGAACAGCGCGCCCCCGCCCCAGACCACCCCGGTGATGCGGCCGGCGATCGAGAGCGCGCTCGTCATCTGCATCATGTCGTAGACCTGCAGGTGCGGCGACAGCGGCCGGCGGACGGGCGTCCCGTCGGACCGGCGACCAAGCATGGTCGCCTCGCGCGAATCCTGCATGATGGACATGAAGTTCAGCTCCGGTCTGCGGCGGGCAATGGCCGTAGAGCGACCGCCCGGGGACCAGGCGGGGTCCCGCAGGCAAGGCCGCCGGCGGCGTGTGCGCGCGTCCATCGCCTTCTATGGGGATGCTTGCGCGAGCGTCAAATCGGCGGGCGGTGCCATCGGACACGTGATCGGAACGCATGCGGAAAATGGATGCACCGTCGTGCAAGGAATTATATCCTATAATCATGACCGCTCCAACCGTGCCCGTGCCGCCACCCCCGACGCCCGCCAGCCCGCCGCAGCGGACGCGACTGGAGCGAGTCGCGCCCTGGGCCGACCTGTTCTTCAAGCTCAGCGCCGGGCTTGCCGCCGCGGTTGCGATCTGGCGGGCGCTGGGATGGTGAGCCGCGTCACCCCGCCAGCTTCAGCCCCGCCACCCCGGCCAGGATCAGGCAGAGGCAGGCAATACGCAGCGCGGTGGCGGGGTCGCCCTCCACCGCCATGCCCCAGAGCGCGGTGCCGGCCGCGCCGATGCCGACCCAGACGGCATAGACCGTGCCCATGGGTAGCACCTGCAGCGCGCGGGACATGCAGTAGAAGCTCACCGCCATGGCGGCGACGGTGGCCAGGCTCGGCCAGGGGCGGGTGAAGCCCTGCGTGTGTTTCAGCAGCACGGCCCAGACGATCTCGAAGCCGCCGGCGATCGCCAGCCAGGTCCAGGCCATCCGGCGCCGCCCTACCAGCGCAGCGCGCGCAACGCGGCGATCGGATCGACCCCTTCCCGCGCGGCAACGGCGGCAAGCAGGTCGCCGTCCGGGTTCACGCCATGCGCATCCGCGGCCAGCCCGGTCAGCGCCCAGACCGCGTCCAGCCCCGCCGCCCGGGCCCCGGCGAGGTCGGTGTGCGGGCTGTCGCCCACCGCCACCACGCGCGCGCGGTCGGCGATCCCCAGCAGCTCCAGCACCGGGTCGTAGACGGCGGGGTCGGGCTTGCCGACCTCGAAGATGTCGCCCTCCAGCGCCTTGTAGACATCGGCCAGCGCGCCGGCGCAGATCAGCTTCTCGCCCGCCACCATCACGTGCCGGTCCGGGTTCACGCAGAGCATCGGCAGGCGGTGCCGGGCGCAGTCCTCCAGGATCGCGCGGTAGGGCTCGGCGGAGGTGCCGCCGCGCTCCGGATCGGGGCCGGTGTTCAGCAGGAAGTCGGCGCGCGCCGGGTCATCCACCAACTCGGCCGCGCCCTCCTCCACGACGGAGAGATCGCGCTCCGGCCCGATATGGAAGGCGCGGCGCCCCAGGCGCTCGAACCAGGGGTGCGTGCGCTCGTGCAGCATCCGCCAGGCCACCTCGCCGGAGGAGATGATGCCGTCGTACAGCCCTCGATCGAGGCCCATGCGGTCCAGCATGCCCGCGACGAACCAGGACCGGCGCGGGGAATTGGTCAGGAACACGATGCGGGCGCCGCGCGCCTTCAGCCCGGCCAGCGCCTCCGCCACGCCCGGATAGGGCCGGCGCCCGTCATGCACGACGCCCCAGAGGTCGAGCACCCAGCCATCATAGCGCCCGGCGATCGGGGCGATGCCGTCGAGGATCTGCATGGGCGTGGTATTCCTGCGGTCGGGAAGCGGTTCGGCCGGTGCCGCCGAGCGCGTGCCGCGCCACGGGCACCGGCGGCGGAAAGCGCACCAGCTCCATCGCATCGAGCATGGCGGGGAGCGGCAGCAGGTCCAACGCCGCCTCGGCCGCCACGGTGACATGCGGCACCCAGGCGCCGGCACGGTGATGCGGATGCGGCGTGGCACCGCCCAGCGCCGCCAGCAGCGCGGCATGGCGGTCCAGCAGGGCAGCGGTCGGCACCGGCGCCAGGAAGCGCGTGCCGGCGGGGAAGCGGCCGAGGCTCGCCAGCAGCACCGGCACCGGCGCCCAGCGTGCGGCCAGTGCCTGCATCGCCTCCAGCAGCGGCGCCTCCGGCGTCGCCGAGTCGAGCACGGCGAGCGTCAGGTGCGGCGGCCAGGGCAGCCCGGCCGAAACCGGCGCCAGCGCCGCCGCGGCCGCAGCATCCAGCCGCAGCACCACGGCAAGGCCGGATTCCGGCGCGCCCGTCACGCGTCCGCCCCGACCGCGTCGCCGACACGCGCCACGCCGTCCCGCGCCAGCAGCGCCGCCAGTTCGCGCTTGATGCGCGGCACCACCGCCGGTCCGCCATAGGCGAAGCCGGTGTAGAGCTGCACCAGGGCGGCGCCGGCGCGGATCTTCGCATAGGCCTGCGCGCCGGACGCCACGCCGCCGACCCCGACCAGCCCCAGCCCCGTCCCCCGCGCGGCGCGGAAGCAGGCCCGCAGCACGGCGGTGGAGCGCTCGAACAGCGGCGCGCCGGAGAGCCCGCCGGCCTCGCCCTTCAGCGCGGAGCGCAGCGCCGCCGGCCGCGCGATCGTCGTGTTGGAGACGATCAGCCCCGCCACGCCCCGCGCCGCGCAGGCGGCCACCAGCGGGGCGAGGGCCGCGTCGGCCAGGTCCGGCGCGATCTTCACCAGCAGCGGCGGCCCGCCGCCCGCCAGGCCCGTCCGCACCACGGCGATGGCGTCCAGGATCGCCGCCAGCCGCTCCTCGCCCTGCAGGTCGCGCAGCCCCGGCGTGTTCGGCGAGGAGACGTTCACCACCACGTAGTCGGCCAGCGGCGCCACGGCGGCGTAGAGCGCGGGGTAGTCGCGCTCCGGCACCGCGCCCTCCTTGTTCACGCCGATATTGGCGCCGAGCACGGCGGGCAGCGGGCGGGGCAGGGCGCGCAGCCGGGCCAGGGACGCATCGAGCCCCGCATTGTTGAAGCCCATGCGGTTGATCACCGCGGCGTCCTCGGCCAGGCGGAACAGCCGCGGCCGCGGGTTGCCCGCCTGCGGGCGCGGCGTGACCGTGCCCACCTCCACTGCGCCGAAGCCGAGGCGCATCAGCGCCATCACCGCCGCGGAATCCTTGTCGAAGCCCGCGGCGAGGCCGACGGGGTTGCGGAATTGGAGGCCGAAGACGCGCGTCGCCAGCACCGGCTCATCTGTCGCCGCGTCGCTCCCCGCCAGCCCCATGGCCAGCCCGCGCAGCGCCAGCCCGTGCGCCGTCTCGGCGTCCAGCGCGCGCAGCACGGGCATCAGGGCGGAGGCCACGGCGGGAGTCATGGGCGGGGTGCATGCCCGAACCGGGCGGCTTGGGAAAGCCTCACCCGGCGCCTACACTGGCCGACAGGAGGAACCGCCATGTCCATCCCGCGTCGCGGGGCCCACGCGCTGCCGCTCGCCGCCGCCACGGCGCCCGCGCCCGGTGCCGCCGCCGGCCCGCTCGATGCCGTCGAGGCGCGGCATGCCCGCATCGGCGACCTGCCCCTGCAATCCGGCACGCTGCTGCCGGACGTCACCCTCTGCTTCGAAACCTACGGCACGCTGAACGCCGCCGGCGACAACGCCGTGCTGCCGACCCGTGGCTTCACCGGCAGCCAGCACATGGCCGGCCGCCATGCCCCGGGCGGGGCGCCGCCGGGCGTGGCGGAGACCCGGCCGGGCTCCTGGTCGCTCATGGTCGGCCCTGGCCGTCCGATCGACCCGGCGCGGGTCTTCGAGATCAGGAACGACCGCGGCCATCTCGGCGCGAATGCCGGGAGCCCGGACTGGGTGCCGACCCTCGCCGCGGTGTTCGAGCGGGCGGCGCAATCCTGATCCGGGCCGCACCCCGCAGGCCGTGGTCGCCCGGCGCCGGGCGCGCCGGACATGCCGCCGCACGCCCCGGCTCGGCCAGGGCGACCGCATGAAGGGTCCGACCTTCCTGCTGGCCGGCATCGTGCTGTTCAGCCTGCTCGATGCCAACAACAAGCTGCTCTCCGGCCAGTACGGCGTCGGCCAGGCCGCGGTGGTGCGCTATGCCGTGCTGCTGGGGATCTTCCTTGCCGCCCGGGCGCTGCACCGCGACGCCTTCGGCCCGGTCACCACGGACCGCCCCGGGCTGCATCTGGCGCGCACGGCGTCGATGATGGTCTCGGTCGCCGGCTTCTACCTGGGCTTCACCCACCTGCCGCTGGCCGAGGGCTACCTGGTGTTCTTCACCGCACCCTTCCTGACCCTCGCGCTGTCGGCGCTGGTGCTGCGCGAGAGGGTGCCGCCGGCGGCCTGGCTGTGGTGCACGGCGGGCTTCGGCGGCGTGCTGCTGGCGGTGCTTCCGAAGCTCGGCGGGGCCGAGGGCGCTGGGCATGCGCTGATCGGCTACCTGGCGCTGCTCTGCGGCACGGTGAGCTTCGCGGTGACGCAGACGGTGAACCGCCTGCTGCGGCACGAGATGGGGCTGGCGCGCATCCTGTTCTGGCCCTCCGTCGCCGGCGTGGTGCTGTACGGGCCGCTGGCCTGGCGGGGCTGGGTGGATCCGCCGCCGCTGGACTGGCTGCAACTGGCCGCCGGCGGGATCTTCGCCGGGGCGGCCGTGCTGTGCACGGCGCTCGCCTTCCGCACCGCCGACGCGGCGCGGCTCGGGCCGTACAACTATGTGGCGCTGCCGGCGGCGGTGGTGCTGGACCTGGCGATCTGGGGCGCCTGGCCGGACCCGCTGACGCTCGCCGGCGGGGCGGTGGTGGTGGCGGCCTGCGTGATGAGCGAGCGGGCGCGGCGGCGGGCCCTGCCTATGGAATCCCTGGCGGGAAGCGGTGCAGCCCGTCCGGCCCGAGTGGCAGGGGAGTGACGGCGGCGACCGCCGCGAGCGGCAGCGCGCCGTAGAGGTGCGGGAACAGGCCCGGGCGCCTGCCGCCCGCCGCCGGTTCCCAGCGCAGGGCGGGGCCGAGCGCAGTGGCCTCGACGGTCACCAGCAGCAGGTCGGCGACGCCGGCACGGTGCTTCGCGGCGGAGGTGCGGACCTGCGCCGCATCGGAGAAGTGCAGGAAGCCGTCGCGGCGGTCGTCGGCGCTGCCGTGGTAGGCGCCGGCGGCTTCGGCCGCGGCCCAGTCGGGGGCGCGGACGAGGGTGTAGATGGTGTTCATGCAGATTGGTCGGGATCGAAGTAATCAGTATCGATGCGTTTCAGTACGATGGTGCGCTCCTCGCGGACACCGACATTGTGATCGAGCATCAGCCGGGTAAGGCGGTCGCCGTCGATCAGTACGATTCGCTTCATTTGCTGTCGCTCGGCAAAGCGCTCGGCTTCGGCCGTGAAACGACTTGTCGCAATGAAGACGCCCTTGCGCGCTCCCTTGTCGTCGAGCGCCCCTGCGAAGGAGCGCACCTGCTCCGGTGTCACGGCGGCATCGGTGTAGCGTTTGGCCTGCACGTAAATCAGGTCTAGGCCAAGGCGGTCCTCGCGAATCACGCCGTCTACCCCACCGTCCCCGGCCCGGCCAAGTGCCTGGGCCGCGTCCTTCCGCGTGCTGCCGTAGCCCATGGCAACCAGCAGATCGATCACTACCTACTCGAAAAAGGCAGGCGGGGCGTCCAGCAGGCGCTGCAGGATTTCCGCTCGTCGATCCGCCTCGATGGCCGCGACGGCGGCGGTGATCTGCTCATCCGGGGTCGAAGTCGCCTCCGTCGCAACGGGCGGATCAGCGACGATGCTTGCGGGACCGTCCGGAATGGGATCATCGGGCCGCAGAGTACGGAACTCGGGGAACTGGCGCAGGAATGGAATCGTGATGCGTTCTGGCGGGCTCGCAACCACTGACCTGCCTTTGTCGCTCGTCACATAGTTGCCGCGCGAAACTCGATTGAGGAGGCCGGCGCGCGTGAGATAGGCCAGCGCCCAGTGCGTACGGTTGGCGATGGTGGCCTGCCGACCGCGCGGCAGAAGTTGGTTCCGTTCCTCTTCGGTCAGGTGGAATCGATCCGCCATGGTCGCCACCAGCTCTGCCGTCGTTATCGGAGTCGCAGCCGCAGCCTGAAGAACCGGGAGCATCAGGGTCTGGAAGTCGGGAATCGCCATGACCGCAGCGTGCGCGAAATTTGGCGCGACCGGCAAGGCCCTGTCGCGGGTTCGCAGCGCTGCCCCCGTTCCCACCTCGACAGCGTCGCGCTACCCTGATGTTGCAGGACTCCCGCGCCGGGGCCGGCCCGCGACCCCCGGGAATTCGGATCGTCGCCTCCTCACAGGAGCAGCCCCCCGCGATGCACCCCTTTGCCATCCCCGCCGCCATCGCCGCCCGCGTCGCCGCGCGCTGCGGCACGCCGCACCCCTTCGCGCGCCTCGATGGCGCGCGCACCGCCCTCGTCGTGATCGACATGCAGAACGGCTTCATGCGCCAGGACGTGGCCCATGCCTGGTGCCCGATGGCCGAGCATGTGGTGCCCGCCATCAACCGCCTCGCGGCAGCCCTGCGGGATGCGGGCGGCGCCGTGTTCTGGGTCCGGAACACCTTCGACGCGCGCTGCGAGACCGAGTGGTCCGTCATGCAGGCCATGGCGACGCCGGAGGCCAATGCCCGCCGCGCCGCCTCCATGTCCGAGGGCACGGTCGGCAACGCGCTCTGGCCGGCGCTGGACGTCCGGCCGCAGGACGCGGTGGTGCGCAAGTACCGCTACAGCGCCTTCATCCAGGGCGGCTCCGACCTGCCGGCGATGCTGCGCGCGCGCGGCCTCGACACCGTGCTGATCACCGGGACCGTCACCAATGTCTGCTGCGAGAGCAGCGCCCGCGACGCCATGATGCTGAACTTCCGGACCGTCATGGTCAGCGACGGCTGCGCCGCGATCACCGATGAGGAGCACGCCGCCTCGCTCATCGCCTTCCACCTGCAATTCGGCGACGTGCTGACGGTGGAGGAGTGCATCGCCGGCTTCGCCCCCGCCATGCCGAAGGCGGCCGCCGCATGACGAAGCCCAAGGTCGCCTTCATCGGCACCGGCGGCACCATCGCCTCGGTCGGCCGCAACCCCCTCGACATCCAGGACTACGCCGTCGCAGGGCAGATGCTGCATGCGGACGAGCTTCTCGCGCGCGTCTCCGAGACCGCCATGGTCGCGGAGGTGATCCCGGTGCGCTTCCGCGCCGTGCCCTCCACGGCCATCGGCTGGCCGGAATGGCGCGAGCTGCTGGGCATCTGCGACCGCCTGGTGGCGGACACGCCGGACCTTGCCGGCATCGTCATCGGCCACGGCACCGCGTCGCTGGAGGAGACCGCCTATTTCCTCTCGCTCACGCTGAAGGTCCCCGTGCCCGTCGTGGTGGTCGGCGCGCAGCGGCCGGCCTCGGCGCTGTCCACCGATGCCGGCATGAACATCGTCAACGCCGTGCGCGTGGCCGCCAGCCCCGAAGCGCGCGGCCTCGGCGCGCTGGTGCTGCTGAACGACGAGATCCACGCCGCGCGCGACGTGACCAAGACCTCCACCTCCCGCCTGCAGACCTTCCGGAGCGCGGATTTCGGCTGCCTCGGCCACGCCGATGGCGACCGCCTCGCCTGGTACCGCCGGCCGCTCCGCCGCACCGCGCCGGACACCGAATTCGACCCGCGCGGGCTGGAGGCGCTGCCGCGCGTCGATATCGCCACCTGCTACGCGGGCGCCGATGGCGCGGCGGTGGAGGCCTTCCACGCCGCCGGCGCGCAGGGCATCGTCGTCGCCGGCTTCGCCCCCGGCTTCGTCACCCCGGCCATGGCCGAGGCGCTGCGCGCCGCCACCGCTGCCGGCATCCATGTCGCGATGTCCACCCGCGCCGGCTCCGGCCGTGCCTTTCCCACCACGCGCGTGCTGGACGCCGGCTTCGTCCCCGCCGACAACCTGACGCCGCAGAAGGCACGCATCCTGCTGGGCCTGGCGCTGACCGTCACGCGGGACCGCGCCGCCATCGCGCGGATCTTCGCCGAGTACTGAATGAAGTTCATCCACGCCGCCGACATCCACCTCGACAGCCCGCTGGCCGGCCTTGCCGCGCGGGCGGACCTGCCGGGGGATCTGTTGCGCGGCGCCACGCGACGGGCCTTTTCGGCGATGATCGACCTCGCCCTCGCCGAGGACGTGGCCTTCGTGGTCATCGCCGGCGACCTGTACGACGGCGACTGGAAGGATTTCTCGACCGGCCTGTTCTTCGCGGCGGAGATGCGCCGGCTCGGCCGCCCGTGCTTCCTGCTGCGCGGCAACCATGATGCGCGCTCCGTCATCACCAGCCACCTGAGCCTGCCGCCGAACGTGCGGGAATTCTCCTCCCGCACCTGCGAGACGCACGCGCTGCCCGATCTCGGCGTCGCGCTGCACGGGCATTCCTTTCCGAACCGCGCGGTGCCGGAGGATCTCTCGGCGAAGTACCGCGACCCCGTGCCGGGCCTGCTGAACATCGGCGTGCTGCACAGCTCGGCCGAGGATCCGGGGGAGCACGAGACCTACGCGCCCTGCCGGCTCGGCGCCCTGGTGGCGAAGGGCTACCACTACTGGGCGCTCGGCCACATCCACGGGCGCCGGGTGCTGCATGAGCGGCCCTTCGTGGTCTTTCCCGGCAACCTGCAGGGCCGCCACGCGCGGGAGACCGGCGCCAAGGGCTGCACGCTCGTCACCTGCGAGGACGGCCGCATCGCCGCCATCGAGCATCGCTGCGTCGACGTGCTGCGCTGGGCCGCGCTGGAGGTGGACGTGGCCGGCGCCGACGCGGCGACGCTCGACCGGCGCATCGCCGAGGCGGCACGCGCCGCCGCCGCCACCGCCGAGGGGCGGC
>JAIEOP010000011.1 GCA_019750465.1 Acetobacteraceae bacterium | reverse complement strand
ATGCGCCGGCGGAGCCGCGCCCGCAGGCGCTGCAACGCCAGCATCGCCAGCAGGCAGGCCAGCGACACCGGCGTCGGCATGGCGAGCAGCACCGCCACCCCGCCCGCGACCGGCAGCGCCGCCGCTGCCAACGCCAGGGCGAAGGCGCGCGGCGCGTGCAACCGCAGCACGCGGTACTGCCGCGCCCCGAAGCGGAGCGCATTCCCGAGCGTGGCGAAGCCTGCCGGCGCGGGTGGCCGCACGTCGAGCGGGGCGTAGATCAGCAGCCCGGCGGCGCGCGCCGCACGGGTCAGCATCAGGTCGTCCGACACCGCGCGATCCCAGACCCGCGGCAGATCCAGTGCGTCGCGCCGGATCGCGGTGGCGCCGCCCCAGCACAGGTTGCACCGGGCGCAGCGCGGCAGGGTGGCGATGCCCATCTCGGCCAGTGCCACCAGCGCGGAGCCGGACGCATCATCGGCCGGCAGGGTCCAGCGGTACCCGCTGGCGATCGGCGCCTGGCCCGACAGCACGGGGCGCAGCAGCCGCGCCAGCAGGTCGGGCGGCGGGATGATGTCGGCGTCGAGCGTCACCACGACAGCATCGTCCGGGCGCAGCGCATCCAGCGCCGCCAGCAGGTTCTGCACCTTCTGCCCGCGCGTAACCGCTGCGTCGGCGAGCACGATCGCGGCGCGCTCCGGGTGCGCCGCCACGAAGCAGGCCGCAGCCGCGCAGGCCGGATCGCCCGCGTGCTCCAGCGCCAGCACCACGCGCCAGGCGCCTTCGTACGCCTGTGATCCAAGCGCCGAGAGGAAAGCGTCGAGATCGGGCAGCGGCCCACGCAGGGGGACAAGGACCAGGGCGGGTGGCAGCGTCGCCGGCCTGGGCTGTGGTCGCCCGAGCAGATGCAGATACCACCAGCAGAGCAGCGTCGCCGCGCCAGCCTGTGCCATCCAGGCCACCAGCAGCAGCCCTTGTGGCGCCGCAAGCATCTCCATCACCGATTCGCCCTGCCTTTCCGCCATCTTGCTTTGCGCGACGCGCGTGACAACGCCATGATGCAACCACCGGTTAGGGAGCCTGGAGCGGCGGCATGGCGGCCTATGACCTTGTGGTCCACGGCGGGCGGATCGTGACCGGGAATGGGCTCGGTCCCACGCGCTGCGACACCTGCATCCGCCAGGCCCGGACCGCCGGGCTCGCCGGGTCGCGCACCGATGCCGCGGAAACGCTGGACGCGGGCGGGCTGCCGGTACTGCCGGGCGGGGTCGACACGCACTGCCATATCGAGGAGCCGCAGCCCGATGGAGGGGTGAACGAGGAGCGCTTCGTCAGCGCCTCGGCGGCCGCCTTCGCCGGCGGCACCCCCTCCGTCACCTGCCGCGTGCCGCAATCGAACGGGTGGGACCGACCGGTCGCGACCCCGGGCCGCGGCGCGGTGGTGATGCGCGACGGCGCCACCCTGGCCGAATCCGGCAGCGGCCGCTTCCTGCCCCGCCCGCCCTATCCCTTCATCGCCCGACCGGCACCCTGCCGGACGGCCTCGCCGCTGCGGTGCCCTGCGCGGCGCGGCAAGCTTTCAGGAGCACGCAGGCCATGCTGCCCACCGCCCCCCTCTTCTCCGCCCACAACGACGAGGAGGAGCCCTGGCGCCTCACGCGCCTGGTGCGCACCGATGCGCGCGTGCGCGAGCTGCTGCGCATCCTCACGCCGCAGGAGGATTCCAGCGACGCCACCGTCGGCGAGCGCATCTGGACGAGGCACGTGATGCAGCTGCACGACGACCGCGGCCGGCTGCGCGCCCATGTCAGCGAGGCACTTGGCAGCTCGGGCTGGCTGGCGGTGATCGCACTGGCACTGTCCCGCGCCTGGGACAGCGAGGACGAGAGCGACATCGATGTCATGGTGGAGGGCGAGCCGATCGCCTGGCCGATCGGCAACGTGCTGTCGCCGCCGTAGCTTGCGGCCCTGGACGCCGGCCATGCGGCGTCTCGCGCCTGGCTTCGCGCCACGACACGCGGCTACCATTCGGCCGGGCTGAAGCAAGGAAGGCGGGGCGCTACAGATCCTCGACCGTCGAGCGCCCCGTCACGTGCCGCCAGTGGTGCCACAGCAGCCGCGCCGCGAGCGACCGCCACGGGCTCCAGGCGGTCGCCATCGCCGCCAGCGCCTTCGGCGGCGGCCGTCCCTCCAGCCCCAGCAGGTCCGCGGCACTCGCCGCCAGCGCCAGGTCGCCGGACGGGAAGACATCCGGCCGCCCCTCGGCGAACAGCAGATGGATCTCGGCCGTCCAGCGCCCGAGCCCCTTCACGGCGGCGATGTGCGCGACCGCCGCCTCATCCTCCATCGCCCGCAGCGCCGCGAAGTCCAGCACGCCGTCGAGGCAGGCCCGTGCCAGCGATCGCGCATGCGCCGCCTTCGGCCGCGACAGCCCGGCCACGCCGCACAGCGTAGCGTCGTCCAGCGCCAGCAGCCCCGCCGGATCGAGCGCGCCCGGTACCGCCGCCAGCCGCCGCCAGATCGCGGCCGCCGCCCCATTACTGATCTGCTGGCCGCAGATGGCCCGCAGCAGGCCAGCGAAGCCCGGTATGCGCGTGCGCCAGGGCAGCGGCCCCGCCGCGGGCTGGATGGCGGCGAAGCGCGGCTCGGCCGTGGCCAGGGCAAGAAGGCCGGCGCGCGCCCAGTCCGGCGGTTCGGGAAACAGGGGGGACGGCGGGGACGCGGGGGAGGAGGAGAGCATCCCCGCCGCCTAGTCGGTGCCGGCGCGGAACGCCAGCCACCGGCGGCGCGGAGCATGGGGGAGACGCCCCGTCGCCGTTGCGGGGGAAATGGGCCCGCGATGTTGCAGCGCCACCCCGCATCGCGTTCCAGCGTGCAACGAATTGCAACGCCTGAACCCCGCGTTACCCTGCGCAACACGGCGCCGCCACATCATGCCGCAACCGCGCTATCCTGCCGCGGCCATGGATCCCGCCCCGCACATCCTCGTCGTCGATGACGACCGCGAAATCCGCGACCTGCTCTCGAGATTCCTCGAGCGCCAGGGCATGCGCGTCACCGCCGCGCGCGACGCGCGGGAGGCGCGCAAGCTCTGGCCGCTCGGCCGCTACCACCTGGTGGTGCTGGACCTCATGATGCCGGGCGAATCGGGCCTCGACTTCGCACGCTGGTTGCGCACGCAGGAGGACGTGCCGATCGTCATGCTCACCGCGATGACGGAGGAGACGGACCGCATCGTCGGGCTGGAGCTCGGCGCCGACGACTACGTCGCGAAGCCCTTCAACCCGCGCGAGCTGGTGGCGCGCATCCGCGCGGTGCTGCGCCGCGCCAGCGGCGAGGGCGGCACCGGCCCTGCCGGCGCAAAGGAGCCGGCGGCCAAGGCCATCCGCTTCTCCGGCTGGGTGCTGGAGCCCGGGCGCCGCCGCCTGCTCAACCCCGACGGCGTCGAGGTGCCGCTGACCGGCGGCGAGTACGAGCTGCTACAGGTGCTGGTGGAGCGCCCCAACCGCGTGCTGACCCGCGACATGCTGATGGACCTGCTGCGCGGCCGCCAGGCCGGCCCCTTCGACCGCGCGATCGACGTCGCCGTCTCCCGCCTCAGGCGCAAGCTGGAGGATGACGGCCGCAACCCGACGCTGATCAAGACGGTGCGCGGCGGCGGCTACGTGCTGGCGACGCCGGTGGAGAAGGCGTGAACGCCGCGGCGACCGAGCCGCCCGCCGCGCCGCGGCGCCACTGGCAGGGGTGGTTCTGGCCGCAGAGCCTGGCCGCGCGCACCGCGATGGTGCTGCTGATCGGGCTGACGCTGGTGCAGGGGCTCGGCCTGCTGATCCATGCGCTGGACCGGATGGACCTGCAGAAATTCGTGCAGGCGCGCGAGACCTCGGCCCGCGCCTTCGCGGCCTGGCGCACGGTGGTGCTGGCGCCACCGGACCGGCGGGCGGCGCTGCTCGCCGACCTCGATCTGCCGCCGGGCCTGTCCGCGACACTGGATGACGTGCCGCTGGTGCCGCCCGATGCGCCGTCGCTGCCGCCGCCGGTGATGCGCATGTACCGCCTGGAGCAGATGATGACGGTGGGCCCGCGCGGGTTCCGGCCGCGGGAATCGCGCGTGGGTTCCATCGGCCCGCCCGGAGCCTTCGCTGCCTCGCTGCGCCTGGCGGACGGGCCGTGGCTGAACCTGCGCGTCCACATGCCGCCGCCGCGGCCCTGGCATTCGGAGACCTTCCTGGTCGCCTTCGCCGTGATGACCCTGGCTGCGGCGCTGCTGACGCTATGGGCGGTGCGGCGGCTGACGCGGCCGGTGCGGGACCTGGCGGCGGCGGCCGATCGGCTCGGGCGCGACGTGAACGCGCCGCCGCTGCCGGAGACCGGGCCGGCCGAGGTCGCCACCGCCGCGCACGCCTTCAATACCATGGCCGAGCGGATCCGCCGTTTCGTCGGCGACCGCACGCAGATGCTGGCCGCCGTGGGGCACGACCTGCGCACGCCGATCACCCGGCTGCGGCTGCGCGCCGAGTTCATGGAGGATGACGAGCAGCGCCGGAAGATGCTGGCCGACCTCGATGAGATGGAGGCGATGGTGGCGGCGACGCTGGCCTTCGCGCGCGACGACGCGGCGGCCGAGCCCAGCGTGCCGCTCGACCTGGCGGCGCTGGTGCGGACCGTGCTGGACGAGGCGGCGGATGCGCGGCCGGAGCTGCCGGAGGATGCGCTCGCCTATGGTGGGCCAGAGCACCTGACGGTGCAGGCACGGCCGGTCGCGCTGAAGCGCGCCCTGACCAACCTGGTGGCGAATGCGTTGACCTATGGCGGCGCGGCGCGGGTGTCGCTGGCGCCGCCTTCGGGGCGCGGCGCGCCGATCCGCCTGACCGTGGAGGACCGGGGGCCGGGGATCCCCGCGGCCGAGCTGGAGCGCGTGTTCCAGCCCTTCCACCGGCTGGAGAGCAGCCGCAGCCGGGAGACCGGCGGGACAGGGCTGGGGCTGCCGATCGCGCGCAACATCCTGCGCGCGCATGGCGGCGACGTGGCGCTGCGCAACGGGCGCGGCGGGCTGGTGGCAGAGGTGACCTTGCCGGGGTGAGGGGCAGGAGGAGTTTCCAACACCAAGGCACGAAGACACCAAGGCGGCGGAGCCCGATCCTCGCCGCCGATGGCAACACGAGCATCATTCCCTGAATCTTCCTTGGCGTCCTTGGCGTCTTGGTGTCCTTGGCGTTGGAGTTCTACGCCCTCCGCTGCCGCAGCCCGTCCGCGACCAGCGTGCACCCCGTCACCGCCAGCAGGATCGCCACCCCCGGCCACACCGCGACCAGCGGCGCGCTGAACACCATCTCCTGCGCGTTCGACAGCATGTTGCCCCAGGACGGCGCCGGCGGCTGGATGCCGAGGCCCAGGAAGCTCAGCGTGCTCTCGGCCAGGATGGCGCCGGCGACGGCGAGCGCGGTGGCGACGGTGATCGGGCTGACAATGTTGGGCAGCACATGGCGCAGCAGGACCCGCGTCTCGGTGGCGCCGGCGACGCGGGCGGCGGCGACGTAGTCCTGCGTGAGTTCCCGCAGTGCCGCCGCGCGTGCGAGCCGCGCCACGCCGACCCAGCCGAAGATCACGAGGATGGCGGTGATGCGGGCGATGTCGGACAGCGCCTCGCCGCGCGGCAGCCCGAAGCGGCCGGTATCCACCGCCGCCAGCACCACGAGCAGCGGCAGCGCCGGCAGCGAGAGCATGCCGTCGGCGATGCGCATCAGCACCGCATCCGCCCAGCCGCCACGCCAGGCCGCGAGCAGGCCGATGCCGGTGCCGAGCAGCGTCGCGCCCAGCGCCACGGCGAGCCCCACCGCAAGGGAGACGCGCGCGCCGTGCAGCAGCCGCAGCAGCAGGTCGCGGCCGAGATCGTCGGTGCCGAGCGGATGCGCCGCGGATGGCGGCGCGTAGCGGCTGAACAGGTCCGGGGCGAAGGGATCATGCCCGAGCCAGGCCTGGACCAGTGGCGCGGCCAGGGCGCCGCCGGCAAGCAGGCCGAGCAGCGCCAGCCCCAGCCCGAGCCGCATCACACCGCGCGCACCCGCGGGTCGATCAGGCGCTGGATGATGTCGGCCGCCAAGGTCGCCAGCATCGTCACCAGCGCCGCCAGCAGCAGGCCGAGCAGCGCCAGGTTATAGTCGTTGCCCATCACCGCGTCGTAGATCAGCTTGCCCATGCCGGGACGGGCGAAGATCGTCTCCGTCACCAGCGCGCCGGAGACCAGCGCGCCGGCATCCAGCGCGGCGATGGTGACGACGGGGATCGCCGCGTTGGGGAAGGCGTGGCGCCAGATCACGGCGCGCTCCGGCAGGCCCTTCATGCGGGCGGTGCGGATGTAGTCGCGGCCGAGCTCGCCCTGCATGCCGGCCATCGCGTGTCGCAGGTAGGCCGCCATGTTCGCCGCCGCGAGGGTCGCCACCGGCAGCACCAGGAATGGCAGCGGGTTCTGGCCCCTCTCCGCCGTGCCGCCGGCGGGCAGCCAGCCAAGCGTCACGGCGAAGATGATGATCAGCATGATGCCCAGCCAGAAGGTCGGCGTGGACTGCATCAGCACCGCCAGCGCGTCCACCAGGGGCGCGATCCGCCGCGGCCGCGCCGCCGCCAGCACGCCGAGCGCGGTGCCGAGCACGCCCGCGATCACCAGCGCCGAGCCAACCAGCACGAGCGTTCCCCCCAGCGCCGGCCACAGCACGGCGGCGGCTGGCACGGCATAGAGGCGGGAGAAGCCGAACTCGCCGCGCAGCACGGCGCCGGCCCAGGCGAGGTAGCGCCTATGCAGCGGCCGATCGAGGCCGTGCAGCGCGCGCAGGCGTTCGACATCCGCGGCCGTCAGCGCCGGGTCCGCCAACATGGCGAGATCCAGCGGGTCGCCCGGCATCAGCCCCATTGCCAGCCAGGTCAGCGCCGAGACGATCGCCAGCGTCACCGCGATCTGCACCAACCTCGCAGCGACGAGCGGGATCAGAACTCCATCTCCAGCACGTAGAGCCCGCCGGTGTGGCGATCGACGGTATAGACCACGCCACGTTCGTCGATGAAGACGTCGTTGATCTGCACCGAGCCCACCGGCGAGCCGCGCGGCGCCTCGGGCACGAAATGCGCGACTTCCCGCGGCGCATAGGGATCGGCTATGTCGAAGGCGCGCAGGCCGCCGTTGAAGAAGGTGCCGACGATCACCTGGTCGGAGAACCAGCAGGTCGGCAGCGGCACGTTCTCATGCAGGTTGTGCGCGCCGAAGCGCCCGCCGCGGCCGGCGAAGTCGCGCAGCGGCGGCATCGGGCAGGTGCTGATGGGGATCGGGTTGCGCTCGTCGCGGTTGTCGAGGATCCAGACCAGCTTGGCCCAGTCCTCGCCGTTGTCGCGCACGCTCTCGTCGCTCACCACCAGCAGGTCGCGCTCGAACAGCGGCAGCACGGTGTGGGTGAAGCCGGGATAGGGTGGCGAGTTGTCCCAGCGCGACACCACCTTCGGCCGCGCCCTGTCGGCGATATCCAGGATGAACATCCCGGCATCCAGGTAGCCGAGGTAGCAGCGGTCCGGGCGCTGCGGATAGACATTGGTGTTGTGCGCGCGGAACCCCGAATCCAGCGCCGGCGCCGTGTGGCGGACGGGCGGCGCCTCCGCGTCGCCCTCGCGCGTGCCGGGCATCCACCAGCAACCGACCTCGACCGGCTTCGACGGGTTCTTCAGGCTGATGATGCGGTAGCACTGGTCGTCCTTGGCATCGCGCGGCTGGAAATCCGCGGCGCCGGCGGCGAGGTGCACGTACTCGCCGTCGCAGAACCACAGCTGGTGCACGCCGCGCGACCACGGCCCCGAGCAGTCGAAGAAGCTGATCGAGCGCGGCGCCTCCGGCCTGGAAATGTCGAAAACTTCGAAGCCCGCCGGCTGCTGGCCGGGATTCCTCGTCTGGTAGGCGACGCAGAGGATGTCGCCGGTGAGCTCCAGCGAGTTCGACCGCATGTAGGGCTGCGGCAGCTCGGTCTGCACCACGACCCTGGGCTCGCGTGGGTTGGTCACGTCCACCGCGGTGAAGTTCTTCGGCGCGCTCTCATGCGCGCACCACAAGACGCGGCGACCGTCCCTGGCGACCTGGATCGCCAGCCCCTCCCCCATGCCGCCGAAGCCGTTCAGCGTGTGCTGCGACAGCAGCCTGAAGTTCCAAAGGCCGGGTGCGGGCTGCGGCATCGGCGGACTCCCCTCATTCGGATGCAGGATGCAAGGCGGGGCGATGGCACTCAAGGGTCGATGCCCGATTGCGGCGATGTGCCCGCAGGCCATAGGCTGAGGGCAAGACTGCCGGGAGTAGAGTCCACGCCATGGCTCCCACGCGCCGCGCCGCCCTGGCCGCCGTGCTGTCGCTGCCCGGCCTGGCGCGCGCCCAGGGGTCGCCCTGGCCGCCGGGCCGCCCCATCCGCCTGGTCGTGCCCTTCGCCGCGGCGGGCTCCTCCGACGTGCTCGGGCGCTTCCTGGCCGAACGGCTGCAGCGCGACCTCGGCCAGCCCGTGGTCGTGGAGAACCGCCCCGGCGCGGGCGGCACGGTGGGCGCCGCGGAGGTGGCGCGCGCCGCGCCCGACGGCACCAGCTTCCTGATCATCACCACCAACCACGCCATCAACGAAACGCTGCAGCCGCGCCGCGGCTACACCCTGCTGCGGGACTTCACCGCCGTCGCCTCGATCAATGCGCTGCCGCTGGCGCTGGCGGTGGCGAACGCGGTGCCGGCGCGGACCGTGGCCGAGCTGGTGGCATACGCGAAGGCGCATCCCGGTGCGCTGAACTATGCCTCCTCCGGTCCCGGTTCGCTCTACCACCTGTTCTCGGAGCAGTTCGCGAAGCGCACCGGCATCGCGATGCAGCACATCCCCTTCCGGAATTTCAACGAGGGACGGGCGGCGCTGATCAGTGGCCAGGTGCAGGTGATGTTCGACGCCGCCTTCACCCTGGCGCCGCTGATCCAGGAAGGGCGGATCCGCGGCCTGGCCATCACCGACACGCAGCGCGTGCCCATCCTGCCCAGCCTGCCGCCGCTGTCCGACAGCGTGCCGGGCCTCGCCACCACGCTGTGGAACGGGCTGCTGGCGCCGGCCAACCTGCCGCGCCCGATCCTGGAGGGGATGCATGCCGCGCTCGGCCGCGTGCTGGCGGACCCCGCGACCATCGAGGCGCAGGCACGGATCGGTGCCGCGGTGCGGCCGATGACGCCGCCCGAATTCGCCGCCTTCCTGCAACGGGAGGTCGAGGCCCAGGCCGAGGCCGTGCGGCTCGCCGGCGTACAACCGGATTAGGGGAGGACAGCCGATGACCTCGACACGACGCGGCCTGCTCCTCGCGGCCACCCTGGCTGTGCCGGCCGGGCTGCACGCACAGGCCGGCTACCCCAGCAGGCCCATGCGCATCATCATCCCCTTCGCCGCATCGGGCGGCGCGGACACCTTCATCCGGCTGATGTCGGACGCGCTGGGCGAGGCGCTGGGCCAGCCCATCGTCATCGAGAACCGCCCCGGCGCAGGAGCCACCATCGGCACGGACTTCGTGGCGAAGTCGCCGCCGGACGGCCATACGCTGCTGGTCATCAGCACGGCCCAGACCACCAACGAGACGCTGCTGCCGAACCGCCCCTACGTGCTGATGCGCGATTTCACGCCGGTGGCGATGGTGAACCGCACCAACTACGCGCTGGTCTGCACGCCCGGTCTGCCGGCGCGCAGCGTGGCCGAGCTGATCGCGCATGCGCGGGCCAATCCCGCCAGGCTGGACTACGCCTCCTCCGGCCCCGGCACGCCCTACCACTTCGCCGGCGCCGTGTTCTGCCACAAGGCAGGGATCGACGTGCAGCACGTGCCGTTCCGACAGGCGAGCGACGCACGCAACGCCGTGGTCGCCGGCCAGGTGCATTTCATGTTCGATGGCATCGCCACCATGCTCCCGCTGATCGGTGCCGAACGCGTACGCCTGCTGGCGACGACGGGGCTGCAGCGGTCGCCCATCCTGCCGGAGGCGCCGGTGCTGGCGGACACGCTGCCGGGCCTGGAGATGGGCGGCTTCGTCGGCGTGCTGGCACCGGCGGCAACGCCGCGCCCGGTGGTGGAGCGGCTGAACGCCGAATTCAACCGGATCCTGCGCCAGCCGCAGATGACGGAGGCCTTCCGCAAGCTGGGCTCGGACGTGGCGGCGACCGACCTCGCCAGCTTCGATCGCATCCTGCGCGAGGATATCGAGCGGCGGCGGGACTACGTAAGGCTGACCGGGATGGTGCCGCAGTGAGCGCGCCGTCGCGACGCCTGGTTGATCTCGCGCAGGTGATCCGCAGCAAGAACGCGGGCCCGCTGCACCTCACGCTCGACATCATGTTCCCCGACGCGGCCAGCTACGGCATCGCGGTGCAGTCGCCTGCGCTGTCCCGCGTCGCGATCGCCGCACTCTACGCGGTGGATCCCGCGACCGTCGAGGTGATCCCCTTCGCCGCGGCGAACGCCATCAAGGTGGTGATGGACCGTCCCGTCATCGCCGGCAGCCCGGGCGATACCGACGTGTACGGGGCGCAGCAGCACCGGCCGCTGCTGGGGGTGGTGCTGTGAGTGTCATCGCGCGGATGCTGGACAACGCGCCGCGCCCCGGTGGCGCGGCGGGGCTTCGCGTGCTGTCGGCCTCCGGCCAGCTCGGCAACGGCATCCCCGAGCCGGCGTTGCGGGCCGGCCTGGCGCGCGCGCCGCACGTCATCGGCTGCGACATGGGGTCGGTCGATCCCGGCCCCGCCTATCTCGGCGCCGGCCGCATGGCGACCAGCGAGGCGGTCACGCTGCGCGACCTGCGCCTCGTCATCCACGGCGCGCGGCAATGCCGAGTGCCGCTGCTGATCGGCAGCGCCGGCACCGCGGGCGCGGCACCCCATGTGGCGCAGGTGCTGGACCTGGTGCGCCGCATCGCGCGGGAGGACGGGCTGTCGCTGACACTCGCCGTCATCCACGCGGACATCGACGCCGCCTGGCTCAAGGGCATGGTCGCGGCGCAGCGCGTGCGCGCGATCGGCGCGGCGATCCCGCCCCTCACCGCCGAGGAGATCGACGCCTCCGCCCACGTCGTCGGCCAGATGGGGACGGAGGCCTTCCTGCGCGCCCTGGCGCTGGAGCCCGACATCATCCTGGCGGGCCGCGCCTGCGACACCGCCATCTTCGCCGCCGTGCCGCTGCTGCTGGGCTATCCGGCCGGCCCGGCGACGCACATGGCGAAGATCATCGAGTGCACCTCGATCTGCTGCCTGCCCGGCGGGCGCGACGCCATGCTCGGCACGCTGCGCGGCGACAGCTTCGAGCTGGAGAGCATGAACCCGGCGCGCGCGGCGACCGCGGTCTCCGTCGCCGCGCACAGCCTCTACGAACAGGCCGACCCGCTGGCGGTGCAGGAGCCGGACGGCACGCTGCACGTCGCCGGCGCGCGGTTCGAGGCGATCGACGCACGCCGCGTCCGCGTCTCCGGCGCCACCTGGGGGGCGGCGCGCCAGCCGACCATCAAGCTGGAGGGCGCGGCCTGGTGCGGCGAGCGTGCCGTGGCGCTGGCCGCGACCGCCGACCCCGCCGTCATCACCAACCGCGACCTGATCACCGAGGGCGTGGCGCGCGCGGTGCGGGAGATCCTGCCGGACGCGGCGTTCGACCTGCGCTTCCGCGCCTATGGCGCCGGCGCCACCGGCCTCTATCCCGGCGCCGCGACGGCGCTGCCGGAGCCGCGCGAGGTGTTCTTCCTGATCGAATGCGTGGCCGCCACCGCCGACATCGCCAAGGCCGTGGTCGGCGTTGCGAAGCAGAGCATGCTGCATTTCGGCTTCCCGGGGCGGCTGAGCACGGGCGGGAACCTGGCCTTCCCCTTCACCCCGCCGGAGATCGGCGCGGGGCCGGCCTACCGCTTCTCGGTGTATCACGTCACCGAATGCGACGACCTGGAAGCGCGCTTTCCGGTGGAACTCGTCACGGTGTGAGCGGGCTGCGTCAGCGCCGCGGCGGTGCGGTGCGGCGGCGCGGCGCCTCGCCATCGCGCGACGGCGGCGGCGGCCCGCG
>JAIEOP010000403.1 GCA_019750465.1 Acetobacteraceae bacterium | reverse complement strand
CCCAAGCAGCACCCGCGCTGCCGTCCGTCCGCTCCAGACGGCACGGTTGAGAACGCGGTGACGGTTGACGAACCGCCGCTCCCGGTTGAGCCCGGTGATCCGGAGGCATCTACCGCAGCCGCCTGTCTCATCGAACCGGGCCGCACCCCACCGAACTTCGCCGCCGCTTGGTTGCGCGACAGACCATCAACCTGGACGGCCCCCACAACCCGCTCGCGCAAGTCCAAGGAATAGGGTTCACCCATCCGATGCTGGCCTCCCATCCCAGCCAGCATCTTGAATCAGAAAGCGCTCCGCGTCGCATAGCAAAATCGACTCGAACTGACCGCATCACGCTCTAGCAGGCTGCGGAAATTCTCCATCGGACACGCAACAAAAGGCATGAAGGAATCCAGAAATGCCGTCGCCTGAATTTTCCTTTCGAACCAGGCGGATCCCGCGAATCAATGTTGCGCTGGCTGCCGTCGAAAATCGAATTTCCGCAACCTGCTAGCGGCACGGCGGCGATCCGGCCAGGGGAGGGGGCGTGTGCGGCCGTGACGCGGGACAGGCCGGCGCCTCCGCCGCGACAGGATGCAGGGCAGGCCGCTGCCCACAGGCCATGGCAGGCCGTGTCAGACGATCACCGTCCAGGTGGTGGTGACGTGGGTGCAGATGTCGTCGCTGCCCTCGGCGCGGATGATCACCTCGCCGAAGATCGCGCGGCGGCCGCGCTTGACGATGCGCGCCTCGGCGATGACGGGATTCGGCCCGGCGGGACGCAGGAAGTTCACGGTCATGGTCGAGGTCACGCTCTCGTCCCGCCCGCCGGTCAGGGACAGCAGCGCCGCCCACATCGCCACGTCGGCCAGTCCCATGATGGCGGGGCCGGAGACGGTGTTGCCGGGCCGCAGCAGGTCGGCGCGGTAGGGCAGGCGCACGGTGGCGGCGCCGTCCGCGGCCGCCAGCACCTGTGCGCCCCAGCCGGAGACCAGCGGCACGCCCTCGGCGATGATGGCGTCGAGCGCCGCCGGCGTGGGCGCGGCGGGGAAGGGGGCGTTCATCGGTGCGTGGCGACCATGGCTGGGGCGGGATGCCGTCTTACCGGCCGGGCCGCGGCGCGCCTATCCCGCCGCTGCCGCCAGCGCCGCGAAGCGCCCGCGCTCCACCAGCGCCGTCACCGCGGCGATGTCGGGGGCCATGGCGCGATCCACGTCCCAGGCCGCCGCCGCGCCGCGCACCAGGCCGTGTGCGCGCTCGATCGGCGCGCTAGATTGCAGGGGGCGGTGGAATTCCAGCCCCTGCGCGCCGGCCAGCAGCTCGATGGCGAGGATCGCCGCCAGGTTCTCCGCCATCTCCTGAAGCCGCAGCGCGGCGCCGGTAGCCATGCTCACATGGTCCTCCTGGTTGGCGCTGGTGGGCAGGCTGTCGGTGCTGCGCGGTGTGGCGAGCGCGCGGTTCTCGGCGACCAGCGCCGCCGCCGTCACCTGCGCGATCATGAAGCCGCTGTTCAGCCCGCCCTCGCGCACCAGGAAGGCGGGCAAGCCGGACAGCACGGGGTCGGTCAGCAGGGCGACGCGGCGTTCGCTGATGCTGCCCAGCTCCGCCAGCGCGAGGGCCATCATGTCGGCCGCGAAGGCCACGGGGGCGGCATGGAAATTGCCGCCCGAGAGGATCTCGCCATCCTCCACCACCAGGGGATTGTCGGTGACCGCGTTCGCCTCGCGTTCCAGGACCTGCGCCGCCCCGTCGAGCAGGTCGAGGCAGGCGCCGGCCACCTGCGGCTGGCAGCGCAGCGAATAGGGGTCCTGCACGCGCGGATCGCCGGTGCGGTGGCTCTCGCGGATGGCACTGCCGGCCAGCAGGTCGCGCAGCGCGGCGGCGGCCCGGATCTGCCCGGGCTGGCCGCGCAGCGCATGGATGCGCGCATCGAAGGGCGTGTCGGAGCCACGTGCCGCATCCACCGACATCGCGCCCGCGACGAGGGCCGTGCGCAGCAGCGTCTCGGCCGAGAACAGCGCGACGAGCGCCAGCGCCGTGCTGACCTGCGTGCCGTTGAGCAGCGCCAGCCCCTCCTTCGGGCCGAGCACCAGCGGCGCCAGGCCGATGCACCCGAGCGCCTCGGCGCCCGGCAGCACGGCCTCGCCGAGGAAGGCCTCGCCCTCGCCGACCAGCACCAGCGCGAGATGCGCGAGCGGCGCCAGGTCGCCGGAGGCGCCGACCGAGCCCTTGGCGGGGATCAATGGCAGGCAATCGGCGGCGAGCAGCGCCAGCAGTGCCTCCACCACCACGCGCCGCACGCCGGAGGCGCCGCGCGCCAGCGACAGCGCCTTCAGCGCCAGCACCAGCCGCACCACCGGCCGCGGCAGGAAGGCGCCGACGCCCGCGGCGTGGCTGCGCAGCAGGTTGAGCTGCAATTGCGCCAGCCCATCGGCCGGGATGCGGGTGGAGGCGAGCTTCCCGAAGCCGGTGTTCACGCCGTAGATCGGCGCGGGGTCGAAGAGCCGCGCCGCCAGAGCATCGGCGCCGCGCTGCACAGGCGCCTGCCAGCCTTCGGCCAGCGCCAGCGCCGCGCCCTCGGTCACGGCGCGGAGCTGCGCCAGCGTCGCGCCGCCTGGCGTGATCACGACGCAAGCATGGGCAGGTCCAGCCCATGCTCCCGCGCGCAGTCCAGCGCGATGTCGTACCCGGCATCGGCGTGGCGCATCACGCCGGTGGCCGGGTCGTTCCAGAGGACACGTTTGAGCCGCCGCGCCGCCTCCGCCGTGCCGTCGGCGACGATCACCATGCCCGCATGCTGCGAATAGCCGAGCCCGACGCCGCCGCCATGATGGATGCTCACCCAGGTCGCGCCCGAGGCGGTGTTCAGCAGCGCGTTCAGCAGCGGCCAGTCGGACACGGCGTCGGAGCCGTCCCGCATCGCCTCCGTCTCGCGGTTGGGGGAGGCGACGCTGCCGCTGTCCAGGTGGTCGCGGCCGATCACGATGGGCCCGATCTCGCCCCGCGCCACCATCTCGTTGAAGGCCAGCCCGAGCCGGTCGCGCAGGCCCAGGCCCACCCAGCAGATCCGCGCAGGCAGCCCCTGGAAGGCGATGCGCGCGCGCGCCATGTCAAGCCAGCGGTGCAGGTGCGCATCATCTGGGATCAGCTCCCGCACCCGCGCATCCGTCCGGTAGATGTCCTCCGGGTCGCCCGACAGCGCCGCCCAGCGGAAGGGGCCGATGCCGCGGCAGAACAGCGGGCGGATATAGGCCGGCACGAAGCCCGGGAAATCGAAGGCGTTCGCCAGGCCCTCGTCCTTCGCCATCTGGCGGATGTTGTTGCCGTAGTCGAGCACCTTGGCGCCCAGGCGCTGGAAATCCAGCATGGCCTGCACGTGCGCCACCATGCTGTGCTTCGCCGCCTTCGCCACCGCGGCCGGGTCGCGGGCGCGCATCTCCTCCCAGTGCGGCAGCGTCCAGCCCGCGGGCAGGTAGCCGTTGGACGGGTCGTGCGCGCTGGTCTGGTCGGTGACGATGTCCGGCACCACGCCGCGGCGGACCAGCTCCGGAAAGACCTCCGCCGCATTGCCGAGCAGCCCGACCGAGATCGCCCGCCGCTCCGCACAGGCCGCGCGGATCATCGCCAGCGCGGCATCGAGGTCGTCGGCGCGCTGGTCGAGATACTTCGTCTCCAGCCGCTTCTCGATGCGGCTGGGCTGGCACTCCACGCAGAGGATCGCGGCGCCGGCGAAGACGCCCGCCAGCGGCTGTGCACCCCCCATGCCGCCGAGGCCGCCGGTCAGGATCCAGCGCCCCGCCAGGTCGCCGTCGAAATGCTGCCGCCCGGCTTCCGCGAAGGTCTCGTAGGTGCCCTGCACGATGCCCTGGCTGCCGATGTAGATCCACGACCCGGCCGTCATCTGGCCGTACATCATCAGCCCCTTGCGATCCAGCTCGTGGAAATGCTCCCAGCTCGCCCAGGCCGGCACCAGGTTGGAATTGGCGATCAGCACGCGCGGCGCGTCGGCATGCGTCCCGAACACGCCGACCGGCCTGCCGGACTGCACCAGCAGCGTCTGGTCCTCGCGCAGCCGCCGCAGGGTGGCGACGATCGCCTCGTAGCTGCGCCAGTCGCGCGCCGCGCGGCCGATGCCGCCATAGACCACCAGCTCGCCCGGCCGCTCCGCCACCTCGTCGTCGAGGTTGTTCATCAGCATGCGCATCGCCGCCTCGGTGGTCCAGTGGCGGCAGGTGATGTCGAGGCCGCGGGGCGAGCGGATCGCCGGCGCATTGCGGAAGCGGGGGTCGGGGGCGGTGCTCATGACCGGGACAGCATAGCAGCTTGTCGGCCGGGCCTGGGGAGTCCTGTACCGGTTTTGCTTGCGTCCCGGAGCCGCCGCTATCCACCCTGTCCCACATGATCCCGCGCCGCACCGCCCTGGCCCTGCCCTTGCTGCTGCGCGCGCTGCTGCCCGTGCTGCTGCCCTGGCCCGCTCGCGCCCTGGCCTGGCCCAGCCGACCAGTCCGCCTCGTCGTGCCCTTCGGTGCCGTCGGCGCTACCGACATCTTCGCCCGCACCGTGGCGGACCGGATCGGCCCCGCCCTCGGCGGCCGCGCCTTCGTCGAGAACCGCCCCGGCGCCGGCGCCACGCTCGGCCCGCAGATGGTGGCGCGCGCGACCGACGGGCACACGCTGCTGGTCATCACCTCCTCCCACACCATCGGCGAGACGCTGCTGCCGAACCGTGGCTACGTGCTGGCCGGGATTTCACCCCGGTCGCCGCCTTCAACGCCACCGCGCTCGCCATCACCGTCGCACCCGGCCTGCCGGCGCGCGACATGGCGGGGCTGGTCGCGCATACCCGGGCGCATCCCGGCGCGCTCTCCTACGCGACGACCGGCATCGGCACGGCGAACCACCTGGTCGGGGAGCTGATCCGGCTGCGCGCCGGCATCGACTGGGTGCATGTGCCCTACCGCGCCGGGGCCGAGGCGCGCACCGACCTGATGGCCGACCGGGTATAGGTGATGATCGACCCGGTCGCCGGCGCGGCGGAACTCTCGCGCGGCGGTCGGGTGCGGGTGCTGGCGGTGACCAGCACCGCACCCTCCGCCGCGCTGCCGGGCGTGCCGCCCCTGGCGGCGACGCTGCCGGGCTTCGATGTCGCCCTGCTGATCCGGCTGATGGCGCCGGCCGGCACGCTGCCCGCCGTGGTGCAGCGGCTGAACGAGGCGGTGCGGGTGGTGACGCGCGATCCGGAGGTGCAGCGGCAATGGCGCACCCAGGGCGCCGAGGCGATCGATGCCTCGGTCGCCGACTGGGGCGCCATGGTCGCCGCCGATACGGAGCGCTGGGCCATGGTGGCGCGCGATGCCGGGGTGCGGGTGGACGGATAGCGCTTCTGGCCACGTGGCCCCGGTGCGGGCATGATCCCGCCATGCCGGAGTTCCACGCCGCCACCGCGCTGCTGCCGCAGGGATGGGCGGCCGATGTGCGCATCCGGGCCGACGCGGCGGGCTGGATCACCGCGGTGGAGCCGGCCGCGATGCCCGCGGCCGGCGCGCGGCGCCTTGCCGGTGCCGTCATCCCCGGCATCCCCAACCTGCACGGCCACGCCTTCCAGCGCGCCATGGCCGGCGGTGCCGAACGCCGCGGCCCGGCCGGCCAGGACAGCTTCTGGACGTGGCGCGAGACCATGTACCGCTTCACCGGCCTGCTCTCGCCGGAGGATGCCGAGGCGATCGCCGCCATGCTCTACGTGGAGCTGCTGGAGGCGGGCTTCACGTCGGTGTGCGAATTCCACTACCTGCACCACCAGCCCGACGGCACGCCCTATGCCGACCCGGCGGAGATGGCGCTGCGCCACCTGGAAGCGGCGCGCGCGACGGGCATCGGCATCACCCTGCTGCCGAGCCTCTACCGGCATGGCGGCATCTTCGGGAAGCCCGCGGCGCCGGGGCAGCGGCGCTTCCTGAACGACCTCGACGGCTTCGCCGCCATCGTCGAGAGCTGCCGGCGCGCCGCCGCGGGCGATGCGCAGGCCGCCGTCGGGCTCGCGCCGCACAGCCTGCGCGCGGTGACGCCGGCCATGCTCCTGGCCGTCGCCGCCATGGACGGGCCGATCCACATCCACGCCGCCGAGCAGAGGCGCGAGGTGGAGGAATGCCTCGCCGCCGTGCATGCGCGGCCTGTCGAGTGGCTGCTGGACAACGCGCCCGTCGATGCCCGCTGGTGCGTGATCCACGCGACCCACATGAACGCCGCCGAGATCGAGGACCTGGCCGCCAGCGGCGCCGTCGCCGGGCTGTGCCCGAGCACCGAGGCCTCGCTCGGCGACGGCACCTTTGCGCTGCCGGCCTATCTCGGCCATGGCGGGCGATTCGGCATCGGCACGGACAGCCATGTCGGCACCGCGCCGCGCGAGGAGTTGCGCGCGCTGGAGATGAGCCAGCGCCTTTCGCTGCAGGCGCGCGCGGTCGCGACAACCGAGGCGCAGCCGCATCCGGGCCGGCTGCTGCTGGACGCCGCGCTGGCCGGCGGCGCGCAGGCGGGCGGCCGTGCGCTCGGGGCCATCGCGCCGGGCCGGCGCTGCGACCTGGTGGATCTGGATGCCGAGCACCCGGCACTGGTCGGCCGCGCCGGCGACGCGCTGCTGGATGCCTGGATCTTCGGGCCCGCCGGCGGCGCGGTGCGCAGCGTGGTCTGCGGCGCCGCGCCGCTGGTCGAGGCCGGGCGGCACCACGCGCGGCCGCGCATTGCGCAGCGCTTCGCGCAGGTGATGCGGCGGCTGCTTGCATAAACCAGGGGAGAGTCGAATGACCGGCGTGCTGGACGGGAAGATCGCCCTTGTCACCGGCGGCAGCCGCGGCATCGGCCGCGCCTCGGCACTCGCCTTCGCACGGGCCGGCGCCGACGTGGCGATCTGCCACCACCAGGATGCCGAGATGGCGGAGAGCCTGGTGCGCGAGGTCACGGCCATGGGCCGCCGCGGCTTCGCGATGGAGGCCGACGTCGCCGATACCGCGCAGACCCGCGGTTTCGCGGAGGCCGCCGAGCGCGCCCTCGGGCCCTGCGACATCCTGCTGAACAACGCCGGCATCAACATCCGCGGCCCCTTCGAGGAGCTGACGGAGGCGAATTTCGACCGGGTCATGGACGTGCACGTGAAGGGCATGGTGTTCATGGCGCGCCACGTCTATCCGGGCATGGTCGCGCGCCGGGCGGGGCGCATCATCAACATCGCCTCCCAGCTCGCCATCAAGGGCGGGCCGAACGCGGTGCCCTACATCACGGCGAAGGCGGCGATCCTCGGCTTCACCCGTGCGCTCGCCTGGGAGGCGACGGCGAAGGGCGTGCTGGTGAACGCCATCGGCCCCGGTCCCATCGAGACCGATCTCACCCACGCCCGCGGCCCCGAATGGAAGGCGGCGATGGAAGCGAGCCTGCCGGCGGGCCGCCTCGGCCGGCCGGAGGAGATCGCCGAGACGGCGCTGCTGCTCGCCGGGCCGGGCGGCACCTTCTACGCCGGTGCGCTGCTGTCGCCGAATGGCGGCGACGTGATGTATTGACGCCCGCATGCACCGGAGCGTCACGCGCGCGGGCGGGGGAAAGGGGCGTTCCGCCGCCCCGCGCCCCGGCTCTCAGCCGAAGGGATCGAGCGACGTGGTCGCGGCGGTATCCGCCGTCACCACCACCAGGTCATCCGCCGCGAAGAAGGTGTCGGCGAGGGGATCGAAGGGATTGACGTTCGGATCGGAGGGCGTGAACTGCACCGCATCCACGTCGCGGAAGGCCCTGCCGAAGCGCAGCGTCTCGGCCGCCTCGGTCAGCGTGAAGCTCCGCTCCGCCACCACGACGCCATCGCGGAACCCGGTGACCGTCAGCGTCAGCTCCTCGGCGCGGACGGAGGCGAAGACGCCCTTCCGGAAGGCGAAGGTCTCATCCGCGCCGAAGGCCGCGGAGATTCCCACCGCATTGGTGCCGGCGGCGCGTCCGGAGCCTTCCGCGACGACGTTCCCGACACCGTCGCCGCCGGTCGGCGCGTCGCGGTCCACGGCGGCGAAGGCAACCCATGCGAAGCCCTCATAGTCCTGGGCGACGGGCGTGCTGCCGCCGGGTGGAGCGAGATCGTCGAAGTTGATGGTCCTGCGCATGCTGCCCTCCACCGTCCCTGTTCTCCTGATCGAGAACGGCCGCGATACGTGGCGCCGCCCCGCCGGGTTACGGTCGTGTTTCATGACAGTTCGAAGACGAGCCGTGGCGGACGGGCGGCGGCAGGCGGAGGGGAGACGCGGCGATGGCCGGGGACGTGACATGCCGCCCGATGCGGCGGGCCGAACTTGATCTCGCGATCGACTGGGCCGCTGCCGAGGGCTGGAATCCCGGCCTGCACGACGCCGATGCCTTCTGGGCCGCCGATCCGGAGGGCTTCTGGCTGGCGGAACTGCGCGGCCAGCCCGTCGCCTGCATCTCGGTGGTCCGCTACACGCCGGACTACGGCTTCCTCGGCTTCTACATCTGCCGCCCTGAGCATCGCGGGAAGGGTCATGGGCTGGCGCTGTGGCAGGCCGGGATGGCGCATCTCGGCGCGCGGTGCGTGGGCCTCGACGGCGTGGTGGCGCAGCAGGGGAACTACCGGCGCTCCGGCTTCGCGCTGGCGCACCGCAACATCCGCTTCGGCACGGCAAAGCCCGTCGCGCCGGTCGCGTCCTCGGCGGTGCAGGTGGTGCCGGCGGAGTCGCTGCCCTTCGGGGCGATCGCCGCGTTCGACGCCACGGGCTTCGAGGCGCCGCGCCCCGCATTCCTGCGGCACTGGCTGACGCTCCCCGGCCATGTCGCGCTCGGCGCGCGCTGCGGCGACCGCCTCGCCGGCTATGCCGTGCTGCGCCCGGCGCGCGAGGGCGCCAAGATCGGCCCGCTCTTCGCCGACGACGCGGCAACGGCGCGGGCGTTGCTCGCCGCGCTGCTGGCCCGCGCGCCGGCCGGCCCGGTCTTCCTCGACGTCCCGGAGGTGAACGCGGCGGCGCTGGCGCTGGCGCGCGATGCCGGCATGGCGCCGGTCTTCGAGACCGCGCGCATGTATCGCGGCGCCCCACCGGCCATGGACTGGTCGCGCGTCTTCGGCGTGACCAGCTTCGAGCTCGGCTGAACGTCCTTGTGATCCCCGCGCCCGCCGTGGTTCGCTGACGCGGCGAACCGCTGGAGGGTGTGATGCGACGCAGGACCATGCTGGCCACCGGCCTGGCCGCGCTCGGGGCGCCGCGCCTGGCGGCGGCGCAGGCGCGCTGGGTGATGGCCAGCGCCTATCCGGACGGCAACTACCATACCCAGAACATCCGCCGCTTCCTGGCCGAGGCGGAGCAGGCGGGCGGCGGCCGGCTGGCGGTGCAGCTGCACAGCAACGCCTCGCTGCTGCCGATGCCGCAGATCAAGCGCGCCATCCAGACCGGGCAGATCCAGATGGGCGAGATCCTCATGGCCGCCTACGGCAACGAGGACCCGATGTACGAGGTGGACTTCATCCCCTTCCTCGCCGACACCTGGGAGCGCGCCATGGCGCTGAACGAGGTGACCGCGCCGATCCTGCGCACCCGCTTCGAGCGCCAGGGGCTGACCCTGCTCTACCTCGGCTTCTGGCCGAGCCAGGCGTTCTGGACGCGCACGCCGGTCACGAAGCTGGAGGATCTGCGCGGCACCCGCTTCCGCGCCCAGGCGCCGACGCTGGTGCGGCTGGCCGAGCTGCTCGGCGCGCAGCCCGTGGTGGTGCAGCAGGCCGAGGTGCCGCAGGCTTTCGCCGCCGGCATCATCAACGTGATGATCACCAGCGCGGCGACCGGGGTGGATACCAGCGCCTGGGACTACACGCGCTACGCCACCTTCATGGGCATGACCTATGTGCGCAACGCCATCCTGGTGAGCACGCGCGCGCTCGCCGCGCTCGAAGCGCCGGTGCGCGCGGCGCTGGTCGAGGCGGCGCAGCGCGCCGGCGAGCGCAGCCCGGGCCTCGGCCAGGAGTCCGAGCGCAGCATGACGGCGCGGCTGCGCCAGCAGGGGATGGTGCTGCCGGAGGTCGATCCGGTGCTGCTGGCGAACCTGCGCGAGCTCGGCGCGCGCATGGCGGAGGAATGGGCGCAGAAGGCCGGGCCCGAGGGGCGGCAGGTGCTGGAGCGATACCGCGCGATGATCCGCTGACCTCCCTCCCCCGCAAGGCGGGGGAGGGCAGGGGTGGGGGTGGTGGCAACGGCGTCGCGGTCGTCGATGGCGACCCGCCGACCCGTCCCCCGCCAGGGGGGAAGATAGGGAGTCAGTGCCGGGTCATGCGCAGCGGTGCCAGGTCGTAGCCGGCATCGCGCGCGACCTGCCTCGCCAGGCCGAAATCGGCCGGCGCCATCTGCAGCGTGCGCGAGAGGATCCACAGGTATTGCCGCCGCGGCTCGCCCACCACCGCCCAGCGGTAGTCGGGATCGAGCCCCAGCACCCAGTAGTCGCCATGGAAGGGCCAGAAGAAGCTCACCCGCAGCTTCGCGCCGCTGCTGCCCGCCACCACGTAGGCGCTGCCGCTCGCCGCGCGCGGCGCGTCGTCGGCCAGCGCGTTCAGGCAGCGGTTCAGCACGCCGATCCGGCCATCGGCGCGCGCGGTATAGGTGGCGGTGACGTTCTCGCAGGAGACCGTCCGATTGTCCTGCGCCCACATCGGCAGGCGCGCGATCTCGTACCAGGTGCCGAGGTAGCGTGGCAGGTCCACCGCCGCGACGGTGCGCGGCGCATCCGCCGGCGGCGTCGCGGCGCAGCCGAGCAGCACCAGCAGCAGGGCCAGAGGCACGGGCAGGGTGGCCAGCAGCCGTCGCATCAGTCTTCTCCATCGCCGGGCAGGGTGCCGGGCGGCAGGGCCGCCGCATGCTCGAACACCGCGCCGGCGGTTGCGATCCACACCCCTGCGTCGCGCCGCGAAGCCAGCGCCGCGAGCGCCCCGCGCAGCGCGCGCAGCCGGTAGGGCTGCCCGATGATGTAGGGATGCAGCGCGATGCCCATCACCTGCGGGATGCCGTCGCGCGCCACCTGCTCCAGCCGCTCCTCCAGGTCCGCGACGATCATTGCGGCGAACTGGCTGGCGCCGTCCTTCCGCGCGACGATCGCGGGGATGTCGTTCACCTCCTGCGGGTAGGGAATGGTGAGCAGCGCCCGCCTGGCGCGGGTGCGCAGCCAGACCGGCTGGTCGTCCATGCACCAGTTCAGCGTATAGGCGTAGCCGGCCTCGGCCAGCAGGTCCGGCGTCACGTGGCTTTCGGCGATCCAGGGCGAGAGCCAGCCGCGCGGCGGCCGCCCCTCGTGCCGCGCGATCGCGGCGGTGCTCTCGGCGATCAGCGCGCGCTCCGCTGCCTCGGACAGCGCGGATTGCCGCTCGCTGTTCGTGCGCCCATGCCCCGCGATCTCGTCGCCGCGGGCGCGGTGCGCGGCGACCAGTGCCGGCGCGTGGTCGTACATCGTGCTGTTCAGCAGCACCGTCGCCGGCAGCCGCAGCGCGTCCAGCAGCTCCAGCAGCCGCCAGGCGCCGACGCGGTTGCCGTAGTCGCGCCACGCGTGGTTCAGCACGTCCGGCTGCGGCCCGCCGGGCGCGAGCTCGGCCCCCAGCCCCTCGCCGAAGGCGAAGTGCTCCAGGTTCACGCCGAGATAGGCGGCGAGCTTCGCGCCGTTCGGCCAGCACCAGTCGCGGCGGCGCCCGGGCCAGGCCGCGTAGGCGTAGCGGCCATGGGTCGGCAGCATCATCGGCATCCCGCATCGTTCCCGGCTGCGCATGTGTCGGCCGCGGCCCGGTCGCGCAAGGCCGCCCCGGGTGACGCGCCGCGCCGCGCCGGGTATGAGGACCCCATGGCATCCCCAACCGCCCCGGGCCGGGACCCGGCGGCGCGCGCTCTTCTCCGCCGCCAATCCCGCGCCTTGCGCGGGCATCTCCTGCCGCCCGTGGTGATCGGGCTCGGCGCCCTGCTCTGCGGCGTCGGCCTCGCGTGGCAGGTGGCGCAGCTGGTCGCCGCGCTGCTCGGCCACGGCAGCGCCGGCGCGGCGGAACTGGCGGCCGCCGCGGCGCTGGCCCTGCTC
>JAIEOP010000504.1 GCA_019750465.1 Acetobacteraceae bacterium | reverse complement strand
ACGACCCAGCCAGGCACACTGCCGCAGCCAAAATCGCCGCATGACAACATCGGGGTGGACACAGGGTGTCTCAGGGCACCCGCACCGCCAGCCCGAGCAGCCGGAAGGAATGCGTCTTGCCATGGCCGTCGAGGTTCAGGCTGCCGTTCACGCCGCCCTCCAGCACGTCGTCCACCACGAAGTTGAAGGCGTGGATCAGCGGCAGGTCGTAGCGCGTGACCCTGGTCGCGCCGCGATGACGGAACAGCTCCAGCACCCGCGCCTCCGTCACCTGCTCGGCCAGCAGGGGGTAGTGCGCCGGATCGTAGGGGATCAGCGACATGTTCAGCCGGTTGCCCTTGTCGCCGGCGCGGCTGTGCGCCACGGCGTGCAGCGGAACCTCCCTCATGCCGCGATCTCCCGCGCCGTCCGCACGGTGATGGTGGTCGGCACCCGTTCGCGCAGCACCAGATAGCTCCGCGTCAGGATGCGCGGCGTGGTGCGCCAGCGCGCGCCGCCGGTGCCCGCCGTACCGCAGCAGAGCAGCGCCAGCACCTCCCGCGCCGCACCGTCCACCGCGTGGCGGTCGGCGCCTTCGGCGGCCAGGCGCACCCGCACCTCCGGCGGCTCCGGCCCCCGGTAGCCGCGCCACAGCGCGCCGTCGTCGCTGTCATGCACGGAGGCGACGCCGATCAGGTCGGCCCGCGCCCGCACCGGCAGGCCGCGCCGCTTCAGGCGCTCCAGCAGGACCTCGGCGGTGGCCCGCGCCCGGGCCAGCGCATTCGGCCCGGCGACGGAAACTTCGCCCTCGCCGAGCCAGCTCCCCTCGAAGCTGGCCGTCACCTTCAGCGTGTCGGGCCGCGCCGTGCCGCGCAGGCCGTGCACCGCGACGCGGTCCCTGCCCACCTGCTCCAGCCGGCAGCCGGTGATGTCCAGCACCACGTCGGGCGTGATGTAGGCGGCCGGGTCGTGCAGCTCGTACAGCAGCTGCTCCTTCACCGTGCGCAGGTCCACCAGCCCGCCGGTCTCCTCCGCCTTGGTGATGACCAGCCCGCCCTCGCGCGTCACCTCGGCGATCGGGAAGCCGATGTTGGCCGGGTCGGGGATGTCCTTGAAGCCCGGGTCCCAGAACACGCCGCCGGTCACCTGGCTGCCGCATTCCAGCAGGTGGCCGCAGGCGGCGCCGACGGCCAGCATGCGCCAGTCGTCCCAGGCCCAGCCGAAATGGTGCACCAGCGGCGCGATCGCCAGCGCCGGGTCGGAGGTGCGGCCGGCCACCACCACGTCCGCGCCCTCGGCCAGGGCGCGCACCAGCGGCTCCGCGCCGATATAGGCATTGGCGGCGACGAGGTGCGCCGCCCGCATGTCCAGGCTGTCGTCCGCCTCATGCACCGGCAGCTGGTCCAGCGCGATGGAGGCGGAGACGTCGTCGCCGGTGACGAGGCCGATGCGCAGCCCGGGCAGCCCGAGCCGCAGCGCCAGCCGCGCCACGAGCGCCGCCGCCGCGGGCGGATTCGCCGCGCCGTAATTCCCGAGGATGGGGATGCGGTGGCGGAAGCAGTCCGCCAGGACCGGCTCCAGCAGCGGCTCGAGCATGGGCTCGTAGCCCAGCGACGGGTCGCGCCGGCGTTCGAGCTGCGCCAGCGCCACCGTGCGCTCGCCGAGAGTCTCGAAGAACAGCGCCGCCGGCAGGCCGCGGCGCAGCAGCGTGCGCACCACGGGGATCGGTGCGTCCACGCGGTCGCCGGAGAAACCGCCGCCATTGCCGACGAGGAAGGGGGTGCTCATGCGCCGATCATCCGCCCGCGCCATCCGCCCGGCAACAGGCCGCAGGCGCCGGGAGGATGCCTATGGGCCGCTCAGCGTGCGGCTCACCGCGTCCAGCCAGGCAGCATGACGGCGCCCGGCCTCCTCGCGCGCCATGTGCGGCAGGAAGCGGCGATCGAGGCGCCAATGCGTCGCCGCGGCCCCCGGCGGCGGGAGGAGCCCGGCCTGCAGCCCCGCCAGCCAGGCCGCGCCCAGCGCCGTCGTCTCCTGCACAACGGGGCGGTCCACCGGCGCGCCCAGCAGGTCCGCCAGGAACTGCATCGTCCAGTCGCTGGCGACCATGCCGCCATCCACGCGCAGCACCCGGTTCTCGCCGCCGCCTCCGGTCGCCCCGCCAACCGCGGCGGCGGCGATGTCCGCCCCCATCGCGTCCAGCAGGTCCTTGGTCTGGAACGCCACGCTTTCCAGCGCCGCGCGGGCGATCTCGGCACGACCGGTGGCACGCGTGAGGCCGAAGATCGCGCCGCGCGCCTCGGCATCCCACCACGGCGCGCCGAGGCCGACGAAGGCCGGCACCAGGTGCACGGCCTGCGCCGGATCGGCCTGGCCTGCCAGCATCCCGGTCTCCGCGGCGTTGCCGATGATGCCGAGGCCGTCGCGCAGCCACTGCACCGCCGCGCCGGCGACGAAGATCGCGCCCTCCAGCGCATAGGTCCGCTGCCCGCCGAGCTGCCAGGCGATGGTGGTCAGCAGCCGGTTCTTCGAGGCCACCGGCGTCGCACCCGTGTTCAGCAGCGCGAAGCAGCCGGTGCCATAGGTGGATTTCAGCATGCCCGGCGCGAAGCAGGCCTGGCCCATCGTCGCCGCCTGCTGGTCCCCGGCCATGCCGCGCACCGCCACCGGGGCGCCGAGCAGCGCGGCCTCCGTGTGGCCGAACTCGGCGGCGCAGTCGCGCACCTCGGGCAGGATGGCGGCGGGGATGTCGAACAGCCGCAGCAGCTCCGCGTCCCAGGCGCCGCGGTGGATGTCGAACAGCATGGTGCGCGCGGCGTTGGTCGCATCCGTCGCATGCACGCGCCCCCCGGTCAGCCGGTGCAGCAGGAAGCTGTCCACCGTGCCGAAGCAGAGCTCGCCGCGCTCCGCCTGCGCGCGGGCGCCGGCGACGTTGTCCAGCAGCCAGGCAAGCTTGGTGGCGGAGAAGTAGGGATCGGCCAGCAGGCCGGTGCGCGCGGCGATCAGCGGCTCATGCCCCGCGGCGCGCAGCCGCGCGCAGGCCTCCGCCGTGCGGCGGTCCTGCCAGACGATGGCGCGGTGCACGGGGCGGCCGCTGGCGCGCTCCCACAGCAGCACGGTCTCGCGCTGGTTGGTGATGCCGATGCCGGCGAGGTCGCGCGGCGCCGCGCCGGCCTGCGACAGGACGGCACGCATGACGGAGAGGCTGCCCTGCCAGATGTCCTCCGGCGCGTGCTCCACCCAGCCCGGCGCCGGAAAATGCTGCGGCAATTCCCGCTGCGCCGTGGCGCGCGGCACCAGGTCAGGCCCGAACAGGATGGCGCGGGTGGAGGTGGTGCCCTGGTCGAGGGCAAGCAACAGCGGCTCGCTCATGGGCGCAGCCTACGCGGGGCGTGCGCGGCGGGGAAACATTCCGCTCGACAGCGCCCGGCCGCCGCGCGACACCCCCTGCCTCGCACCGTCCCGGACCCCGCCGCCCATGCCCGTCCTCAACCGCATCGCCGACTTCGCGCCCGAGATGGCCGCCTGGCGGCAGGACATCCATGCCCATCCGGAGATGGGGTTCCAGGAACGGCGCACCGGCGACCTCGTCGCCGCGCGGCTCGCCGCCTGGGGCATCGAGGTGCATCGCGGCATCGCCACCACCGGCATCGTCGGCGTGCTGCGCAACGGCCGCTCCGGCCGCGCCATCGGCCTGCGCGCCGACATGGACTGCCTGCCGATGCAGGAACGCCCGGCGGACAGGCCGCACCGCAGCACGGTGGAGGGCCGCATGCATGCCTGCGGCCATGACGGGCACACCGCCATGCTGCTCGGCGCCGCGAAGTACCTGGCGGAGACGCGGAATTTCGACGGCACCGTGCACTTCATCTTCCAGCCCGCGGAGGAGGGCGGCGGCGGCGGGCGGGTGATGGTCGAGGAAGGGCTGTTCGACCGCTTCCCCTGCGACCAGGTCTTCGCCGTCCACAACCAGCCCGGCATCCCGCTCGGCGAGGTAGCGATCACCGCCGGGCCGCAGCTGGCCGCCGCGGACGGCGTGACCATCGCCATCCAGGGGCTGGGCGGGCATGCGGCGCGGCCGCAGGGCGCGATCGACCCGGTGCTGGTGGGCAGCCACGTCGTCGTCGCGCTGCAATCCCTGGTGGCGCGGCGCACCGATCCGCTGGACAGCGCGGTGGTCAGCATCTGCCAGTTCCACGCTGGCAGCGCCGGCAACATCATCCCGGACAACGCCATGCTGAACGGCACCATCCGCACGCTGAAGCCGGAGACGCGCGCGCTGATGGAGACGCTGGTGCGCCAGGTGGCGGAGCACACCGCTGCGGCGCACGGCGCGACGGTGGAGGTGACCTTCCGCCGCGGCTACCCGCCGATGGTGAACCACGCCGAGGCCAGCGCGCGGGCCGCCGAGGCCGCGGCGCGGGTGGTCGCGCCGGAGCGCATCCGCCGCAACGCGCCGCCGGCGATGGGTGCCGAGGACTTCTCCTACATGCTGGAGCGGCGGCCCGGCTGCATGATCAAGCTCGGCCAGCGGGGCCCGGGCGGCGAGGGCGGCGTGCCGCTGCACCACCCGGACTACGACTTCAACGACGAGGCCGCGCCGCTCGGCGCCAGCATCTTCGCCGCGATCGTGGAGCAGGAACTGCCGCGCGCCGGCTGAGCCGGCGCCCGGGGCGGCGTTTAGGGCTTCGTTAGGCATTCTGCGGTCATCTGGCGGCGTCGCGCGAGTGGCGATGCCGGGCACCCCGCCCGTGGACGCGCCGCGCCCCGCCCAGAAGGCCTGGCGATGCTTGAGACATATTGCGAATTCACCTTCGACGCCGCCCACAAGACCACGCCCGACACGCCGCTGCACGGCCACAGCTTCCGCGTGCGGGTCACCTTCGCCGGCACGCCGCAGCCGGTCGTGGGCTGGAGCCATGACCTGACCCAGGTCGAAGGCGTGGTCGAAGGGGTGCGCCGCCGGCTCGACCACACCTGCCTCAACGACATCGAGGGTCTGGACACGCCGACGCTCGAGAACGTCGCGCGTTGGATCTGGCTCCGCATCGCCCCGCAGATCGAGGGCCTCGACCGCGTCGAGGTCAGCCGTGGCGTCATGGGCAGATCCGAAGGCGTGGTCCTGCGCAACCCCGCCTGATCAACGCAGGAACACCCATCCCGATGCGGGAGATCGCCATGTTGCACCGCGCCACCCGGCGAAACCTGGCGGGCGGCCTGGCTGGCCTCGCCGCCGCCGCCGCCCTGCCGCCCCGGCCCGGCAGGGCGCAGGGGGCCGCCGCGCCGCTGCGCCGGCCGCGGGAGCCTCCGCTGCTCACCGTCACCGGGCGCATCGAGGCGCGCAACCAGGGGGACTCGGCGGTGTTCGACCGCGCCATGCTGGAGGAGCTGGGCGTTTCCGGCTTCACCACGGCCACGCCCTGGTTCGATGGCCCGGTGCGGTTCGAAGGCGTGCCCATGGCGCGGCTCATGCAGGCGCTCGGGGCCGTCGGCGAAACCGCGACCGCGATCGCGCTGAACGACTACTCCACCGACATCCCCATCACCGACTTCGCGCGCTTCGGCGTGCTGCTGGCGCTGCGGCGGGACGGCCGGCCGATGCGGGTCAGCGACAAGGGTCCGCTCTTCATCGTCTACCCGTTTGACTCCGCCGCCGAACTGCGCGCGCGCCAGTACTACAGCCGCTCCGCCTGGTCGGTCGCCCAGATCGTCGTGCGGTGACGGGCGGCGCCGGCGCATCGTCGCAGCCCGGCCGCCTTGCGGCGGGCAAGCGCGCTGCACCGGCGACGGTGGCGCGCATCCAGGCCTGGATCCTGGGCATCGCCGCACTGCTGGCGCTCTCGGCGGTCTTCGCCACCTCGTCCCTGCTCGAGCGGCAGGACGCGCTGCGCAGCGTCTCGCGCTACAACCTGAGCTGGACGGCGGGACAGGCGGCCGTCGAGGTGGCGCGCCTCCAGGCCGCGGTCGGTGCCTTCGCCGTCTCGGGCGGCGAGGCGGAGCGCGATGCGGTGGAGCTCTGGCTCGACCTTGTCGGCAACCGCGTGGCCGTGCTGCGGCGCGGCGAATCCGGCGCGTTCATCCGCAACCGACCCGGCATGGCCGAGATCGTCGACCAGATGGCGGCGGCGGCCGACGCGGCGCACGCCCTGATGCCCCGGCTGGACGAGCCCGAGATCGTCGGCGAGATGATGCGCAGCCTGCAGCGGCTGAATCCCGGCATGGCGCGCCTGCTGTCGCTGGCGCACAGCCACGGCGCCAACGAGTCAGCACAGGACGCGCTCGAGATCGAGCGGCTGTACTGGCGGTTCTCGGCGCTGCTGATCGGGCTGATCCTCTGCTGCGGCGCCTTCGCCGGCATCGCCCTCTGGCGCAACCGGCTGCTGGTGCGCGCGCATGCCGATGTCCGCGGCCTGGTCGATGACCTGACGCGCACCGGGGAGAGCCTGGCCGCCGCGAACGGCCGGGCCCGGGAGGCGATGGCGGCGCTGACGGAGCAGAATGCCACGCTGCAGGCGCAGGAAGCGGCGCTGCAGCGCCAGAATGCGCGCTTCGACGCCGCGCTGAACAACATGTCCCAGGGCCTCGGCATGTTCGATGCCGAGGCGCGGCTGATCGTCTGCAACCGCCGCTTCTCGGAGCTGTTCCGCCTGCCGCCGGATCGCGCGGTTCCCGGCGCCCAGGCAGCCGGGATCATGGCCGAGGCCGGCGACGCGGGCGGCTTCGGCCGCGCCGCCATCGAAGGCGTCTGGGCCGAGCACCGGCGCCTGGCCGCGCATGGCCGCGGCGCCACCTTCGTGCGCGAGGACGCGGACGGCCGCTCGCTCTGGGTCTCGCACCGGCCGCTGGCGGAAGGGGGCTGGGTGGCGACCTATGAGGACGTCACCGAAAGCCGCCAGGCGGAGGCGCGGATCCGCCACCTGGCGAACCACGACGTGCTCACCGGGCTGCCGAACCGCCGCCAGTTCGGCGAGCGCCTGGCCGATGCGCTGGCCGACCCCGGAACACCCGGCGCCGATCGGGGCGCGGCAGGGGCCACGGCCGTGCTGCTGATCGACCTCGACCACTTCAAGAAGGTGAACGACACGCTCGGGCACCAGACCGGCGACGCGTTGCTGCGGCTCGCGGCCGACCGCATCCGCGGCTGCCTGCGCGGCCATGACTTCCTGGCGCGGCTCGGCGGCGACGAATTCGCGGTGCTGCTGCGCGGCGAACTTGCCAGGGCGGCGCCGCTGGACGCGATCGCCCGGCGCATCGGCAGCGTGTTGTCCGAGCCCTTCGTGCTGGAACGCTACCGCGCCAGCATCGGCTCCTCCATCGGCATCGCGCTGGCAGTGGAGCCGGGCCTCGACGCGGAGACGGTGATGAAGCACGCCGACGTCGCCCTGTACCGGGCGAAGTCGAGCGGCCGCGGCACGCATTGCGTCTTCGAGGCCTCCATGGCCGCGGAGCTGCAGGCACGGATGGAGCTGGAGAACGACCTGCGCTGCGCCCTGGATGACGGGCAGCTTGCGGTGTTCTACCAGCCGCTCTTCGACCTGCGCCGCGGCCGCCTCAGCGGCTTCGAGGCGCTGCTGCGCTGGCGCCACCCGGTGCGCGGCATGGTCGCCCCGGCCGAGTTCATCCCGATCGCCGAGGAGACCGGGCTCATCGTGCCGATCGGCGCCTGGGTGCTGCGCCAGGCCTGCCGCGACGCCGTCGCCATGCCGCTGCCGGTGAAGATCTCGGTGAACATCTCGCCGGTGCAGTTCGCCGGCGATGACCTGCCGGCGCTGGTGGAGGATGCCCTCGCCACCTCCGGCCTGCCGGCGAACCGCCTGGACCTCGAGATCACGGAGTCCGTGCTGCTGCAGGAGAGCGAGCTGGTGCTGTCCACGCTGCACCGGCTGCGCGACCTCGGGGTGGGCATCGCCCTCGATGACTTCGGCACCAAGTACTCGTCGCTCGGCTACCTGCGCAGCTTTCCCTTCGACAAGATCAAGATCGACCAGAGCTTCGTGCGCGACATGGGCGCCCGCGACGACTGCCTGGCGATCGTCCAGTCGGTGGCGCACCTCGCGGCACGTCTCGGCATGACCGCGACCGCGGAAGGGGTGGAGGATGCGTCCCACCTGGAACAGGTGCGCCAGGCCGGCTGCACGGAGGCGCAGGGCTGGTTCTTCGGCCGCCCTGCGCCGGCGAGCGCGCTCGGCGCCCACTTCGAGGTCCGCCAGCCCGCCCTGGTGGTGGACGCACTGGCCGAGACGGCTTGACGCCTCCCCTCGCCGCGGACCAGCCTTCCCCGCAGGAGCGGGAGAAACGGTCATGAAATTCGGCATCTTCTACGAGCTGCAGCTGCCCCGGCCCTGGGGCGAGCACAGCGAGCGCGACCTCTACCAGAACGCGCTCGCGCAGCTCGAGCTCGCCGATCGGCTCGGCTACGACTACGCCTGGGAGGTCGAGCATCACTTCCTGGAGGAGTACTCCCACTCCCCCGCGCCGGAGGTCTTCCTCGGCGCCGCCAGCCAGCGCACCAGGCGCATCCGCCTCGGCCACGGGATCATCCAGCTCACCACCAACCATCCGGCCCGCGTCGCCGAGCGCGTCGCCTGCCTCGACCTGCTGAGCAACGGCCGCGTGGAGTTCGGCATCGGCGAGGGCGCCTCGGTCACCGAGCTGGAACCCTTCGGCCGGACCATGGCGGAGAAGCGCGCGGTCTGGGAGGACGCCGTGCGCTGCATTCTGCCGATGCTGCGCGAGGAGGGCTGGCAGTATGACGGCCCCCACTTCAAGTTCCCGCTGCGAAACGTGCTGCCGAAGCCGCTGCAGCGCCCGCACCCGCCGCTCTGGGTCGCCTGCTCGCAGCTCGAGACCATCGAGATGTGCGGCCGTCGTGGCATGGGCGCTCTGGGCTTCCAGTTCCTCAGCGCCGAAGCGGCGCATGCCTGGGTGCACGCCTACTACAACAGCTTCGTGAAGCGCCGTGACATGCTGTGCGACCACGCCACCAATCCGAACATCGCGATCGTCACCTACTTCATGTGCGCCGAGACCGACGAGGAGGCGCGCCGCCGGGCCGATGGCATCACCTTCTTCCAGTTCTGCCTGCGCTACTACAGCGGCAGCGTGAACCGCGAGCGTGCGGCGCCCGGCACCGTCAGCCTCTGGGACGAGTACAGCAGGTGGCGGCGCGACAATCCGGAGGCGGTGGAACGCGCGCTGCGCGGCGGCCTGATCGGCTCGCCGGACACGATCCGGCGCAAGCTGCGCAAGTTCGAGACCTCGAACATCGACCAGGTGATCCTGCTCAACCAGGCCGGCAACAACACGCACGCGCATATCTGCGAAAGCCTCGACCTCTTCGCGCGCGAGGTGATGCCGGAATTCCACGCCCGCGAGCCGGAGCACCAGGCCTGGAAACAGAAGGTGCTGGCCGGCGCAATCGAACTCGAGGAGATCGACACCGAACCCTACCGGGAGCGCTACGGCCGCAGCTTCGTCCCCGCCTCCGCCGCGGCGGCGAAGGTCGCGGCCGAATGAGCGCGCCCCCGACCGCGACGCCGGAGGAGGTCGGCCTCTCCTCCGCGCGCCTCGCCGCCCTCGACGCGGTGCTGGAGCAGCGCATCGCCGCCGGCCACATCCCGGGCGCCGCCTGCCTCGTCGCGCGGCACGGCCGCGTCGCCTGGCACCGGGCCTTCGGCCGGCGCGACCCGGCCGCGGCGGACCCGATGCGGACGGACACGATCTTCCGCATCTACTCCATGACCAAGCCCATCGTCTCCGTCGGCGTGATGATGCTGATGGAGGAGGGGCGGCTGTTCCTCGACGACCTGATCGGCAGGCACATCCCGGCCCTCGGCGCGGTGGGGGTGGCGCGCCCGGAAGGCGGGACGGAGCCGCCCGCGCGGCCGATCACCGTGCAGGACCTGCTGCGCCACACCTCGGGCCTCACCTACGAGTTCCGCGGCGACGGTCCGGTGCACAAGGCCTATGTCGAGGCACGGACGGCGCGTCTGCGACAGACCAATGCCGACCAGGTGGCGACGCTGGCCACCCTGCCGCTGCTGCACCATCCCGGCACGCGCTGGGAGTACAGCCGCTCCACCGACGTGCTCGGCCGGCTGATCGAGGTGGTCTCCGGCCAGACGCTCGGCGCCTTCGTCGCCGACCGCATCACCGGCCCGCTCGGCATGGTGGACACCGCCTTCCACGTGCCGCCGGCGCAGCACGCTCGCCTGGCGGAAGGCTTCCCCAAGGACCCGGAGACGGGCGCGGAGGTCGCGCTGCTCGCCGTGCGCGAGCCGCCGATGTTCGAATCCGGCGGCGGCGGCATGGTCGGCACCGCCGCGGACTATGCCCGCTTCGCGCAGATGCTGCTGAACGGCGGGCGGCTGCGCGAGACGCCGCTGCTCGGCCGCAAGACGGTGGAACTGATGACCTCCGACCATCTCGGCGCCATCCCCGGCCCGCCGGACCTGCTGCCGCCCGGCCATGGCTTCGGCCTGGGCCTTGCGGTGCGGCGGGACCGCGGGATGGCACCGACCCCGGGCTCGCCGGGCATGTATTTCTGGCATGGCATGGCCGGCACGACCTTCTGGGTCGATCCGGCCGAGGGCCTGGTCGTGGTCTTCATGATCCAGGCGCCGGGCCAGCGCGCCGGCTACCGCGCCCTGCTGCGCGACATGGTGTATGCGGCGATCGCCGATTAGGGCAGGCACGCCAGGGGGGGCCAGCATGTCGGGATCATCCACCGCCGAACCGGGCCGCATGCCGATCCGGCTTCTGCCGGGCGACCCGGCGCCCTGGTTCTACGCGCCGACCGCCACCAACCCGCGCTACACCTTCGCCTCGGTCGCCGGGCGCGACGTGGTCATCGCCTTTACCGGCCCGGCCGTGCACCCCGCCGCCGCGGCCGCGCATGGCGCGATACGCCCGCCCAGGCGGAGGGCCTGCTGGATGACGCCCGCGCCGTGGGCTTCACCGTCAGCATCGACCCCGCCGCCGACGCGAGGGCGGGCCGCGCGACGCCATCCCGGGCCTGCGCATCTTCCGCGACGGCGCCGTCAGCCGGCTCTATGGCGTGGCGGCGCCGGGCGATGCGCCCGGCACGACGCGCTACGCCCCCTGCGGCTTCCTGCTCGACCCGCTGCTGCGGGTGATGGCGATGGCGCCGATCGAACGGGTCGGCGAGCTGCTGGGCCTGCCGCGCGGCCTGCCGGAGCCGGCGCTGCACACCGGCTTCGAGGTGCCGGCGCCGGTGCTGGTGCTGCCGCGGGTGATGGAGCCCGAGCTCTGCCGGCGGCTCATCGCGGTCCACGAGGCGGGCGGCGGCGAGGAAAGCGGCTTCATGGTGGAACGCGGCGGCAAGACCGTCGGCATCTACGACCCGGCCACGAAGAAGCGGCGCAACCAGGAGATCACCGAGGAATTGCTGCGGGCGCCGCTTCGCGCCTGCATCATACTAATACCAACGCGCGTTGATGTTGACACATCAACGCCCCTCGGGCGCCGCGCATCCGCGCGGCTTGGCTTCGCGCCATCCGGCGCGCCGCATGGGTCAACAACTCGGCGCGTTGGCATCACCCGCCGCATCGCCCCCGAGATGCGCAAGGCCTTCCAGTTCTCCCCTGCTCGCATCGAGCGCGACACCGTCGCCCGCTACGATGGCGCCGAGGGCGGGCATGTCCGCGCGCACCGGGACAACACCACGCCGGGTCCCGCGCATCGCCGCTTCGCCGTCACCATCAACCTGAACGACGAGTTCGACGGCGGCATGCTGTGGTTTCCGGAATTCGGACCGCGGCGCTACCGACCGCCGCTGGGCGGGGCGGTGGTGTTCTCCTGCTCGCTGCTGCACGAGGCGACGCCGGTGACGCGCGGCGTGCGCTTCGCCACCCTGCCCTTCCTCTATGACGACGCCGCGGCCCGGATACGCCAGCGGAACGCCCACAGCCTGGTACCGGAGGAGCCCACGCTGGATGCCGAGGCGGCGGCCTGGGATGCCGGTGTCATACCAACGCGCGTTGATGTTGACACATCAACGCCCCTTGTAAGTCTCGCTCACCGGCCTTCCCCCATGCT
>JAIEOP010000030.1 GCA_019750465.1 Acetobacteraceae bacterium | reverse complement strand
GAGGGCGAGGAGGAGTCCGGCGGCAACGTCGACGAGGAGAGCCTCGGCCGCACCGACGACCCGGTGCGCATGTACCTGCGCGAGATGGGCTCGGTGGAGCTGCTGTCGCGCGAGGGCGAGATCGCCATCGCCAAGCGCATCGAGGCCGGGCGGGACATGATGATCGGCGGGCTCTGCGAGAGCCCGCTCACCTTCAAGGCCATCGTCGCCTGGCATGATGCGGTCAAGGAAGGCCGCATGCTGCTGCGCGACGTCATCGACCTGGAGGCCACGAACGCCGCCGACGCCCCCGACGTCGCCGCCGTCGCCGCCACCACCGCGGCGGCCCAGGGCGAAGCCGCGGCTGCCGAGGAGGAGGCCGAGGACGGCGAGGAGGGCGAGGGCATGGGCCTCTCGCTCTCCGCGCTCGAGGAGAAGCTGAAGCCCGAGGCGCTGGCCGCCTTCGAGGCCATCGAGGCGGCCTATGCGCGCCTCGGCAAGCTGACCTCGCGCCGCATGGAGGCCTATACCAGCGGCGAGGACTTCGCCGGCCGCTCCGAGAAGACCTACGAGAAGTCGCGCGCCGAACTGGTGGGGCTGGTCGAGAAGGTCCACCTCCACAACAACCGCATCGAGGAGCTGGTCGAGCAGCTCAAGGGGCTGAACCGCAAGCTCACCGCGCTGGAGGGCCAGGTGCTGCGCCTCGCCGAAGCCAGCAAGATCAAGCGCGAGGAATTCCTCCAGCACTGGCGCGGCGCCGAGCTGGATCCAGGCTGGTTCGAACGGCTCGACAAGCTGCCTGGCAAGGCCTGGAAGGTCTTCGTCAGCCGGTCCCAGGCCGATGTCGAGGCGATCCGCACCCAGATCGGCGTGACCGCGACCGAAACCGGCCTGCCGCTCGGCGAGTTCCGCCGCGTCTACGCCACCGTATCGCGCGGCGAGCGCGACATGAGCCAGGCGAAGAAGGAGATGATCGAGGCGAACCTGCGCCTGGTGATCTCCATTGCCAAGAAGTACACCAACCGCGGCCTGCAGTTCCTGGACCTGATCCAGGAGGGCAACATCGGCCTGATGAAGGCGGTGGACAAGTTCGAGTACCGCCGCGGCTACAAGTTCAGCACCTACGCCACCTGGTGGATCCGCCAGGCGATCACCCGCTCCATCGCCGACCAGGCGCGCACCATCCGCATCCCCGTGCACATGATCGAGACGATCAACAAGCTGGTGCGCACCTCGCGCCAGATGCTGCACGAGATCGGCCGGGAACCCACCCCGGAGGAGCTGGCCGAGAAGCTCGGCATGCCGCTCGAGAAGGTGCGCAAGGTCCTCAAGATCGCCAAGGAGCCGATCTCCCTTGAAACGCCGATCGGCGACGAGGAGGACAGCCATCTCGGCGACTTCATTCAGGACCCGAACGCCACCATCCCGCTCGACGCCGCCATCCAGTCCAACCTGCGCGAGCAGACCACCCGCGTGCTGTCCAGCCTGACCCCGCGCGAGGAGCGCGTTCTGCGCATGCGCTTCGGCATCGGCATGAACACCGACCACACGCTGGAGGAGGTCGGCCAGCAGTTCAACGTGACGCGCGAGCGCATCCGCCAGATCGAGGCCAAGGCGCTGCGCAAGCTGAAGCACCCGAGCCGCAGCCGGAAGCTGCGCAGCTTCCTCGACAACTAGGGCGCCACGGGATTTCGGGACAGCGGCCATGCGCCTGACCAGCATCACGACAGGGTTCGCCCCCCCACCCGCCGCGCCGGCGGTCATTCCCGTCGCGGTCGATGTCACCTTCCTGCGCATGGAGCGCCCGCCGGTCGGGCCGGCGCCGCCGCTGCCGGCCGATACCCGCGTGGAGCACGTGCTGCACTGCTCCACCATGTTCTACCGCTATCTCTACTTCACGGTCGGGCGCGACTACATCTGGTGGCTGCGGCGCACGCTCAGCGAGGCCGAGCTCGCCGCCATCGTCCGCCATCCGGACGTTTCCATCCACGTCCTCTACCGGGACGGCGAGCCCGCCGGCTTCTACGAGCTCGACCGCCGCGGGGAGGTCGGGGTGATCAACCTCTCCTATTTCGGGCTGATGCCGCATGCGATCGGCAAGGGCCTGGGGCCGGCCTTCCTGCGCCACGCCATCGATGCCGGCTGGGCCGAGGGCCCCCGAGCCATGACGGTGAACACCTGCACCGCCGACCACCCGCGCGCGCTGCCGAACTACCTGGCGATCGGCTTCGCCAGGCTGCGCACGGTGCGGGAGAACTGGCGCGTGCCGGCGGCCCTCGGCCTGCCCATCCCGGCGCGGCTGCGGGCGCGCTGAGCGCCGCCATTGTCGCCTCCCGCCATTGTGCGGGGCTGCCGGGCGCGCCATATGCCCACTCAGGTATCGCGCGGACGGGCCAGGGCTCGCCGCCCTGCCCCTGACGGGCGAGGTGCCACATCCAGCAACTGGCCTCTCCCCAGCGCGTGCCTCGCGGGCGCTGCCTGGGCAGGCGCCGCATCCGGCCGCCGCGGCCGGGCACCACAGGCGGGAGACCGGGCAGAGCATGCCACGCAAACCGAATTACGGCCTGCAGCGGTCCGAGGTGAACCGGGCCAAGCAGGCGAAGAACGAGGCCAAGCAGCGCGAGCGGGAGGAGGCGGTGGCCCGCCGGAAGGCGCAGCGCGAGGGCGGCGGCGGGGATCGGGTCGAGGACGCGGCGACGTCGGAGCAGGCCGAGCCGCGGCAGGATTGAGCCGCGCGGCGCCGGCGTAGAGCCTTCGCCCGCGCGACGCGTTGCAGGCGCATCGACAATTCATGGACGCCCGCCCCGCCTGGGGCGGCGAAGGAGGACGACATGGCCGGCAAGCGGCGCATGGAAACGGGCAAGTTCGTGCCTTTCGACGTGTTCTACGAGGACGGCACCCGCAGTTCGAACCGCAAGGTGCCGGCGGAAATCCTGGGCGGGCTCGACGGCGACATGCCGGCGCGCGACCTGCTGGAGGAGCAGGAGCGCAGGATCGCCGAGGCGTCCGGCAAGCCGGCGCGGGTGATCTCGGCGGTGAAGCGCACGGGGGCGAAGGAGAAGTAGGCCCCCCTGCCAAGCGGCGGAATTGGCAAGGGCCGGCGGATCGCTCCGCCGGCCCTTGCCGTGTCGCACCGGGTGGCGATCAGCTGTGGGCGAGGATCGCCAGCAGCAGCAGCGCCACGATGTTGGTGATCTTGATCAGCGGGTTCACCGCCGGACCGGCCGTGTCCTTGTAAGGGTCGCCGACCGTGTCGCCGGTGACGGCGGCCTTGTGGGCCTCCGAGCCCTTGCCGCCGTGGTGGCCTTCCTCGATGTATTTCTTGGCGTTGTCCCAGGCGCCGCCGCCGGTGGTCATGCTGACCGCGACGAAGAAGCCGGTGACGATGACGCCGATCAGCATGGCGCCCAGCGCCTCGAAGGCCGCCGCCTTCCCGGCGATGGCCTGCACCCCGAAATAGCAGACCAGCGGGCCCAGGATCGGCAGCAGCGAGGGGATGATCATCTCCCGGATCGCCGCCTTGGTGAGGATGTCCACGGCGCGCCCGTAGTCCGGCCGGTCCGTGCCGGCCATGATGCCGGGCTTCTCGCGGAACTGCCGGCGCACCTCCTCGACCACCGCCTGTGCGGCGCGGCCCACGGCCGTCATCGCCATGCCGCCGAACAGGAAGGGCAGCAGGCCGCCGAACAGCAGGCCCATCACCACATAGGGCGAGGACAGGCTGAAGGTCAGCTCGCGCACGCCCTGGAAGTAGGGGTAGGTCGCCGCATTCGCCGTGAAGTAGGTCAGGTCCTGCGTATAGGCCGCGAACAGCACCAGCGCACCGAGGCCGGCCGAGCCGATCGCATACCCCTTGGTCACCGCCTTGGTGGTGTTGCCCACCGCGTCCAGCGCATCCGTCGTGACGCGGATCTCCTTCGGCAGCCCGGCCATCTCGGCGATGCCGCCGGCATTGTCGGTCACCGGGCCGAAGGCATCGAGGGCCACCACCACGCCGGCCAGCGCCAGCATGGTCGTGACCGCGATGGCGATGCCGTAGAGGCCGGCCAGGCCGTAGGTGACCAGCACGCCGAAGATGATCACCAGCGCCGGCAGCGCGGTGCTCTCCATCGAAACCGCCAGGCCGCGGATCACGTTGGTGCCGTGGCCGGTGACCGAGCTTTCGGCGATCGCCTTCACGGGGCGGAAATTGGTGCCCGTATAGTACTCGGTGATCACGATGATCAGGCCGGTGACGATCAGGCCGACGAGCCCGCACAGGAACAGGTCGAAGGCGCTGAAGGTCGCCCCCGCCGCGGTGATCGTGCCGGTGCCGAAGACGATGTAGGTCAGCGGCAGCAGCGCGACGAGGGACAGCACGCCGGTGACGATGAAGCCGCGGTACATCGCGCCCATGATGGACTGGTTGGCCGGCAGCTTCACGAAGTAGGTGCCGACGATGGAGGTGATGACGCAGACCGCGCCGATCGCCAGCGGGTAGAGCATGCCGAGGTGCAGCGACGCCGCCGGGAAGGCGATGGCCGCCAGCACCATGGTCGCCACCATGGTCACCGCATAGGTCTCGAACAGGTCGGCCGCCATGCCGGCGCAGTCGCCGACGTTGTCGCCCACGTTGTCGGCGATGGTGGCCGGGTTGCGGGGGTCGTCCTCGGGGATGCCGGCCTCGACCTTGCCCACCATGTCGCCGCCGACATCGGCGCCCTTGGTGAAGATGCCGCCGCCGAGGCGCGCGAAGATCGAGATCAGCGAGGCACCGAAGCCTAGTGCCACCAGGCTGTCGATCACCGTGCGGCTGTTCGGCGCGAAGCCGCCCAGGATCACCAGGATGAAGAAATAGACGGCAACGCCCAGCAGCGCGAGCCCGGCCACCAGCAGCCCGGTGATGGCGCCCGACTTGAACGCCGCGTCCAGCCCCGCCGCCAGCGAGACGGTGGAGGCCTGGGCGGTGCGCACATTGGCGCGCACCGAGACGTTCATGCCGATGAAGCCGGCCGCGCCCGACAGCACCGCGCCGATCAGGAAGCCGATGGTCACGGCGAAGCCGAGCCAGATCCAGATCAGCACGACAAGCACCGCGCCGACGATGGCGATGGTGGTGTACTGCCGCTTCAGGTAGGCGGAGGCGCCCTCCTGCACGGCGCGGGCGATCTCCTGCATCCGGTCCGTGCCGGCGGGCAGCGCCATCACCTGCTTCGAGGTGACGACGCCGTAGGCGATCGACGTCGCCCCCAGTGCGATCACCAGCAACAACGACAAGGTCAGCAAGACAGTCTCCCCCTTGATCCCCGCGCCCGGCGTCCAGCGCGAGCGCGCACGCGGCCACGGGCGTTGCCGCCCGGGCACGCCCGGTGCCGCCGGCAGGCCCCGGGGCGTCGCGCGACGGCGCGCCATCCGCCTGGTTTCGACGGTGGCCACCCTATACGGGGCGGGCAATAGTGGCGCAACGGGCCGCCCTGGCTGCGCCGGGCAGGCTTCGGCGGGCGTTGTCAGGGCGCCAGGGTCAGGACGCCAGGGTCAGGACGCCAGGGTCAGGACGCCAGGGTCAGGACGCCAGGGTCAGGACGCCAGGGTCAGGACGCCGGGGTCAGGACGCGGGAGCGGCCTGCTTGACGCCGCGGCCCCCTGCCTCGCAGACGATGCGGGGCGAGACCTCTTCCAGGGCATCGATCAGTGACCGGAGATCGAACGGCTTGTGCAGGACAACCAGCGGCCCGGGCCCGGCTTCCTCCAGCGAGGCCGCCACGCCGGGCGCCAGGTAGCCGGTCATGACCACCACGGGAAGGTGCGGGCGCTCGGCACGAAGCCGGGGGATCAACTCCCACCCCGCGAGACGGGGCATCGCGAGGTCGGTCACCAGCACGTCGAAGACGAGATGCCCGGCCAACTCCAGCGCGGCGGCGCCGTCAGCCGCCAGCGTCACCTCATGCCCGAGCTCGAGCAGGATTTCCTCGACCACCATGGCCGCCAGCGGCTCGTCCTCGGCAACCAGGATGCGGAGGGGATGGGGCGAAGGTCTGCAAGCAGTCATCAGCGACGCCCTCTCCGAATACCGGATCGTTCCGGAACTTGAGATTCTTCTAGGGCACGGGGCGTTGCCACCGAAATCAAGAAACCGCGAAGCGCCGGGGGCAACGCTGCAATCGCTCCGGAATTGCCGATAAACCGCAATGGTTTAGGCCTGGAATCATCCGGCTGCATGGCCCTCACGCCCACGCCGCAAGGCAGTCGCAATAGGCCGAAACAGACGCGGAAAGGGCACGATGCGCCCGCATCCACCGGCGCGCTGCCTCTCCCTGCGCCGCAAGCGCCACCGGGTCCGCCAGCAGGGCCGCGATCCGCGCTGCAAGCGCCGCCACCGGGTCGGGGGCGAAGGCAAGCCTGGCCAGGATGCTGTCCGGGTATTCCGCGGCCGGTCCGACATCATACGCCAGCGCCGGCGTGCCCATCCCGAGCGCCCGGGCGAGCGTGCCGGAGCTCTCGCCGGCGACCGGAAAGCGCAGCGCCAGCAGCAGGTCGGCGGCGCGGAGATGCAGGAAGAACGCCTCCTCGGGCAGCCACCCGGTCAGCCGCACCCGGTCCCCGAGGCCCAAGGCCGCGATTTCGGCGGCGATCGGCAGCCCGGCCTCCACCGCCCCGCCGATCACGAGCACCGCATCAAGCCCCTCCGCGCGCAGCCGCGCCATCGCGGCCAGGACAACCCCGGCCTGCTTCGGCGGGGTGACATGGCCCAGCACCAGCAGCACCCGGGTCTCTGGCGGCAGCCCAAGCCGGGCGCGGGCTGCCGCACGGCCGATGCCGTCGAACGCGAACACGGCCGGCGAGAGGTGGTGCGGCACGATGCTGACCGGCAGCCCCGGCGGCGCCTGCAGCCGCGCCGCGGCGAAGCGGCTGTGCACGATGACGCTGCGGCTGCGCTCCAGCACCCCGCCATGCAGCGGCATCAGGAAGCGCTGCATCGGCGCGAACAGGCCGAGCCGGCGCAGCCGCGCCAGCCGCCGGCCGGCGGGCCCATGCTCCCGCGCCAGCGCCGCCTCGTAGGCATGCGGGCTGCCGCGGCCGAGGGTCAGTGCCTCGATCAGGTGGTGCAGCACCACGTCGTGCAGGGTCACCACGCCCGGGCGCCGCAGCGCCGCGCGCAGCACATGCGCATGATCGAGGCTGTTGCCGAGCTGGTGCAGGTGCGGCCGCCCGTGCAGCGCCGGCCGCGCGAGATAGGCGCGCTCGCTGATCACCTCGGCGTCGATTCCAACCGGTACCGCGGCGGCATCCGCCTCCGTGGCGACGACCGCGGTGCAGCGCCGCATGCGGCCGAGCTCGGAGAGCAGCTCCGCGGTATAGGCGGCGACGCCGGACGGGTTCGGCGGCAGCGGCGAGAACAGCACCAGCTCCGCCGGCGCCGCCGCGGTGTTCATGGCGTTCCGCGATCCGGCCCGCCGCCGCCGTGCGCGAGCAGCCGCGCCTCGATGGCGCGCAGCCGCGCCTCGAAGCGGGTCTCGGCCACGGCGAGGAGGTCGCCGACGTAATCCGCGAAGGTGTGCGACAGGGCCTGCGCCACGCGTTCCTCCGCGGTGGCGGCGGGCGAGGGGGCGTCCGGCGCCAGCGTGCCGCGGTCGCGCAGCAGCGCCACGATGCCGTCCAGCCGCTCGTGCATCTCGCGCCGCACCGCTTCGATCTCGCCACGCAGCTCCGCCTCGCGCGCTTCCAGCAGCTCGCTGCCGAGGCCCGCGAGCTCCGGCCCGCCCGGGCCGGACAGCAGCTCCAGCGCCTCGCGCAGCCGCTCGATCTCGGCGCGCAGGAAGCCGGTGCGCAGGTCGAGCGCGACGGCCAGCGCGTGGCGCGGGTCGGAGGGCAGGATGGGGCCGCCGCGGAACTCCACCCGCAGCCCGGCATGATCCGGGCGCCGTGCCTCCTCGGACTGCGCCAGGGCGTGCAGCACCTCGACCCGGCGTTCCGGCCGGTTGTGGATGAGTGCGACGTAGTGGGCATGGCCGTTGGGATCAGGCCAGCGGCCGAGCAGCGCGATATAGGCATTGACGACGAAATCGTGGTCCTCGCCGAACAGCAGGTCCCCGGGCTGGATGACCCGATGCGAGCCCGTTCCGCTCACCGGTCCCCTCACTGGGCTGCCAGCGGCAGGTGTTCGGCCGGTTCGGCCGGCGCGTCCACGGGAATGCCGAGCCCCGCGTAAAGGGCGGTCAGGCGTTCGGCGTAGCGCTCCGGGCTGAACAGCGCGGCACGACGTGGCCCGTCATGCGCCAGGCGCGCGCGCAGCGTGCCGTCCCGGTCCACGGCCTGGATGGCCGCGACCAGGGCGGAGATGTCGTAGGGATCGACGGTGAGCGCCGCGTCGCCCACCACCTCGGGCAGCGATGCGGTATTGGCGGTGATCACCGGCGTGCCCAGCAGCATGGCTTCCAGCGCCGGCAGGCCGAAGCCCTCATACAGCGAGGGGAACAGCACCGCGCGGGCGCCGCGGATCAGGTTCACCAGCAGGCGGAACGGCGCGTAGTCGAGCAGGATGACCTTGTGGCGGGTGCGGAAGCTGGTGCCGTCCTGCACCATCCAGCGGATGTGGTCGTCGAACAGCAGGCGCAGCTCGGTCTCCGACTTCCAGGCCTTCTTGCCGACGATCACGAGAGGCCCGTCCACGCCGCTGGCAAGGAAGGCCTGGATCATCCGGCCGACATTCTTCTTCGGCTCGATGGCGCCGAAGAACAGCCAGTAGCGCCCGGCCTCCAGGCCGAAGCTGCCGGCGACCTCCGCGGCCACGTCCTCCATCGGCACCGCGGTGAATTGCGCCGGGATGTGGACGGACTGGTAGGTGTTGGTGATCCGCTCCTCCGGGACGCCGAGCAGCGCCACGATGTCGCGCTTCGACGCCTCGGAGACCGTGACGATGTGGTCGGCCTCGCGCGCCAGCAGGCGGTGCATCCGCCAGTAGCGCCGCTTGTTGTCGAGCGTGGTGTAGGGCAGGCGCAGCGGCACCAGGTCGTGCATCGTGTAGATGTTGCGCGTCCCCGGGACGCGGATCGGCAGCGGGTAGGTCCAGTGCATCAGGTCCGGGCGCGGGCCGCGGAGGCGCACCGGCAGGCGCGAGCCGAGCACGCGGAAATGCGCATGCGCCTGCTGGAAGACCTCCCGCGCGTTCCAGAGCTCGTCGAAATGCGGCAGCCGGTCGCGGAAGGTCGTGGCGATGACCTGGCCGGTGATCGGCACGCGGGCCGCCGTCTCGCCCCCGGGCGAGCCGATCAGCCGGTAGCCGCGGCGGATCGCCTGCAGCCATTGCGGCGCGGTGCCGACGCGTTCGTCGAAGAAGGCGATCTCGCGGATCAGCGCGTCGCGCGAGGGCGAGGCGCGGGTGCCGTAGAGCACGCCGGTCTCGAAGCCCAGCCGCGCCATGCCGAAGCTCAGGTTGCGGGCGTAGGTGGCGACCCCCGTGCCCTGGTCCAGCGCCAGGTTGTAGCCATCCAGGAAGACGCGGGGGCGGGATGATCGCTGCATCGGCCACAGCCTAGGGCAAAGCCCGCCCCGGTGGAATCCGCCCGGGCGGGCGCATCCGGCACCGGCCGTGCCGCGTTGCCCTGCTGCCCGCCCCGCATGCGCGGGCCGGCAGTGGAGTCCCGGCATGGATCATGAGGTGGAGGCGGCGCTGCGCGCCTTCGTGCGGGACAGCGGCTTCGCCGACCGCGGCGCGGTGATCACCGACCTCGACGGCACCGCGGTGCTGGAGCGCGAGGGCCGCGTGCATGTCGCGCCCGAGGTGGAGGCCGGGCTGAAGCTGCTGTCGGATCTCGGCCGGCCGGTTGCGATCAACACGCTGCGCTTCCCGCTCAACGTGGTGCGGACCTTCGGCCGGGCCTGGGGCGCCATCACCGCCGCGCCGCTGCCGCTGGTCACGCTGAACGGCGCGCAGACCGGCTACCTGGTGCATGCCAGCGGCGACGCGGTGGTGTTCGAGGAGCTGGACGCCACGCCGCTCACGGACACCGATGTGGAGGAGGTGCTGCGCGGCGTGGCGGGGATGGTGGAGGGCGGCGTGCACGACCTGCTGCTGTTCCACTACCCGCGCGACTGGACCGCCGGCGAGCACATCTGGACGCCCGACCCGGGGCGCGCCGACGCCGCCCGCGCGAAGTACCGCTCCGCCTCCGAGGTCTTCGCCGCGCCCATGCCGGAGCTGCGGGCGCGCCTGCTGGAGCGCGAGCTCTGCATGATCTTCCTGCTGGTGGACCTGCCGCAGGACCGCCTCATGGCCTACCAGCACGCCAGGCCGAGCAGCTTCGTGACCCGCGGCGGCATCGACAAGCTGGCCGGCGCGGAACGGCTGGCGGGGCTTCTGGGCTTCGACCTGGCGCAGTCCGTGGGCGCCGGCGACACGCCGATGGACATCTTCCTGCGCGGCTGCGGCCTGGCGGTGCAGGTGGGCCCGGTGCCGCTGGAGCACCGCGGGCTGTCCGGCACGGTGCGGGTGCCGGACAGCGCCGCGCTGGGTGCGGTCCTGCACCGGCTCGCGGCGCTGCAATCGGGCGTGGACGCGTGAGTGCCGCAGCCGGGCGCGATGCGCCGCCGGCCCTGGACGCGGCCGGGGCGCGGCGGATGGCGCGCCGGGTGCTGCAGCACCTGCTGGGCAGCGCGCCGAAGCGGCTGACGCCGCTGGGCGGCGGGCTGACCAACTTCGTCTTCTCGGCGCGGCATCCCGAGGGCGTGCTGACCATCCGGCTCAACGCCGACCCGTCCAAGGTGAAGTCCTACCTGAAGGAGCAGTGGGCGATGGCGCGGGCGCGCGAGCAGGACGTGCCGGTGCCGGAGGTGCTGGAGGTGGGCACCGAGCCCATCCCGTTTCCCTACATGGTCTCGCGCCAGGTGCCTGGCGTGGAGGGTACGCTCTGCACCGATCGCGCCGAGGTGCTGCATGCGCTCGGTCGCCTGGCCCGGCGCATCCACGGCATTCCGACGCGCGGCTTCGGCCATACCTTCGACTGGTCGGAGAACCTGCTCTCCCGCAACGACAGCTGGGCGGACTGGCTGGAACGCGAGTTCCGTGGCGAGCAGCGGCTGGATGTGCTGGCCCGGCACGGGATGCTCCCGAAATCCGCGCTGAAGCCGCTACGCGCGACGCTGCGCGAGATCGAGGGCTGGTCGCCCGATCCGGTGCTGAACCACGGCGACCTCCGGCTGAAGAACGTGATCGTCGATGGGGAGGGCCGGATCGCGGCGCTGCTCGACTGGGAATTCTGCACCAGCAATGTCGCGCCGGTCTGGGACCTGTCGCTGGCGCTGCACGACCTCTCGGTGGATGACAAGGACGCGCTGCTGGCCGGCTACGGCCTCACGCCGCGCGAGACGCTGGAGGCGATGCCGGCGATGCGCGCCTTCAACGTGCTGAACTATGCCGCGGTGGTGGAGCGCGCCGCGGAGGAGAAGGACCAGCCGACCCTGGAGCGGCTGCGCATGCGGCTGCACGGCGGCCTGGATCTCTACGCCTTCTGACGGCGCCGCCGGCGGCGTGCCCTTGTCGGCGCGGCGCGCGCGCGGCATCACCGGCGCCGATGGACACAGCCTCCCCGCCCGATGCCGCCGCTGCCGACCCCGCCGCGCTGCTGGCGCGCGCCGACGCGCTGCGCGACGCCCGCGACTGGATAGAGGCCGCGATCGCCTATGCCGCCTACCTGCGCGCCGTGCCGGGGGATTGGCCGATCTGGGTGCAGTACGGCCACTGCATGAAGGAGTCCGGCGACGTGAAGGCGGCACTGCTGCTCTACCGCGAGGCGGAGCGGCTGCAGCCCGGGGATTCCGACCTGCATCTGCAGATCGGCCACGCCCTGAAGCTGCTCGGCCGGGTGGAGGAGGCCTACCAGGCCTATGCCCGGGCGCTGACGCTCGATCCGGCGAGCGCGGCGGCGCGGGCGGAATTGCTGGCGACGCCCGGCGGCCAGGTCGCCCCGCCAGCCGCCAAGCCTCCGGCAGTCGCGCCGCCGCCAGCCGCAGCCGCGCCACCCGCCGCACCCCCGATG
>JAIEOP010000208.1 GCA_019750465.1 Acetobacteraceae bacterium | reverse complement strand
CGTCGGCGCCAGCCCGGGCGCGGCGACCCGCGGCGGCGCGGGGGCAGCGGCGCCGGCCGGGGCACCGAAGCGCATCAGCACCGCGCGCAGTGGGTCGGACCCCGGATTATGCGCCGCCATCGCCACCACGATGTCGCGCGCCCCGATATCGCGCCCGTAGAAGCTGCGGTTCCACTCGCTGCGCGAACTCAGCGCCGCGCCCTCCAGCGTCAGCCCGGCGTAGAGGCCGCGCGCCTGGCCGAAGGCCAGGATGTCCGCGCCGACCGCCATCGTCGTCGCGCCGGAGACCGAGCCGCCCAGCGTCGCCACCGCGATCGAGGCATCCGCGCCCAGCTTGAGCTGGCTGTCGAGCAGCGCGTTCAGCGCCCGGTCGTTCATCACCAGCATCATGATCTGCAGGTCCTGCACGCCGACCTGCAGGCCGAAGCTGCCGGCACCCAGCACGTAGAAGGCCGGCGAGGACCAGGAGCCGGCGGCATCCCGCGCCACCAGCACGCAATTGCCGCCCTCGCCGCCGAAGAAGAATCCGGCGCGGAAGATGCGCGGGCAGATCACCACGGCGCGCGCCCGGCGCAGCATGCGCTGCGCATCCAGCCGGTCATTGTCCCCGCCCAGCAGGTCCTGCACGGTCAGGGTGGCGCGATCCACCAGCGCCTGCTCCTCGCCGGCGGCGGGCGGGCCGGAACAGGCGGCCGTGCCGAACAGCCCGAGCAAGGCCGCGAATATCATGAGACGCCGCATGAGGTGCTTCCCCTAAACCCCCGCAATGCTGGGAAGCTACCGGGTTGGGCCGCGCCTGTCCAAGCATTCCCGGCCGGCTGCGCGAGGCGATCCGCCGCGCGGCGGCGTGGAGCCGGCGGTCAGAACAGCAGCCCCTTCCTCAGCATGCCGTGCACGCCCTTCTCGCCGTTCACGCTCTGCGTCACGCGGAAATCCACCGCCAGCGAGCAGAAGGCGTAGGCCTGCTCGCGCGAGAGATTCGTCCGGCCGCAGATGAAGGCGATCATCTCGCGCAGCGCCCCCTTCAAGGCCTGGTCCAGATCCTCGTGCAGCCCCATGGAGACATAGTGCGTCGGCGTCTCCGCCCGCGGCATGGCCTGCCCGGTCCGCTTGTGCAGGGCGAAGGTGAAGGTGCCGGTGAGGCACATCTCCAGCGCGGTGACGCAGACCTCGCCGTCGCCCTGCACGCCATGCCCGTCGCCGACGCTGAAATTAGCGCCCGGCACATGCACCGGCAGGAACAGGGTGGCGCCCGCCTGCAGCTCCTTGTTGTCCAGGTTGCCGCCATGGATGCGCGGCTCCTTCGACGAAATCTGGCCGAAGGCCGGCGGCGGCGCGACGCCCATGACGCCGAAGAAGGGCGCGAGCGCGAGCTCGGTTCCCCAGGGCAGGCGGCAGGTCCGGCGCTCCCGGTCCACCGCGATGTGCATCAGGTGCGACTCGGAAAAATCCTCGGGCAGCGTGCCGGCGAGGGGCCGGATGAAATTGTAGCCCCAGCCGGCGCCGGGCTCGATGCGGTCGATCCGGATCTCCAGCGTGTCGCCGGGCTCCGCGCCGGCGATGGCGATCGGGCCGGTCAGGATGTGGCCCACCTGCATGCCGGGATTGGCGGCGATGATGGCGGAAAGCTCCGGCGGCACAGCCAGCCCGCTGCCGGGCGGCGGCAGCACCTCGGCGCGGCCGGAGACGCACTGCACCTCCACCGTATCGCCCGGGGCGATGGTCAGCACCGGCGGGAAGGCGGCGTTGAAGACACCGGCGCGCGCGGTCTCGGGCAGGGCGCGGAGCGAGTGGAGGGCCATGGCGCGATGATCTCCGGGGCAGGGGTGCCAGGGATGATGCGCCGCGCGCTAAGGCGGCGGCAATCGCCCGAGCGCCTCCATCACCTCCTCCACGCCCTCGCGCACCGCGACATCGGTGTTGAAGCGCAGCCCGACCATGATGATGGCGGCCCGCGCCCCCGCGGCATGGCGCTCGTTGGATTCGCGCACCGCGACGATGCGGTCCGCCGCCAGCCAGATGCGGCCCTGGTTGAGGTCGGTCAGCGGCACCAGGCGCAGCCCGGCGTCGCGCAGGCGGGCCGCAATGGACTCCGCCGGTTCCGTGGTGCGCTGCTGCACCCAGGCGGCGGTGTCGAGCACGGTGCGGCCCTCGACGCGGGCGATGCGCACCACCTGGGCGGGCGCGAGGAAGACCGGCGCGCGCCCCTCGGTCGGCACGATGCGAATGAAGCCGGGGGGCGCCTCCGCTTCCGCGCGCGCGGCCGTGGCGAGAATTCCCGTGGCGAGAATTACAGTCCCGGCAGCCGCCGCGTGACGCAGAAGGTGCCGCCGCCCCAGGGCACCAGGCAGGTCATCTTCACGCCGGCCCCACCGGTGATGATGATGTGGATATCCTCCGGCGCGCGCGCGATGGGCCATTCGGTTCCCGACTCCCGCAGCAGGAATTCCTGCGCCGCGCGGAGGTTCCAGCCGCCTTTCACGATCGCGTCCGCCATTTCCGGCGGCAGCAGCAGGAATTGCTCGCCCGGCTCGCGGTGCCGCCCGCCGGAGGAGGCCTCGCGCGCGCCGCGCATGGCGGCGAGCGCGGGGCGCAGCACCGCCTCCGGCGTCTCCGCGCCCGCCTCGGGCAGCACCTCGAGGGTGCCGGACAGGCCGATGACGGTGACGGCGCCCGCCTCGGCACGAAGGCCGCGGCGGGCGTGCAGCGGCATGGCCAGCGGGTGCGCGCCCTCGGCGAAGGCCATGCCGTACTTCGCCGGCTGGCCCATCGTCGCCATCGACCCGATCTCCGGCCGGGCGCCGCCGACATTGGTCAGCACCAGCCGCAGCGCGCGGCCGATGCAGGCATTGGCGCGGTTGCCGGGGCCGAGGCAGCCCGTCGCGGCGTTCATGCCGAGCGCCGCGATGGCGCGCTCGCCATGCACCAGGGCGGCCGCGGTGGGCGTGCCGGTGGTGGTCTGGATGCCGAGCAGGTTGAACTCCGGCTCCAGCACCGCGATCGCGGCTTCCAGCACCACCGGGAACTCGGCCGGCAGGCAGCCCGCGACGACGCAGCACCAGGCCACGGCCTCGGCGGTGATCTCGCCGAACAGCGGCGGCATGTGGCCGAAGGACAACGCCGGGTCGCGCCCGGCCAGCATGCGCGCGAGCCGCGCCGCCGTCGGCACCACCATGGGCAGGCCATCGGACAGCGCGGCGTCGAGCAGCGCGGCCTGCGCCGCGTCCCAGTCGGCGTCGGGATCGAAGACCGGCGCGTCGCGGTCCCCCACCTGCACAGCGCCGACCGTGATCATCCCGGCTGCTTCACGCGCACGGAAATTGCCGCCGTGCCGCCGAAGGAGGGCACCCAGGCGGAATGCTTGCCTGCGCCGCCGGCGACCGCGACATGGATGTCATCCGGCGTCGGCGCCACCTTGTAGAAGCCGTCCTCCGGCAGGTGGCCGGATTCCTCGTACATGCGCTGGTTCTCCTTGCTCACCTGGAACAGCGGCACGCGCGCCTTCTCGTAGAGGAAGTGCTGGATCTTCTCCACGGTCCATGCGTCGCGCGCCAGGGTCGCCGCATGTTCCGGTCCGAAGATGATGAAGTAGGGCCCCTTGCCATAGACCGTGTTCGCGGCCGGCGAGGCGATGGCGCCGGCGAAGGTGGTCAGCAGGCCGAGGCCGCTGGTGCTGCCATGGTCGTTCAGGTTGTGGTTCGGCTCGGCCGACATCACCGTCACCACGCTGTCGCCGGCGTCGAAGCCGTGGCGCGCATGGTAGGGCGCGAAGGGGCTCTCCTCCTCGTTCTCGCCGAAGCAGAAGGTGTACTTGGCCGGCGAGCCGAAGGTGGAACGGTCCATCACGCCGGGCTTCGCGCCGCCCACGTTGTTCAGGATGAGCTGCAGCGCCCGGCCGATCGCGGCATTGGCGCGCCAGCCCTGGCCGAAGCAGTTGGAGCCGCAGTTGATGTTCAGCGCCTGACGCAGCGGGCCGTTGACCATCACCATGGGCGCGCAGCTATGCGTCGTCGCCAGCGTGCCGTGCAGGTTGTAGTCGGCGACCAGCACGCCGCGCAGCGCGGCCAGCACCACGGGGAAGTATTCCGGCCGGCAGCCCGCCATGACCGCGTTGGCGGCGAGGCTCTTCAAGGTGGGCGTCACCTGGCGCGGGGTGATGGTGGGGAAGGGCTCGTTGTCGCCGCGTGCGCTTTCCAGCATGCGCGCCACGGCGGCTTCCGCGGGCGGCACCAGGGGCAGGCCGTCCGTCCAGCCCTGCGCCTCGACGTACTCCGCCCAGGCATCGGGGTCCATGTCCGGGATATCGAGCAGTTCGGCTTCGGTGGTGTCGGACATTCCATTCCCCATTCGTGCAAAGGGCCGCGGACGGTGTCCGCGGCCCCCCGGTTCGCGTGAAGGGAGCCTAGCCCTTCATCTCCGCCTTCAACCCCTCGAAGGCGGCGGCGATCCGCTCCTCGAGTTCCGCGGCGTTCAGCCCGCCGACCGGGTGCTTCACCACGATCAGGTGCGGATCGAGCTTCCGCGCCTTGGCCTGGGCCAGGACCAGCGGCTTGAAGGTTTCCGTGGCGATGACCACGCCCTTCAGGCCCCGCTTCCGCAACTCGATGCTGTCGTGGAAACTCCACGATGAGCAGGAGCCTCAGTCGCCGAGCGCGAGCAGCGCGATCCGGTACTTCTTCGCCACGTCCTCGATCATCGCCGGCGGGGCGGGCTGGGAGGCGCTGCCCTTGGCGATGTAGTCCACGTTGTCGATGCGGCGGATGCTGCCCAGGCGGTCGCGCACGCCTTCCAGCAGCTCCTTCGCGTTCGGCTTGTTGTTCGAGAACAGGATGATGGGGTCGTTGGCCCAGTCCACCGGACCGGCGACGGCCTCCCCCTCACCCTGCGGCGCGATGCCGAATGTCGGGTTCACGATGCGCATCCGGGCGTCCTTTTCCCGTGTCCCGCCATTGGAGCCCTAGTCGGGCCGTTTGCCAAGAGGGGGCAACGCGGCGGCGACGCGGCGCCCGTCCTCCGCCGCGGCGGCGAGGTGCGAGGGAAAGCCGGCCCGCGCCTCGCCTACGGCGTAGAGGCCGGGCGCGCCGCAGCGCAGCGATGCGTCCGTCACCAGCCGCCCGGCGGCATCGCGCGCCAGCGACGCCGGCACGAAACCAAGCGCCGGGCGGCGCCCGTCCTGCACGAAGATCGCCCGCGCCGGCAGTCGCAGCGCCGCGCCGCCCGCCGCCTGCACCAGCACCGCATCGAGGCCGGCATCGCCCTCGAGGCCGGTCACCCGGCCGGCGATCACCGTCACGCCCGGGGCCGCGACGGGGGTGTCGCGCTGCGTCACCAGCGTCACCGTCGCGGCGATCGGCAGCAGGTCCAGCGCCTCCTGCACCGCCCAGCGGTCCGCGCCGGCCATCACCACGTCCCCGCCGCGATAGAGCGGGCCGTCACAGGCGGCGCAGTGCGACAGGCCCTGACCCTCGAAGCCGGCCTCGCCGGCGACGCCCAGCCGCCCCGGCGCAAGCCCGACCGCGAGGATGACGGCGGGCGCGCCGTGGCCGTCCTCCGCCGTGGTGATGCGCCAGCCCGCATCCGCCGGCGCGAGCGCGGTGACCTCGTCGATCGCCAGCTCCACCCCGGCGGCGAGCGCGCGTTCCAGCAGCGCGGCCGCCAGGTCGGGGCCGGTGGTCTCCTCCGGCAGGTCGTGCAGCGGGGTGGCGAGGTTCATCAGCTCGCCGCCGCCGCCCATGCGGTCGATCAGCAGGCAGCGCCGCCCGGCCTCCGCGCAGGCCGCTGCCGCGGCCAGCCCCGCCGCGCCGCCGCCGACCACCACCACGTCCCAGTCAGCCATCCACGGTGATCCCCGCCGCGCCGGCCTCGACGCGGCCGATGATCGCGGCGCGCGGATAGCCCTCGGCGTGGATGCGCGCCAGCAGCGCCGGCGCCGCATCGGCGGCGCAGGACACCAGCAGCCCGCCCGAGGTCTGCGCATCGGTCAGCAGGTGGCGCATCGCCTCCGGCAGGGCCGCGGGCAGCGCCACGCCGGCGCCGTAGCTGTCCCAATTGCGGTGCGAGGCGCCGGTGACGAAGCCCTGCCCGGCCATCGCCAGCGCCCGCTCCAGCAGCGGCACCGCGGCGCCGTCGATGCGCAGCCGCACGCCGCTGCCGCGCGCCATTTCCAGCCCATGGCCGAGCAGGCCGAAGCCGGTGACGTCGGTGATGGCGTGCACGGCCGCCTCCCGACCCAGCGTGGCGCCGACCCGGTTCAGCAGCGTTGTGGAGGCGAGCATCTCGGCATAGCCCGCGGCGTCCAGCGCGCCCTTGCGCAGCGCGTTCGCATAGATGCCGACGCCGATCGCCTTGGTCAGGATCAGCACGTCGCCCGCGCGCGCGCCGCAGTTGCGCCGCAGGTGCTCGGGGCGGCAGGTGCCGATCACGGCCAGCCCGTAGATCGGCTCCGCCGTGTCGATGGAATGTCCGCCCGCGACCGGGATGCCGGCCCCCGCCGCGGCCTCGGCGCCGCCCGCCAGGATCTCCCGCGTGGTCTCCAGCGGCAGCCTGCCGAGCGGCATGCCGAGGATCGCCAGCGCCAGGATCGGCGTGCCGCCCATGGCATAGACGTCGCTGATCGCGTTGGTGGCGGCGATGCGGCCGAAGTCGCGCGCGTCGTCCACCACCGGCATGAAGAAATCGGTGGTGGCGATCACGCAGGTGCCGTCCGGCAGCTGCCACACCGCGGCATCGTCCGCGGTCTCGGTGCCGACCAGCAGCTGCGGGAACACCGCCGCCGCCGGCGAGCCGGCCAGCAGCGTCTGCAGCACCGCCGGCGCCAGCTTGCAGCCGCAGCCGCCGCCATGCGCGAGCTCGGTGAGGCGGAAGCCGATGCGAGGCCCGTCGTCCATGATGCGTCCTCACTCCCTGGCCGCCATCACACAGCAAGGGCGGCGCCGAGACAACGCCGGAGACGCGGTGTCAGACCAGCTGCCAGTCGGTGCCGGGATTGCCGATGACCGCAGCGGCGGCCAGGCGGGAGCCGTCCATCTGCCAGATGGCGACCTCGCCGCCCGCACTGCGCCAGAGGATGTCGGCCTTGCCGTCGCCGCCGAAATCGCCGGTGCCGGCCACGCTCCATTGCGCGGCAGCGGTCGCCACCACCGCCCAATCGGCCACCCGCGTGCCGTCCATCTGCCAGACCGCGATCTCGCCGCCCGCGCCGCGCCAGAGGATGTCGGACCTGCCGTCGCCGTCGAAGTCGCCGGCGGCGGCAACGCTCCAGTACGGATCGGCCGCGAGGATCGCCGCGGGGGCGGCAAGCCGCGCGCCGTCCATCCGCCAGATCGCGGCCCCGCCGCCGGCGCCGCGCCAGAGGATGTCGGCCTTGCCATCGCCGTCGAAATCGCCGGTGCCGACGATGGTCCATTGCGGGCCGGCCGTCGCGACCATCCCCCAGCCGGCGAGCCGCGCGCCGTCCATGTGCCAGACCGCGACCTTGCCCGCCGTGTCGCGCCAGAGGATGTCGGCCTTGCCGTCACCGTTGAAATCGCCGGTCCCGGCAATCGCCCAGGCCGCGCCCGCCGACCCGACCACGATGGCGTCCGCAAGGCTTGCGCCGTCCAGCCGCGACACCGCGACCTCGCCGCCGGCGCCGCGCCAGAGCATGTCCGCCCTGCCGTCCCCGTCGAAGTCGGCCGGCCCGGCCGCCTGCCACGCGCCGGCGGGTACCGCCAGCGGATCCCGCGCGGCGATCCGGTCGCCCGCCATGTGCCAGACGACCACCGTCCCATCCGCGCCGCGCAGCAGGACGTCCGCCCTGCCATCGCCGTCGAAGTCGGCCCGCGCCTCCGCATCGTCGTTGCGGATGCGGCCTTCCGCCATGCCGGTCTCGATCGAGGCGCCGCGCGGATCGGAGAGCGTGACGGCGAAGCTCTCGGTGAGCTCCACGCGAGGGTCGCCGGCGATCCGCACGGTGATGGTCCGGCTGACCTCGCCCGGGCCGAAGGTGAGCCTGCCGGTGGGCAGCACCCCCCCGGCGAAGTCGGCCGCGTCGGCGGGATCGGCACCGCTTCCGGCGACCGACCAGGTCACGGCGCTGGTCGAGGCCAGGCCGCCGGTCCGTGTGACGGTGAAGGTGACGAGTTGCTCGCCGTCGCGGCCTTCGGCGCGTTCCGCGGCGTCGGCCGTGATGGACAGGCGCACGGGCTCTTCCCGGAACGGCACGATCGGAAGCGGATCGGGCATGACGGGCACGCCGGAGTCGATGCGCACCCGGGGATCGTCGGCGGCGAGCCGCAGCAGGTCATCCCGGTTGGCGGGCATCGCCTCCGGGTCGGCATCGCCCGGCGCGAAATCCGCGGCGGCGCCCTGGATGTGGATGAAGCTGGCATCGCTCAGCGCCACGATCACGTCGTCGGCCACGCCGTCATTGTCGAGGGCCGCGAAGCCGATTCGGGTGATCGCGTAGAAGAAGGCGGATTGGCCGACCAGCACGATCACATCCCGCTCGTCCCAGTCGCGGATGACGTTGATCGTGCCGGCGGGGTCCTCGCCCTGGCGGAACACGAACCTGTCGCCGTCCTCGCCGCCGAGAAGCGTGTCCGCGCCCGCGCCGCCGGCGATCCAATCCCTGCCGGCGCCGCCCAGCACCACGTCGTCGCCCTCGCCACCGTCCAGGCGATCCTGCTTGTCGCCGCCGTCCAGCCAGTCCTCGCCGGCATTGCCGAGCATCACGTCGGCGCCGGCGTCGCCCAGCAACGTGTCGTCGCCGGCGCCGCCCTGCATCGCGTCCTCGCCGGCGCCACCCTCCAGCCGGTCGGCGCCATCGTCCCCGGCGAGGGTGTCATGGCCATCCCCCGCCAGGAGCGTGTCGTCGCCGGATCCTCCGGCGATCCCATCCGCACCCGCACCGCCAGAGGCCAGGTCGTCGCCGGAACCGGCATCGAGGCGGTCCTTGCCGCCGCCGGCATCGATCGTGTCCTGCCCGGCGCCGGCCCGCACGATGTCTCCGCCGCCGCCGCCGGCCATGCTGTCGTCGCCGTCGCCGCCATCGAGGCGGTCGTCACCGGTCCCGCCATCCAGGACGTCGTCGCCGTCCTCGCCGAACAGGGTGTCGTCGCCGCCGGTGCCGTACACCGTGTCGGCACCAAGGCCGGCCAGGACGGAATCGGCGCCGTCGCTGAACGCCTCTGACAGGCCGTCATCGCCAAGGATCAGGTCATCGCCTGCGCCACCGTCAATGAGGTCGGCATCGGCGCCGCCGGCAACATTGTCGGCACCATCCTGCGCGACGACCTCATCGGCGCCCCCGAGACCGCGGATCACGTCGCCTTCGTCGGACGTCGCGAGGTAGCGCTCGTCATCGGGACGGATGCCGAGGACCGGGCCGATCTGGTCGGGATCGTCCGAGCCGTATGTCACCACGCCAGGCATGGGCAGATCCATTCCGTTGCGCTGCGCACCGCGCGCGGAAGGATCGCCGGCGCGAATTCGCGCGGAGCATCTTCGCCCGATCCGGCATCGGGAAATCAGATTGTGTTGTGGACCGTTCTGCGGTTCGATCGGCGCCTGAGGATCGGATTGCGTCCAATCCTCATCCATCGATCGAACATCGCGGGACGAAACCCCGAAGCAGTTTGCTTTCGGGGCGAGACGAAGGCGCGGAAGGCGGCGCCCTGCCCGGCATCACGCCGGGATGGCGGGCGGCACCCGCGCGAAGCGCTCGCGGCAAGTTGCAGAGCGCGGGGGTATTTGCATGACACGGCACTTGACCGACGGTGAAGACAGGACAGGGGTCAAACGACCAGGGGTTGCGGATCGTCCGGAATGCCCGCGCCATCATCGAGGTATCCCGGCATTCTTCCGCGGCCGGTCTCTTACCAGCCCGGATCGGCCGGCCGCAGGCCGAGCAGCACCTTGCCCGCGGATTCGAAATAGCCCGGCAGCGCCGCGCCGTGCTGCACGGCCACGTGGATGTCGCGGAAGCAGGCTTCCAGCGGCAGGCCGGTGTAGATCGCGTTCGTCCCCGCGGCGTGGAAGATCTTGTCCACCGCGCGCGTGGCCTCGTGCATGGCATGCACGATCGCCAGCCGCGCCTGCGCCACCGCCCGGTTGGAGGGTGCCACGCCGGTGCACAGCTCGTCCCAGAGCCGGCCCACCGCGTCGAACACATAGGCCCGTGCCGCGTTCACCATCGCCTCGGCCTCGCCGAGCCGGGCCTGCACCAGCGGCCGGTCGCGCAGCAGCTTGGTGTCGAGGGTCGATGCCTCGGTGCCGGCCAGGGCGACGAGGTTGTCGATCGCGCCACGGGCGATGCCGAGCGCATTCGCCACCGTCAGCGTCCACTGGATGGCGACGAGGCTGCGCGGGTGATAGAGCGCGCCGGGCAGCACCGGCTGCGCGTCGGGCGCGATGCTCCGCCGATCCGGCACGATGACGTCCTCGACGGTGAAGTCCTGGCTGCCGGTGCCGCGCATGCCCATGACCGACCAGGTATCGACGATGGTCACCGCATCGCGCGGCACCCAGACCGCCCGCAGCACCGGCTTGCCGGCCTCCGTCATGCGCGGCGTGTCGCCGTCCATGACGATGCAGGTGCAGTAGAGCCAGCGTGCGTTGTCGATGCCGCTGGCGAAGTTCCATTGGCCGCCGACCCGCCAGCCGCCCGCCACCGGCCAGGCCCGCCCCGCCGTCGGCCCGCCCGGCCGGCCCGAGCCCGAGGCGCGGTAGTCGGCGGGGATGCCGGCCAGTTCCAGCCCGACCTCGATGGGCAGCTTGGCGAGGTGGGAGGCCATGATGCTGGCGATCATGGCGCACCAGCCGACCGCGCCGTCAGCGCGCGACAACTCCTCGATGGCGCGGAAGCCGACCAGCGGCGGGGTCTCCGGTCCGCCGAGGGCACGCGGCAGGTAGAGCTGGTAGAGCCCGGCCCTGCCGATGGCATCCGCCAGCCACGCGGGGGTGCGGCGTGCCTGCTCGGCCTCGCGCCGGGCACCGCGCACGGTATCGGCCAGGCGCATGGCGGCCGCCACGACATCGGGCACGGGTGCCGCCCTGGTCTCGGGCATTGCGGTGGCTGCCTCCCCTTCGGCATGGAGCGGCGCAGGCGGGGGCGCTGCGTCGCGGCTTCCATCGCCGTCGCGACCACGATCCCACGAACCCCGCCACCGTCCAATCCCGCGAAACCGGGATGCCGTTCAGGCGGCGCGCCCTGCGCGCAACGGCCCCCGGACGGCCGCGGCATCCCGTGCCGGCCGCGTCACCGCTCCGCCGAGGCGAACAACGCCGCTTCCCCTGCGCGCGCAGCGCGCTAGGTTATGGCAGCATCGCACGCGAGGTTGGTCATGCAATACGTCTGCGACGTTGCGGGTGGCAGGACATGGTTCCGAATCGAGACGGAAGTCGAGGCAGCCCGGGAGTCCGAACTCATGAGCCACGCCGTGGAGAAGCATTTCCGGCGGGCGTACGATGCGGCGTCGCAGGCCTATCGGCCCGGGCAGATGCACTACGTCGAGCAGGATATCGGACGCGCGGCGCATATCCGCCGGACCATGCCGGCCTTCCTCACGCTGCGGGACGCGGAGGGCAATGCCCTCGTCACGGCGATGCTGCCACCACCCGGCCCGGCCGGCCCGGCCGGACGGCCGATCATCGTCGGCCGCGGCAACGGCGATCCCTATCCGGATCATGGCGAGGCCATCGAGGCCCTGGGCCGGCATTTCGGCGTCACCCTCGAGCGGGCGCGCTGCTACCCGTATCACCGCGGCTAAGCAGGCTTTCGTAGCCTGGCCCACACGTCTTGCGGTCCAAGCGCCTGAAATGCAAGCCTGCTTGGACTCCTGTTCGAGCGCAAGCCTCCAGGGGCTTGCTTATACCAACTCGGTCAAAGGCTGACCCATGCGGCGCGCCAGATGGCGCGCCGAGGCCGCGGACGCGGCCCGCG
>JAIEOP010000131.1 GCA_019750465.1 Acetobacteraceae bacterium | reverse complement strand
CGGCGCGGCGCTCGGCGGCCTGGACGTCGCGGGCAAGGGCGACGCGGCGCTCGGCCAGGCGCTGCTCCCTGGCCGCCGCGGAGGCGGCGGCGCGAGCGGTGGCGCGTTCAGTGGCTTCCGCGGCAGACGGGCTGGGCAGCGGCTGCGCGTGCAGGGAGGGCAGGGCAGCCAGCAGCACGGCCACGCCGATCACGGCCATCCTCATCGACCCGACGCGCCCAGGCGCGGGCACGCGACGATCCCGAGCTTCCGACCGTCACCAATTGGGCTTTGCGACATGCCGTCGATCATGCAAAATTGGTTGCGCGACCCGATGCGGCGTCCTGGAGAGATCGTCATGGCACTGTTCGGCCGACGCCTCGTCGTCCAGGCCGGCCCGACCGCGGCGGCCGCCGCAGCGGCTGCCCGGTTCGAAGCGGAAGCGGACGGCGCGAAGGGCAGCGGGGACATCAACCTCGACAACATCCTCAAGCTCATCCCTGGGGAGGTGGTGCCCCTCTTCATCGCCGGTTCGGGCATCGGCGGGGTGAATCTCAGCTGGGTGTCGTGGCCGCTGCTGGTCTTCCTCATCTGCTTCTCGATCTGTGCCGTTCTTCGCATCCTGGCCAGCCAGCCCGTCGGCGCGACCGGGTTGCGGAGCGTGGGCTGGCGCCTGGTCATGGTGTCGCTGGCGGCCTTTTTCCTGTGGGCCCATGCGGTCAGTCCGGTCGGCGGGCCGGTCGTATCCGGCCTGCCAGCGCCGGCCTGGGGCTTCCTCGCCATGGCCTTCGGCATCGTCGCCCCGAAGCTGGTCCCGGCGGTATAGCAGGCCCGGCCCATGCAGGATGCCGCCGCCCTTGCCACCCTCAAGGCGCAGCTCCTCCGGAGCTGGGATGAGGGCGGTGGCGGGGATGATCAGGACCTGCCGGCCGGCGTGGCGCGCTTCCAGGCGCTGAACGAGCGTGGGCCACGGCCCGGCCTTGCCATCGGCCATTCGCGCCGGTCGCCGGAGCATCCGCCGCGGGTGGAACTGCGCGTCGCCGGCACGTCGCGATCCCGTCTCGCCCGTGCCCGGCGGATCAAGGCGCAGGCGCAGGCCGAAGGGCTCGACACCATGCTGAAGGTGATTGCCCGCCCGATCATCGCGCTGTTCGGGTCCCAGCAGGTGCAGCCTTTTTTCGGTGGGCGGCGCCAGCCGCTGCACCTTGGATGCGCGGTCGCCAACGAGAAGGGCTCGACGGGGACGCTCGGCGCCTTCGTACGCCTTGATGACGGGCGGGAGGGCCTGTTGTCCTGCGCGCATGTGCTGGCCCGGCGACGTCGCGGCCCGGCCCGGGTCGGCGACCCGATCCAGCATCCCGGGCCGCCCGAGGCGCCCGTTCCCGCGCACCGCGTGGGATCGCTTTCCGATCGCTTTGCGCCGCTCGTCCCCGCGCGGGACAACGGGTTGAAGAACATCGACGCGGCCGTCGCCATCCTGGCGCCGGGCGCTGCCCATGCCGGCAATCGCCTGCCGGCGCATGACGCGCTGCCCGCCGGCCTTCGCGGGCGGGTCCTGCCGGCGCCGCTCGATTCGGAGGAATTGCTCGAAGGTACGCCCGTCGTGAAGCTTGGGCGCATGACCGGTCTGACGCGCGGCCTTGTGACCGCCATCGCCATCGAGAATCTGCATGTCGGCTTCGGGTCCTCGACCGACACCAGCTTCTGCTTTTCGGGAGTCCACGAGGTGGCCTGGGAACCCGACGCCCCTCCCTATGCCGTGCCGGGCGATTCGGGGTCCATCGTCCTGCGGGAGGAAAGCCTGCAGCCCATCGGCATCCATTTTTGTTCGATGACCAACGACAATGGCGAGTCGACAAGCTATATCGTGCCATGGACAGCGATCGGGGAAACCCTCGGCGTAACGATGCTTTAGGAGTCTCGGGCGATGCAATCCGGCGGGCCGGCAGCATGACGCGGGCGCAGATCAAGGCAGCGCAGGACAATCTGAGGGGGAAGCTTGAACAGCTCCTTGGTCCGGCACTGGACGGCGTGATGGGCTTCGGTGCCCGCCTTGATCGCGAGACGCGGACGCTGTCGCTGGACGTGATGGCCAACTCGCAGGCCGGCCCCAAGGTTCGGTCCGAGTTGCCGAACGCGATCGACGGCCTCCCGGTTCGCGTGCACATCGGCAAGGCGGCTCGTTTCGACGGTTCCGCATAGCATGGAACAGCCTGCGGTGAGCCGCGGCGGCGAGCCGGGGCTCACCGGGATCTGCCGTCCCCTCGTCCTCGGAGCGTCGGTGGGCCATCCGCTCGGGGGTACGGGCTGCATCGGCGCCTTCGTTATCCTGCCGGATGGCCGCCCCGGCATCCTGTCGATGGACTACGTCCTGTCGCCGCCGCGGGCGAAACGCGGCGACATGATCCATCAGCCAGGCCCACTCGATCGGGACGTGCTGACCGGCCAGACCCGGGCTGCAACACTGCTCCGGCCCATCCTTGAGAAGGCGGGCGTGACGGCGTCCATCGCCGCCCTGCTGCCTGGCATTGCCGCGTCCGGCAACCGCGTGCCGGAGGTGTTCGGCAGCATGGCCGGCCGCCATATCGGACCGCCGACGGCCGCCGAAGACGGCGTCGAGGTGTTCGGGCTCGGGCGGCATGGCCTGATGCGCGGGCGGATCACCGGCGCCATCCCGGACGGGCTGAAGATCTGGGGAAACCCAAGCGCGCCGCCGCGGCAATTGGCCGGTGCCATCGCGGTCGCGGGGTTCGACGGCGCCTTCAGCCAGCCCGGCGATGCAGGTGCCCTGGTCTGCCGCGTGGCGGACGGAGCAGCCATCGGGCTGATCGCCGCGGCCGGCGAGCAGGCTTCATGGCTGCTGCCGCTCGCGCCGGTGCTGCGGGAGGCGAAGCTGTCCTGGGCGGACCCGTCCGATCAGCTGTCGGGACAGGGCTGAAGCGGGATCCTCGGCGGCCCACCCGGCGTGCCGGCGCGATTTCGGGTGCCGATCGTGAAACCGCGAGAGGAGCTCCGCCGGCAGCGGGTCATGGTGCACTGCTCACGCGCGACGGGCACGCTGCGGCGCCCCTATGCCATCGTCATCAGGCTCCGCCCCGTCATCGCCGCCGGCTGCGCAAGGCCCATCAGCGCCAACAGGGTCGGCGCCACATCCGCCAGCCGTCCCTCCGCCAGCGTGGCGCCCGGCGGACCGCCCATCAGCAGCACCGGAACCGGATTCGTCGTGTGCGCGGTATGCGGGCCGCCGGTCGCCGGGTCCCGCATCATCTCGCAATTGCCATGGTCGGCGGTGACCAGCAGCGCGCCGCCCTGCGCGCGCACCGCGTCGGCGATGCGCCCGAGGCCGGCATCCACCGTCTCCACCGCGCGGATCGCCGCCGGCAGGCTGCCGGTGTGGCCGACCATGTCGGGGTTGGCGAAGTTCAGCACGATCAGGTCGTACTGCCCCGTCCCGATCGCCGCGACCGCCCGCTCCGTCAGTTCGGGCGCCGACATCTCGGGCTGCAGGTCGTAGGTGGCGACCTTCGGCGAGGGCACCATGATGCGCGCCTCGCCGGGATACTCCCGCTCCTCGCCGCCGTTCAGGAAGTAGGTGACGTGCGGGTATTTCTCGGTCTCCGCCATGCGCAGCTGCGTCCGCCCGGCCTGCGCCACCACGGCGCCGAGGATGTCCTCCATCGGCTGCGGCGCGAAGAGCGTGGCGAGGTGCGCGTTCAGCGCCGCGGAGTATTCCGTCATCCCCGCTGCCGCGGCGAGGCGCACGGTGCGGGCGCGGGGAAAACCCTCGAAGCCGGGCTCGAGCAGGGCGCCGAGGATCTCGCGTACGCGGTCGGCGCGGAAGTTGAAGCAGAGCAGGCCGTCGCCATCGCGCATGCCGCCGTAATCGCCGATGACGGTCGCCGGCACGAATTCGTCGGTGACGTCCCGCGCATGCGCAGCTTCCACGGCGGCGACCGGATCCGCCGCCTGCGCCTCGCCCTCGGCCAGCACCATGGCGTCGTAGGCCTTCCGCACGCGGTCCCAGCGGTTGTCGCGGTCCATCGCCCAGTAGCGGCCGATCACCGTCGCGACGCGCACGCCCGGCAGGCCGGCGATGTCGGCCAGCAGCCTGCGCAGGTAGTCCGGCGCAGCCCGGGGCGGCGTGTCGCGCCCATCCGTCAGGGCATGGATCGCCACGGGCACGCCGGCCCCGGACAGCGCCCGCGCCAGCGCCGCCGCGTGGCGCTGATGGCTGTGCACGCCGCCGGGCGAGACCAGGCCGACCAGGTGGCAGGTGCCGCCGCTCGCCTGCAACGTGCCGACCAGCCCCGTCAGCGCCGGCAGCGTCTCGATCGAGCCGTCCGCCACGGCGGCGTCGATGCGCGGCAGGTCCTGCATCACCACCCGCCCGGCGCCGAGGTTCAGGTGCCCGACCTCCGAATTGCCCATCTGCCCCTCCGGCAGCCCGACATCGAGGCCCGAGGTGCGCAGGAGGGCGTGCGGCCCCGCCTGCCAGAGCGCATCGAACTGCGGCGTGCGCGCCTGGCGGACGGCGTTGTCGGCGGGGTCCTCGCGCCAGCCCCAGCCATCGAGGATGACGAGCATCACGGGCTTCGGCATGGCGGTCTCCGGCATCGCGGCGGGGCGCGGGTTTATCGCGGCCCCAGGTGCAGCGCCACCACCTCCTCGCCCTGGTCCGGCACGGCGGGGAAGCGGCTGCGCACCAGCGGGTCGTGGCCCGGGATCACGCGCGCCATATCGCCGCCGGCGAGCCGCTGCGCGATCCGCCAGCCCTGGGTCATCGCGCCGAGGTCGAAGATGATCGGGAAGGGATTGCCGGTGCTCTCGTTGGCATAGAAGTGCATGGCGTCGGAGGCGATGACCAGCGGCCCCGTCGCCGTCTCCACCCGCACCACCTGCAACCCGTCCGAGTGGCCGCCGACGCGATGCACGGTCACGCCCGGCGCCACCTCGCCCTCACCGTCGTGGAACTGCACCCGGTCGGCGAAGAGCGCGCGCACCATGGAGACGACGTGCTCCGCCTCGAACGGCACCCGGATGCAGGAAGTGCACATGTGCCGGCCCGTCGCGAAGGCCATCTCCCGGTCCTGGATGTGGATGCGCGCGCCCCCGAACAGCTCGACGCAGCCGGCATGGTCGTAGTGCAGGTGGGTGATGATCACGTCCCGCACGCGGCCCGGGCCGCTGCCCATGGCGCGCAGGCACTCGGCGACGGGGCGGCTGATGGTCCGCCCGCGCTTCGCGGCGCAGGCCTCGTCGAAGCCGGTATCGACGAGGATGTCGTGGCCCGTCCGCGGATTGCGCAGCAGCCAGACGTAGTAGTCGAGCGGCATCGATTCGTGCGGGTCGGCCACGGGCATCAGGAAATTGCCCTGCGCCGGCCGATCGAACCGGCCGTAGCGGATGGCGTAGGCTTCCCAGGCGTGCGCGGTCACTTGTTGCCTCCCAAGACCTCGTTGGCCAGCCGCTCCGACAGCTTCGCCATGCCGGTGTGGTCCTGCCCCGGCTCCAGCATCGCCTGCGCCGCCGCCCAGATCTCCCGGCAGAGCGCGGCATAGGGCGCGGGCGTGGCGGTCTCGCGCGCCACCTCCAGCGCGATGCCGATGTCCTTCACCATCAGGTCGAGCGAGAAGCCGCTCTCGAAGCGCCGCGACAGCACGTGCTGCTTGAACTTCAGCCTGGTGCTGTTGTTCATCCCCGAGGACTCGTTCAGCACATCGACCATGGTGTTCGCGTCGAGCCCGAAGCGCTGGCCCACCAGCAGCGCCTCCACCCCGATCAGGAAGCCGCCCGCCGAGACCAGGTTGTTCAGCGCCTTCATCGCCTGCCCGGCGCCGATGCCGCCGCAGCGGTGGATGCTGGTGCCCATCGCCTTCAGCACCGGCTCGGCACGATCCAGCGCCGCCGCCTCGCCGCCCGCCATGATGGCGAGCTGCCCCGACTTCGCCCGCGGCACGCCGCCGGAGACCGGGCAGTCCACCATCGTCACGCCCAGCGCGCCGAGCTCCGCGGCGACCTCCCTGGTCTTGCCGGGCTGCCCCGAGGTCATGTCGATGAACAGCATCCCCGGCCGCAGCGCCGGCATCGCGGCGTCCACCACCTGCGCCACCTGGGCGCTGGTGGGGACGATGGTGACGACGGCATCCGCGCCCTGCGCCGCCTCCGCAGGGCTGGCGGCGGCACGTCCGCCGACCTCGCGCGCGAAGCTCTCGGCACGGCACGGCGCGGCGTCGCAGACCGTGACGTCGAAGCCGCCCTTCACCAGGTTCGCCGCCATCGGCCAGCCCATGTTGCCGATGCCGGCAAAGGCGATTCGCTTGATGGCTTCGGCCATGGTCACTTCTTCCCCGGCAGCGCGCCTTCCGCGACCAGCACCTCATGCGCCGCCTTGAAGGCATCGAGGCCGGCGGGAATGCCGCAATAGGCGGTGGCGTGGAGCAGCACCGCCTTGATCTCCTCCACGGTAAGGCCGTTGTTCAGCGCGCCCTTCACGTGCAGCTTGATCTCCGGCGTCTTGCCGAGCGCCGTCAGCATGGCGAGGTTCAGCATCGAGCGCGTCCTGCGCTCCAGCGTGGGGTCGCCCCAGGCCCAGCCCCAGGCCCAGGCGGTGGTGGCGCGCTGGAAGGCCATCATGAAGTCGTCGGCCTTCGCCATGGAGCCATCGACATACTCCGCCCCGAGCACCTCGCGGCGGATCGGCAGCCCCTTGTCGAACAGCGCGGAATCCTCGGACATCGCGTCCTCCCTGGTTGGTCTGCGTGGGGCGGCAAGGCTGGCCCCGGGCCGCGCGGTGGTCAACCGGCGGCGCTCCGCTACAGTGGCGCCGACGAGGGAGTGCACGCCCGATGTTCTTCGACGGTTTCGCGCTGGAAACCCGCGCGGCGAACGGCCAGAGCTTTCGCCTGCGCCGCGGCGGCGCCGGCCCGCCGTTGCTGCTGCTGCACGGCAACCCGCAGACCCATGCCATGTGGCACCGCGTCGCCCCCGCCCTGGCGCAGCGCTTCACGGTGGTGGCGCCGGACCTGCGCGGCTACGGCTTCTCCTCGAAGCCGCCGGTCAGCGCCGGCCACGCGGCCTACGCCAAGCGCGCCATGGCGCAGGACATGGTCGCGCTCATGGCGGATTTCGGCTTCCCGAAATTCCGCGTCGTCGCGCATGACCGCGGGGCCCGCGTCGCGCACCGCCTGGCGCTCGACCACCCGGGGGCGGTGGAGCGGCTCTGCGTGATGGACATCGTCCCCACGCTGACGCATTTCGAGCGCACCGACATGGCCTTCGCCATGGGCTACTACCATTGGTTCTGGCTGGCCCAGCCGCATCCCCGCCCCGAGCGCATGATCGGGCATGATGTCGAGGACTGGTTCGACATCCAGACGGGCCGCGAACCGAAGGACGCGGGCTTCTTCCATCCGGAGGCGCGCGCCGACTACCTGGCCGCGCTGCGCCTGCCCGGCACCGTCGCCGCGATCTGCGAGGACTACCGCGCCGCCGCAACCATCGACCTCGTGCACGACCGGGAGAGCCGCGCCGCGGGGATCAAGGTGCAATGCCCGCTCCTCGCGCTCTGGGGCCGCAAGGGCCGGATCGAGGCCTGGTACGACGCGCTGGCGATCTGGCGCGACCATGCCGCTGGCCCGGTCGATGGCGGCGCCGTCGAGAGCGGCCACTACCTCGCCGAGGAGGCGCCGGAGGAGGTGCTCATCCATCTGGATGGCTTCCTCTGACCAGCGGCCTTGCGGTGCGGCGCCAGCGGGGATACGCGTTGCGAAAGACTGCCGCGAGGCCACGTCCATGATGCCGCATCCGCGCCGCCGCGGCCTGCTCGGCTTGGCGGCCGCTCTTGCCGTGCCGGCCACGCCACGCGCCCAGGGCAGCGCCTGGCCGAACCGCCCGATCACCGTCATCGTCCCGAACCCGCCCGGCGGCGGGTCCGACTTCGCCGCGCGGCTGTTCCAGGAACCGCTCACCCGCGCCCTCGGCGTGCAGGTGGTGATCGACAACCGGCCCGGCGCCAGCGGCAACATCGCCATCGGGCATGTCGTGCGCGCGGCGCCGGACGGCTACACGCTGCTGCTGCAGTACAACGGCTACCATGGCGGCAATCCCGCGATGATCCGCAACCTGGGCTGGGACCCGGTGCGCGACCTGTCGCCGGTGGGCATGGGCACGGTGGCGCCGCACGGCATCTTCGTCTCGCCCGCGGTGCAGGCGGCGACGCTCGCCGACTTCATCACCTGGTGCAAGGCACGGCCGGGTCGTGTGAACTATGCCTCGTCCGGCAACGGCACCATCCAGCACATCGCCGGCGCATTGTTCGCGCGGACCATCGGCGTGCCGATGGAGCACGTGCCCTACCGCGGCGCCGCGCCGGCGCTGCAGGATCTGGCGGGCGGGCGCATCGAGCTGTTCATCACCACGCCCTCCTCGGCGATCGGCCTGGTGCAGGGCGGACGCGTGACCGCGCTGGCGATCGCCGGCGAGGCGCGCATCCCCGCCCTGCCCGCCGTGCCGACGACGGCAGAGGCCGGCATGCCCGGCTTCGTCGTCGATGCCTGGTTCGGCTTCTTCGCCCCCGCCGGCACGCCGGCCGCCGTCATCGAAAAGATCAATGTGGTGCTGCGAGCCGCCGCCGAGGAACCCGCGGTGAAGCGTCGGGCAGAGGAGGGCGGCGTCTTCCTGCGGCCGCTGTCCGTGGCGCAGATGGATCGCGTGGCGCGGCGCGAAGTGGAACTGCTCGGCCGCGTCATCCGCGAGAACAACATCACCGTCGATTAGGCCCTGTTGACATTGTGGATTCCCTGTGCGGCTGGATTGTGATTCAAGTTCTCGGCTGGGGGAGCCTCGGGGCATGACCGACGGGTTGCGGCTGGCGCTGAGCGATGCGGTTTGGGCGAAGGTTGCGCCGCTGTTGCCTGGGAAGGCGGGTGATCCCGGGGCGACGGGCAGGGACAATCGGCTGTTCCTGGAGGCGGTGCTCTGGCGCCTGCGGAGGGGCTCGCCCTGGCGCGACCTGCCGGTGGGTTTCGGCAAGTGGAACAGCATCTTCGTGCGGTTCAAGCGCTGGGCGAAGTCCGGCGTATTCGAACGCCTCTTCGAGCGATTGTCGGGGCAGCCGGACTTCGAATACGCGCTGATCGACGGCACCATCGTCACCGCTCACCAGAAGGCGAGCGGCGCAAGGGGGGGACGCAAAATCAGGCCATCGGCCGCTCACGCGGTGGGCTGACGACGAAGATCGTCGCGCTGTGCGATGCTCCGGGGAACCTCGTGCGCTTCGTGCTGCTGCCGGGGGGGAGGGCGCCGCATGACCTATTGCGTCGGGCTGCATCTGCGGGACGGGCTGGTTCTGCTCACCGACACCCGCACCAACGCGGGCGTCGACCACATCTCCACCTTCGGCAAGATGCACGTGGCGGAGGTGCCGGGCGAGCGGGCGCTGGCGCTGCTTTCGGCCGGCAACTTGGCGATCACCCAGGCCGTGGTGGCACGCCTGCAGGAGGGCGCCTGGCTGGACGGTGCGGCGCGCACCCTGCTGGACGTGGACACCATGTTCCACGCCGCGCAGCTGGTGGGTGCCGCGGTGCGCGAGGTGTTCAGCCGCGATGGCCAGGCGCTCGCGAACCAGGGCGTCGGATTCGACTGCTCCTTCCTGCTCGGCGGGCAGATCGCCGGCGGACCGGTGCGGCTGTACCTGGTCTATTCCGCCGGCAATTTCATCGAGGCCACCGAGGACACGCCGTTCCTGCAGATCGGCGAGGTGAAGTACGGCAAGCCCATGCTCGACCGCGCGCTGTCCTTCGACACGCCGCTCTCGGATGGCGTGAAGCTGGTGCTGGTCAGCATGGACAGCACGCTGCGCTCGAACCTCACCGTCGGCATGCCGATCGACCTGGCGCTGATCGGCAGGGATGCGCTGCGCGTCACGCTGCGCCGCCGCATCACCGAGGAGGACGACTACTTCCGCATGATCCGCGAGCGCTGGGCGGCGGGGCTGCGCGAGGTCTATCTGCAGCTGCCGCCGCCGGACTGGATGCCGGGCAGGACGGGGTGATGCCAGTCCCTTGAGGTCGTGGCCGATGGCCGGCGGGTGCCGCGTAGCCAGGCATCGGCCCTGCCCGCCCGGGCTCCGGTGGAGCGCGGCGCGCCGGCGGACCAGCCGGTCCCTGACCACGGCAGCGACGCTGCCGCGCTACGCCCCGAGCGCAATCGGCAGGCCCCGCACCCGCTGGCCGGTCGCCGCGAAGATCGCATTCGCCACCGCCGGCGCCACCGGCGGCACGCCGGGCTCGCCGACGCCGCCCACCGGCACGCCGGGCGTGGTCAGCACATGCGTCTCCACCACCGGCGCCTCGTCCAGGCGCAGCGTGCGGTAGGTGTCGAAATTGCGCTGCTCGGTGCGCCCGGCCTTCAGCGTGACCGCCTCGTGCAGGGCAGCGGACAGGCCCCAGACCACGCTGCCCTCCATCTGCGCCGCGACCTGGCCCGGGTTCACCGCCTCGCCGCAGTCGATCGCCACCACCACGCGGTGCACCCGCACCTCGCCGCGTGTGACCGAAACCTCCGCCACCTGCGCCACCGGGCTGTCGTAGATCTCGAAGAAGGCGACGCCGCGGTGCCGGCCCGCGGGCAGGGCCGTGCCCCAGCCGGCCCGCTCGGCCGCAGTGTCCAGCACGCGCAGCCGCCGCGGATCATGCGCCAGCAGCGCGCGGCGCAGCGCCAGCGGGTCCTGCCCCGCCGCGGCGGCGACCTCGTCCAGGAAGCACTCCATGAAGTAGGCGTTCTGCGAGCCACCGACGCTGCGCCACAGCCAGCTCTTCGCCGGCCCCTCTGTGCGCACCCATTCGGCACGGAAGGCCGGGAAGCGGTAGCGCGTGTCGGACACGCCCTGCAACGCGAAGGGGTCCATGATGGCCGGGCCGCGCGCCATGAATCCAGGCCGGTAGTCGCCCATCACCGATTGCCCGGCGCTGCGGAACTCCAACGCGGTGATGCGCCCCTGCGCATCCAGCCCGGCGCGCATGCGGCAGGCATGGGCGGGGCGGTAGTAGCCCTGCGCGAACTCCTCCTCGCGCGGCCAGATCAGCTTCACCGGCCGGCCGACGGCCTTGGCGACCGTCGCGGCCTGCTCCGCCACCTCCACCATCAGGCGCCGGCCGAAGCCGCCGCCGGCGAAGGTGGTGTGCACGCGCACCCGCTCCGGCGCCACGCCGGCGCCCCTGGCCACGGCGGCGCGCACCCAGTCCTGGTGCTGCGTCGGCGCCCAGGCCTCGGCGCCGCCATCGGCGATGCGGACCGTGCAGTTGTCGGTCTCGAGCGGCGCATGCGCCAGCGCGGGCACCTCGTAGGTCGCCTCCACCACGCGCGCGGCGGCGGCGATCGCGGCGGCCGCGTCGCCCTCCTCCTTGCCGACGCGCGGCGTGCCGGCGACCAGCGCCTCGCGCATGCCGCGCGACAGGGACGCGCTGTCCACGGCATCCGCCGGCGCAGCGGCCCAGCGCACGGCCAGCGCCTCTGCCCCGCGCAGCGCCGTCCAGGTATCCCTGGCGACCACGGCGACGCCGCGGGTGCCGAGCGGCACCACCTCCATCACGCCGTCCAGGCCGGCGATCGAGGCGCGGTCGAACCCGGCCATCGCCCCGCCATGCACCGGTGCGAGCTTCGCCACGGCCACCAGCATGCCCGGCAGCCGCACATCCTGGCCGAACACCGCCGCACCGGTGACCTTGGGCGGCACGTCGAGCCGCGGCACGGCATGTCCCACGTAGCGCCGCTCCGACACCGGGCGAATGCGCGGCTGTTCCGGCGGCGGCAGGGCCGCCGCGGCTTCCACCACCTCGCCGATGCCAAGCGAGCGGCCGGAGGCGGCGTGGCTGATGCGCCCCTCCGCCAGCGCCAGCGCGTCCGCCGGCACGCCCAGGCGCTGCGCCGCG
>JAIEOP010000031.1 GCA_019750465.1 Acetobacteraceae bacterium | reverse complement strand
ACGCCGCCGCCGCGTTGCCGGCACGGCTGCTCGCGCCACGACCCGGCGAGCGCGTCGCCGATCTCTGCGCCGCGCCGGGCGGCAAGACGGCGCAGCTCGCGGCCATGGGCGCCGCCGTCACCGCCGTGGAGCGCGACCCCAAGCGCGCCGCCCGCCTGCGCGAGAACCTGGCGCGCCTGCGCCAGACGGTGCAGGTCGTGGAGGCGGATGCCACCACCTGGACGCCGGCGGAGCGGTTCGACGCGGTGCTGCTGGACGCGCCCTGCTCGGCCACCGGCACGATCCGCCGCCACCCGGACATCCCGCACCGCAAGCGGCCGCGCGACTTGACGGGACTGGCCGCAACGCAGGCCGGCCTGCTGGCCGCCACGGCGCGGCTGCTGGCGCCGGGCGGACGGCTGGTCTTCGCCACCTGCTCCCTGCAACCGGAGGAGGGCGAGGCGCATCTCGCCACGGCGGCGACACTGGGCCTGATGATCGATCCGGTGCGGCCGGAGGAGGTGCCCGGGCTGGACATGGCGATCACGACCGCCGGGGCGCTGCGCACGCGGCCCGACCTCTGGGCGGAGCGCGGCGGGATGGACGGGTTCTTCATCGCGCGGTTCCGCGCCGGCGGCGCGCCGTGAGCCCCGCCGCGGCCGACTACGCTCGCCTCTTCGCGCTGCAGCCGCGGCAGAACATCTTCGAGGACATCATCGCCGGGCTGCACGCGGCGCTGCTGCGCCCCGGCGACCTGGCGGTGGACGGCGGCGCGCATGCGGGGCTGCACACCTGGCCGATCGCCGAGCGCGTCGGGCCGGCGGGAAGGGTCCTGGCCATCGAGCCGATCCCCGAACTTGCTGCCGCCCTGCGGCCCGCGGCCGCGGCACGTGGCCTCCCGCAGGTGGAGGTCATCGAGGCGGCGCTGGCGGACCGCGGCGGCACGGCGGAGTTCGTGTGGGTGCGCAACTCCCCAGGCTATAGCGGCCTGCACCCCCGCCCCTACCCCTTCACGCCCGATATCGAGCGCATCGCCGTGCGCACGGTGCGGCTGGACGACCTGCTGGACGGCGCGACGCGGCCCTGGCGCTTCGCCAAGCTCGATCTGGAGGGGGGCGAGCTGCGGGCGTTGCAGGGCGGCCAGGCGGCGCTGGCGCGCTGGCGGCCCGTGGTGGTGTTCGAGAGCGGGCGGGAGATCGCCGCCTCTGCCGACGGCTACAGCGCGGAGGAGTTCTTCGGCTTCTTCGCGCGCATGGACCTGCGGCTGCTGGACCTGTTCGGCCGCGCCTTCGGCCCGGCGCTGTGGGCGGTGCGGCCGATGCCCTTCTACCTGGTCGCGGTGCCGGAGGGCTCGGGCGAGGCCGCCATGGTGGCGCGGCACCTGGCCGAGACGGTGGCGCGGGTGGCGCAGGCGGCCGGATAGGCGGCGCCCTGCCCGGAACACGCGGGCACGATTCGGGGATCACCGCAGGACAGGGTGATCGGCGTGGCGGGCCTGTCCGGCCAGCGGGGTGGCGTGGCTTTGCAACCCCCGCGGCGCGCCGGCGTCTCCCCGGGACACCCTCGGGAGCCAGGCCGATGTCCATACCGCTGGGCGGCGCCGTCATCGTCGTCACGGGCGCATCCTCCGGCATCGGCCGCGCCACGGCGCTGGCCTTTGCCGGGCAGGGCGCGCGGCTCGTGCTGGCCGCCCGGCGGGCGCTGCCGCTGGAGGAGGCGGCACGGGACTGCCGCGACCGCTCCGGCACCGCCGCCGTCGCCGTGCCGACCGACGTCACCGACGCGGCCGCGGTGGAGGCGCTCGCCGCCACGGCGCTGGAGGAGTTCGGCCGGATCGACATCTGGGTGAACAATGCGGGCGCCGGCGTGATCGGACCCTTCGCCGAGGTTCCGCTCGCGCTGCACCGGCGCACCATCGAGACCAACCTGATGGGCGCGCTGCACGGCTGCGCCGCCGCGCTGCCGGCGATGCTGCGGCAGCGTCGCGGGCTGGTGGTGAACATGGCCTCGATGGGGGCCTGGGCGCCGACGCCCTTCGCCGCGGCCTATGCCGCGAGCAAGTTCGGCATCCGCGGGCTGTCCGCCTCGCTGCGGGCGGAGCTTGGCAGCCGTTGTGGCGTGCATGTCTGCGCCGTGTTCCCGGCCATCGTCGATACGCCGGGCGTCACCACGCATGCCGCGAACTACACGGGGCGGGCGGTCGCGCCCGGCGCCGGGCCGATCCTGGCGGCGGAGACGGTGGCGGAAGCGGTCGTCCGCCTGGCGCTGCGGCCGCGCGGCGAGGTGGCGGTGGGCTGGCCCTCGGGCGCGGCGAAGCTGGCCTATGCGCTTGCCCCGGGCCTGACGGAGCGTGCCGGCGGCGCGATGATGCGCGCCGCCCTGCGCCGCGCCGCGCCGGCGCCGCGGACGGAGGGCGCGCTGATGCACCCCGTCGCCGGGGGCACCGGCACCAGCGGTGGCATCCGGGCGGTGGGCGCCGGGGGCGGCGGCGCCGGCCGGATGCTGGGCCTCGCGCTCGGCGGCGTCGCGCTGCTGGTGGGCGCCGGGATGACGGCGCGCCGCTTCGCGGCCTGACGGCGGGGTCCATCCCGTCCGGAGCGGCGGCGCGTGCGAATTCCGCCGCCGGCGCGTGGCCGCCCCGGTGCCGCCTGCGCTAGCCTGCCCCCTGCCAACGGAGAGGAAACGCACATGGCAGGTCAGGTCCAGGGCAAGGTCGCGCTCGTTACCGGCGCAGCATCGGGCATCGGCGCGGCCTGCGCCGAGGTGCTGGCGCGCGAGGGCGCCGACATCCTGATGACGGACATCGACGACGCGCGCGGCGAGGCGCATGCGGCGGCGGTCAACGCGCGCGGCGCCGGACGGGCGCACTACATGCACCAGGACGTGGCGGAGGAGGCGCGCTGGCCGGAGGTGATGGCGGAGGCCGAGCGCCGCTTCGGCGGGCTGCAGGTGCTGGTCTGCAATGCCGGCATCGGCATCATGGTGCCCTCCGTGCTCGACATGTCGCTGGCGGAGTGGCGGCGGCAGATGGCGATCAACGTCGATGGCGTCTTCCTCAACGTGAAGTACGGCATCCCGGCGATCCGCCGCGCCGGCAAGGGCGGCTCCGTGGTCATGATCTCCTCGGTCGCGGGGCTGCGTGGCTCGGCGGGCCTGGCGGGGTATTCGGCGACCAAGGGCGCGGTACGGCTGTTCGCCAAGTCGGTGGCGCTGGAATGCGCCGGCGCGCGGGACGGCATCCGCTGCAACAGCGTCCACCCGGGGATCATCGCCACGCCGATCTGGGAGAAGATCCCGGCCGGCATGGGCGGCGGGCGCAACGCGCCGATCGACCCGCACGCGCTGGCCGCGGCGGGCGTGCCGATCGGCGTGGCGAGCGAGGCGCGGGACATCGCCGAGGGGGTGCTGTGGCTGGCCTCCGACGCGTCGCGGCACGTGACGGGGTCGGAGCTGGTGATCGATGGCGGGATGACCGCGGGGCGGATCGGCAGCATTGGCGCGGCGGCCGGGCGGTAGCGCGCGCAAGGGCCGGGCCGTTGCGCCCGGCGGCCCGGCCCCTGCCAGAGCGTGCCCACTCAGATGAGCATCAGCACCGCGCCGATCAGGGCGACGAATGCCAGGATGTCGGGTTCGATCTGGGCCATGGTGTCCTCCGCAGGGCTGTTCGGCGGGTTCGCCGGGATGGGGGGAGGATGCCGCCGCCGCATTGCCGCGCGATGTCGCGGCCCTGCGAAACGCGTTGCGCGGCGCGCCCCTGCGTGTCGTGCCCGGTTACGTGCGTTGCCGGCGCCGTGACAGGGGCCGCAAACGCAACACGCGCCCGGCGTGGTGCCGGGCGCGTGCGAGGCGGACTGGCCCGAAGGCCGGAAGCGGCGCCGTCAGCGCCGCGCGGTGGCCACCTGCATCGAGGCGCCGGTTGGCGCGGCGTCTGCCGTCGTGTGGCCGCAGCGGTTCGCCGCGAGCTGCGCCAGGTACCCGTTGCGCTGCGACAGCGCCCGGCCCTCCTTGCCCGAGGCGTCCTGGAAATCCATCGCGAACCACAGCACGGGGATGAACACGCCGGCGACGCCGGCGGCGACGTTCTGCGCGACCTTGCCGCCATCCTCGCGGCCGAGCTGGGCGATCTGGTCGTTGTTGGCGCGGATCTCCGCCATCACCGCGGCGCAATCCGTGTACCGGTCGCGGTCCTGCACGACGGCGGCGGTCTGCGGCGCGCGGCCGGCACAGGCGGCGAGCAGGGCGAGGGCGCCGAACAGGGCGGCGCGGGGGGCGATGCGCATGGGGGGTTTCCTCCTTCCGGACGGGCCCGCGCGATCGCGGACGCCGTGCCGGGGAGGATCGGCACGCCGTGTTGCGTGCCGATGTCGCGGGGGCGCGGAAACGGTTTCGCGGACTGTTGCGCGCGTGTCGCCGCGCGGTCAGGCCCCGCCGATGCGCCGCAGTTCCCGCATGCCGGCCGCAATCGCCCCTTGCAGCAGCCAGACATCGCCGGACCAGCAGATCATGCGGAATCCGTCGCGCCAGACCTCCCCCGCCTCCGCCGCCGAGGACACCAGGCGGCCGAGCCCGAGGCCGTTCGCCCGCGCCGCCGCCACCACCCGCCCGGTCGCGGCGCGGAAGCGCGGATGGTCGAACTCGCCCGGGATGCCGAGCGAGGTGGACAGGTCGAAATGCCCGATCCACAGCATGTCCACGCCGGGCACGGCGGCGATGGCCTCGACGTTCTCGACCCCGTCCGCGGTCTCGATGAGAATGACCAGGGTGGTGCGGGCATTGGCGGCAGCGAGGCCCGCGGCGGGCGTGGCCGGGTTGCGGTAGCTGTCATGCGCGATGCCGAGGGCCACGCCGCGGCGCCCCTCGGGCGGGTATTTCAGCGCCTCCACCGCGGCCCGGGCAACCTCCGCCGTGCCGACCAGCGGCACCATGATGCCCTCCGCCCCCGCATCCGCGAGTCCGCTGATATCGTGGCGGTCGCGCGAGGGCACGCGCACCAGGGCGGGGATGCCGCCGGCCTCGAGGAAGCGCAGCGCCGCCTTCACCGTCTCCAGGGAGAAGCCGCTGTGCTCCATGTCGAGGAAGGCATAGTCGCAGCCCGCCGCGGCCAGGATGTGCCCGATGCCCGGCGTGGCGAACTCGAAGATCGAGGTCCCGACGGCGAGTTCGCCGGAGTGCGCCAGCGACTTCAGGGATTTCGGCATCGGACGGATCCTCCAGCGGCTGCGCGCAGCATGCCAGGGGTCACCCCGCATTGCCCAGCCCGCCCCGGCATGGCTAAGTGGCAGCACAGCCCGGGGACGGGCCAGCCCCAGCCGGAGCCGCTCCATGCCGGAAGCGCCCACGCCGCAACGCATGACCATGCCGCCGCCCGCCGACCCGCGGGTGGCCTACAACGTGCCGGTCGGCGACACGGTGAAGACCACCACCTGCTACATGTGCGCCTGCCGCTGCGGCATCCGCGTCCACCTGAAGGACGGCCGCGTCCGCTACATCGAGGGCAACCCGGACCACCCGGTGAACCGCGGCGTGCTCTGCGGCAAGGGCTCGGCCGGGATCATGACGCAGTACTCCCCGGCCAGGCTGACCGCGCCGCTGAAGCGGGTGGGCGAGCGCGGCTCGGGCGAGTTCCAGGAGATCTCCTGGGCGGAGGCGATGGAGATCGCCACGGGCTGGCTGAAGGCGGTGCGGGACACCGATCCGCGCAAGCTCGCCTTCTTCACCGGCCGCGACCAGAGCCAGTCGCTGACCGGCTTCTGGGCCGCGCAATTCGGCACGCCCAACTTCGCCGCCCATGGCGGGTTCTGCTCGGTGAACATGGCGGCCGGCGGGCTCTACAGCATCGGCGGCAGCTTCTGGGAATTCGGCGAGCCGGACTGGGAGCACGCGAAATACTTCCTGATGTTCGGTGTCGCCGAGGACCATGACAGCAACCCGATCAAGCTCGGCATCGCGAAGCTGAAGGAGCGCGGGGCGAAATTCGTCTCGGTGAACCCGGTGCGCACCGGCTATTCCGCCGTGGCGGACGAGTGGGTGGGCATCCGCCCCGGCACGGACGGGTTGTTCGTGATGGCGCTGCTGCACGAGCTGCTGCGCACCGACCGGGTCGATCTCGACTTCCTCGCCCGCTACACCAACGCGTCCTGGCTGGTGGTGCGCAACCCGGGCGGGGCCGATGACGGGCTGTTCGCCCGCGGCGAGAACGGCAAGCCGCTCGCCTGGGACCGCGCGCGGCGCGCGGTGGATGCCTCGGACGCCGACCTCTCCGCCGTGCTGGTGGGCGAGCGCACCCTGCCGGATGGCCGCACCGCGGTGCCGGTCTTCCAGCTCATGGCCGAGCGCTACCTGGCGGAGGAGTACGCACCGGCGAACGTCGCGGAGCGCTGCGGCATCCCGGCCGCGCGCATCCGCCGCATCGCCGCCGAGATCGCCGACATCGCCTTCAACCACGCCATCACGCTGGACCAGCCCTGGACCGATGTGTGGGGCCGGCGGCACGAGACGATGGTCGGCCGACCCGTGGCCTTCCATGCGATGCGGGGCATCAGCGCGCATTCCAACGGCTTCCACACCTGCCGCGCCCTGCACCTGCTGCAGATGGTGCTCGGCGGCGTCGATACCCCTGGCAGCTGGCGCTACAAGGCGCCCTTCCCGCGGCCCATCCCGCCCGGCCCCGGCCCGGCCGGCCGCGGCGCCAGGCCGAACACGCCGCTCGCCGGCAACATCCTGAGCTTCCCGCACGGCCCCGACGACCTGCTGGTCGAGGATGACGGCACGCCGATCCGCATCGACCACGCGTTCTCGTGGGAAGCCCCGCTCGGCCTGCACGGGATGATGCACACCGTCATCGGCAATGCCGAGCGGGGCGATCCCTACCCGATCGACACGCTGTTCATGTTCATGGCCAACATGGCCTGGAACAGCGCGATGAACCCGGGCGAGGTGATCCGCATCCTGACGGCGAAGCGCGCGGACGGCGAGCATGTCATCCCGCACGTCATCTACTCGGACGCCTTCTTCTCCGAGACCGTGCCCTATGCCGACCTGGTCCTGCCCGACACCACCTACCTCGAACGCTGGGACTGCATCTCCATCCTGGATCGCCCGATCGGCAGCCCGCATGGTGCGGGCGACGCGATCCGCCAGCCCGTGCTCAAGCCGGACCGTGACGTGCGGCCCTTCCAGGAGGTGCTGATCGAACTCGGCGCCCGCCTCGGCCTGCCGGCCTTCGTGCGGGAGGACGGCTCGCCGCGCTGGAAGGATTATCCGGACTACATCGTGAACCACCAGCGCATGCCGGGTGTCGGGCCGCTGGCCGGCTTCCGCGGCGCGGACGGCACGAAATCCGGCGTTGGCGAGCCGAACCCGGACCAGCTGCAGCGCTACATCGACAATGGCTGCTTCTGGCGCGACCACATCCCGGCGGAGCAGTCCTATTTCAAGCACGCCAACCAGCCCTACCTGGACCGCGCGAAGGCGATGGGGCTGATGGGCGTCGCCAACCAGATCGTGCTGCAGATCTGGTCGGAGCCGCTGCAGAAATTCCGCCTCGCCGCGCAGGGCCATGGCGCGAAGCAGCCGCCGGAGCACCTGCGCGCGCGCGTCGCCACCTATTGCGACCCGCTGCCGATCTGGTACGCGCCGCTGGAGCATGCCGGCCAGGACCTGGCGCAATTCCCGCTCTCGGCGGTGACGCAGCGGCCGATGCCGATGTACCACTCCTGGGGCTCGATGAATGCCTGGCTGCGGCAGATCCTGGGCTCGAACAAGCTGAGCATGGCCCGCTCCCGCGGCGAGGCGATGGGGCTGCGGCACGATGACTGGGTCTGGGTGGAGAGCCGCAGCGGGCGGCTGAAATGCCAGGTCGCCCTGATGGAGGGGGTGAACCCGGACACGGTCTGGACCTGGAACGCCATCGGCAAGCGGGCCGGCGCCTGGGCGCTGACGCCGGACAGCCCGGAGGCGGTGCGCGGCTTCCTGCTGAACCACGTGATCAGCGAGTGGCTGCCGGCCCAGCAGGGCTTCCGCCTCGCCAACGCCGATCCGGTGACGGGCCAGGCCGCCTGGTACGATCTGCGCGTGCGCGTCACCAAGTGCGCGCCGGGCGAGGAGGGAATGACCGATCCGCACCCCGCCGCGCTGCGTGCCCCACCCGGTGCGCCCGCGGCGCCCGACATCCTGCGCTACAACGCGTCCGCCGTGCGCGCGCGCGTGACCACGGGGGCCTGACCGGCGTGACCTGCCTGCCCGAAATCCGCCCCGGCCAGAAGAAGCTCGGCCTCGTCATCGACCTCGACACCTGCGTCGGCTGCCACGCCTGCGCGACCAACTGCAAGGAGTGGAACGCCTCCGGCCATTCCGGGCCGCTGCCCGACTTCAAGCCCTTCTCGGCCGGCGCCGAAGGGGTATGGTTCAACCGCGTGCACAGCTACGAGGCCGGCGAGGGCGGCGAGGGCCGCACCGTGCACTTCCCCCGCTCCTGCCTGCACTGCGAGACGCCGGACTGCGTGACGGTCTGCCCCACCGGCGCCTCCTACAAGCGCGCCGAGGACGGCATCGTGCTGGTGAACCACGACACCTGCATCGGCTGCGGCCTCTGCGCCTGGGCCTGCCCCTATGGCGCGCGGGAGATGGACGAGGACGAGGGGGTGATGAAGAAATGCACCCTCTGCGTCGATCGCATCTACAACGAGACCATCCCCGAGGCGCAGCGCCAGCCCGCCTGCGTGCTCACCTGCCCGACCCGGGCGCGGCATTTCGGCGACCTCGGCGACCCGGACAGCGCGGTGTCGCGGCTGGTCGCCGAGCGCGGCGGCACCGGGCTGATGCCGGAGCTGGGCTACGGGCCGGTCAACCGCTACCTGCCGCCGCGCCGGACGACGTCGGTCGATCCTGGGCCGCAGGAGGACGCGCCGACGCCGCTGGACGTGAAGAACCCGCTGCTGCGGTGGATGGACAAGGTGCTGAGCCGGTGAGGGCGGGACAAGCAAGCGCTGGGGGAGGTGAACTCCCCCAGACCCCCTCCTTCTTTTGTTTGTTGAAAAATAAAAATAGATGGGGGTGCGGGGGAATACCTTCCCCCGCGCTTGCTTGCTTTCTTCCTGCCAGCAACGGCCCGGCATCATGAACCCCGCCCCCTCCATCGTCCTCTTCACCACCGCCTCCGGCGCCGGCTACGGCATGCTGTTCTGGCTCGGCCTGCTGCGCCCGCTCGGCCTGGTGCCGCAGGGGGTGGCGTTCGGGCTGATCGCGCTCGGCCTCGCCGTCTTCCTGATCACCATCGGCCTGCTCTCCTCGATGGCGCATCTCGGCCATCCGGAGCGGGCCTGGCGGGCGCTCAGCCAATGGCGCTCATCCTGGCTGTCGCGCGAGGGCGTGGCGGCGGTGGCGACCTTCCTCCCCATCCTGCTCCTCGGCCTCGGGCTGATCCTGGGATGGGGGGCGCTCACCCACCTGTTCGGCCTGCTGGCCGCCGCCGGTGCGGTGGCCACGGTCTATTGCACGGGCATGATCTACGCCTCGCTGAAGCCGATCCGGCAGTGGCGGCACCCGCTGGTGGTGCCGGGCTACCTCATGCTGTCCTCGTTCAGCGGCGCCACCATCCTTGCCATGACCGCGGCCTATTGGGGGCAGGCCTGGGCGCCGGCCCTGCTCGCGGCGCTCGGCGCCGCCGGGGCCTTCTGGGTGAAGCAGAGCTACTGGCGCGACATCGACGGTCCCGCCCCGGCCGACGCGCCCACCATCGAGAGCGCCACCGGCCTCGGCGCCATCGGCCGCACCCGCCCGCTGGAGCCGCCGCATACCGAGACCAACTACCTGCTGCGCGAGATGGGCTTCCGCATCGCCCGCAAGCATGCGCAGCGCCTGCGCCGCGTCGCGCTGCTGGGCGGCTTCGCGGTGCCGCTGGCGCTGGCGGTGCTCGCGCTGCTCGCCGGCGGCACGCTCTGGCCGGTGCTGCTGCTCAGCCTGGCGACGAGCTGCGCGCTGCTCGGCCTGCTCGCCGAACGGTGGCTCATGTTCGCCGAGGCGACGCACACGGTGACGCTGTACTACACGGGGCGTTGACCGCCCCGCCGCTACCCCAGCTTCGGCCGCGTCGCCACCACGCTCGCGCGCGAGCCGATCCGCCCCGCCCAGCCGCCGATCGCCCGGTGCGATCCCAGCGCCGCGCGTCCCGGCTCCGTCATGGCGAAATACTCCAGGATCGGCACCAGGAAGAGGTCGGCAAGGCTGATCTCGGGCCCGCAGAGGAAGCCGTCGCCTTCCGCCAGGCCCTCCAGCACATCGAGCACCTTGCCCGCCACCGCCAGGCCGTCCGCCAGTACCGCCGCATCCGGGGTGCCGCCCTGCATCGGCACGATCGCCGCCTGCCAGAACACCTTGCCCACCATCGCGCCATACCCGTAGCTGTCCAGCACGCCGCAGATCTGCGTCATCCGCGCCCGGCGGCGCGTGTCCCCGGGCTGCAGCCGCGGGCCGGGCAGCACCTCGTCGAGGTAACGGGCGATGGCGAAGGTCTCGAACAGCGTGAAGCCGTCATGCTCGAGCACCGGCACCTTGCCGAAGGGATGCCGTGCCAGGTGCGCCGGCGCCTGGGTCTCGCCCTTCAGCAGGTCGACCTCCGCCAGCGCGTAGGCGGCGCCCTTCTCCTCGAGGACGAGGCGCGCGGTGCGCGTATAGGTGCTGTAGGCGGGTCCATGCAGGATGATGGCCATGGCAGGTTCCCTCGGGCGCGGCGGGCTGCGCCGCAAGCCCGGATGCTACGCCGCGACGCCCTGGGGGCGGTAGCCCGAACCGTTCAGCGCGTCCCGCCAATCGCCGGCATCAGCCCATGCAGCCCGGCCATGTCCGGCGCCGCGCCGCCCGGCCGCCCCATCGCCGTGCCGGTCGCCGCGCCGAAGGCGGCGCGATCCTGCACCAGCTCCGTCAGCGAGAGCCTGCCATCGCCATCGTAGTCAAGCCCGGCCAGCAGCCGCCGCGCCGCCTCCAATGCCGATGCCTCGGCCTGTGCCTGTTCAGGCATCCGCCCCACCCCGATCGCGGCAACCCAGGCCTGGCCCCGCGCCATCCGCGCCAGCTCGGCGGGGCTGAGCGTGCCGTCGCCGGTGACATCGGCCTGCACGAAGGCGGCCGCCAGGCAGTCGCGGATGCCGGCGCCCGCACCGCAGGCGGCCTCCACGTGCTCCAGCGCAGCCAGGGCCGCCACGCCCTCGGCATGCCGCGCCGCCATCGCGGCGGGGACCTGCGGGCAGCGCCGCCAGCGCTGCAGCGTCGCCCCCTCGCCCGGCAGCCGGTCGTCGCGCGTCTTCGCCGCCGGGTCGGCTGTTTCCAGCTGGTCGGGCCCCGGGCTGCGCAGCAACAGCCGACGCGCGTCCGGCCCCGGCAGGACGCCGAGCGTCCAGCCGCCGGGCACCAGGCCGAGCGCGCCGAAACGCAGCAGCGCCGGCTCGCCCTCGGCCGGGATGCGGGCCGCGGCGCGTGCCGTGAGGAACAGCAGCGCATCCGGCCGCGCGCAGGAGTCGCCTGCGATCCAGGCGCCACGCAGCGCCTCGGGGATGCCGGGGGTGGGCGGGGGCGGCTCCGGAGACGTCGCCTGGCCCGCCGCCGGCAGCGGCAGCGCGAACAGGACCAGGATGGCCAGGTGGCGCAGTCCCCTCATCGCAGCACCACCTCCCCCGCGGCGCAGAGATCGCGGCCGGCAAGCCGCAGCTCCCGCCCGTCGCGGAACACCGCCGTCAGGTCTGCGCGGCAGCGGTCGGCGGCCGGCAGATCGGGGGGCGGCGCCAGCACCATGCTCTCGCCGGCGCCGAGCACCGCGGTGCCGAGCCGGTCCGGACCCCGTGCCGCGGCGCCCGGCGGGTCGGCATAGAGCTCCACCACCGGGACCGGCGCGGCGTTGCGCAGCCGCAGCC
>JAIEOP010000196.1 GCA_019750465.1 Acetobacteraceae bacterium | reverse complement strand
TTGGCGTCGAGGGTGAGCGTCGAGACCGTGCCGGTGAAGCCGTCGCCGGTGCGGGTGAAGGTGCCGATGGTCGCCATCACTGTCTCCTGTCTGTCGATCGGGCCGCGCCCATCGCGGCCTCGATGGCGATCGTCCGGCCGGGGGCAGGCGCCGACGCACCCGCTTGCGGGCCGCAGCGCAGCGGAGGACGGGGCTGGGAGACTTTCTTGCCTCGCGAGGAATGCGCGGCACGCGCAGGGGAAGAAAGTCGCACCGGCGCCGTTGCGGCCGAGGCGCCCGAGGCGTCAGCCGTCCCTCGGCCAGATCAGGCCATCCGAGGCAGCGTGGCAGCGCGACACCGGACGGACCACGGAGACAGCAGGCGACGGTCGCCGCGCCCGGCACAAGCGCGATGGACCAGTCATCGCAGTCACGGCGCCCATGGCGTGCACAAGGGAGGATCCGGCCGGAACGGGGGAGGCGAGATGCTGGACAGGGGCCCCATCATCCCGGCGCGGTGAGGCGTGACGTGGATGTTCCCGCCGAGGGCCGCCCTCCCTCGGTTCAGCCGCGCGATCCCGATGACGGCGCAGGCAGGCGTGCCGTGGAGGGGGATGGCAGGCGAGGCTGATCTGGTCCCACCCCTTCGGCGAACTCCGCGTCAGGACGGCCAGCGGTGACCTGCCTCGGCTGGGCGCCGGCGCCCGCGAACGCAGCCAGTTGCACTGCCGCTGAGACACCGACCACGAGGCCGCCGATCGCCGCGAACACGTGTCGCCAGACTTCCGACGGCACGATCAGCGCCGAGATCCCGAGTACCGCGTGATAACCGGCCACGGCCGCCGGTGCCGCGAACAGCAGCGCGATCACGGCCCGCACGGTAAGCGAGCGCACGGAGGCGAAGACCAGTTGCGCAGCGAACAGCGCGACCACGCCTGCGACGATGCCGACCAGTGCCGCGCCGATCACGCCCGCGCCCGTCTCGAATGCCCACATGCCGACCGTCAGCCCGACGAAGAACGGAACGGCGTAGATGGCGAGCGTGAACAGCAGCACGAGCATCGTGCCGAGGCCGAACAAGCTGAGGATGACACCGAGCGTCATGCGACCCTCCCCGGTCGAGGTGCGATGATGCGCTCCGATTGTAGCGGATCGCGGGCGCGCAGCGGTTCGCCTTTGCGCGAGCGCATCATCGTGCGGGCGGCGCTACCCGCCGCCCCCGCGGAAGTCGAAGAGCGGGATGCCGAGGCGCTTCGCCTTGTCGGCCAGGTTGTCGGTGACGCCCGAGCCGGGGAAGACGATGACGCCGATCGGCAGCGTCTCGAGCAGCGCGTCGTTGCGCTTGAACGGCGCGGCCTTGGCGTGCCGGTGCCAGTCGGGCTTGAAGACGATCTGCGGCACCTTGCGCTGGTCGGCCCAGCAGGCGGCGATGCGCTCGGCGCCCTTCGGCGTGCCGCCATGCAGCAGCACCATCTCGGGGTGCTTCGCATGCACACGGTCGAGCGCGGCCCAGATGCGCTGGTGGTCGTTGCACTCGACACCGCCGGCGAAGGCGATGCGCACGCCCGGAGGCAGCAGCGGCTCGGTGTCGGCGCGGCGCCTGGCAGCGAGGAAGTCACGGCTGTCGATCATCGCCGCGGTCATCGTGCGGCGGCTGACCATCGAGCCCGCGCGCGGGCGCCAGGCGGAGCCGGTGTGATGCTCGAAGTGCTCGGCGGCGGCATCGCGGAGGAACTCGAAGGCGTTGCGGCGCTCGATGAGCGTGAGGCCCTGGGCGAGGAGGCGCTCCAGCTCGACGGAGCGGACCTCGGAGCCGTCCTGCTCGCGCTGGGAGCTCTGCTGCGCGGCCTCGTTGGTGTCGAGCTCGCGGCCGATGCGGTCGATGCCGCGATGGAAGAGGTTGACCAGCGACCAGAGCAGGTCGGGCAGGTCGGGCTCGAGGCGGGTCTCGCCGAGGCTGGCGACGAGTGCGTCGAAGATATCGGCAACCGCGCCGGAGAGGCGGTCGGGATCGGGCAGCGGCCGCGGGTCGGGCTCGTCGGCGAAGGGGCGGTAGCCGTGGAGCTGGAGCTCATCGAGCAGGTGCGCGGTGGCGGAAGCGGCGTGGGTGGGTTCGGCGTCGTCGAAGCGGTCGGTCATGGCCGGGTCCTCGCTGTCACGGGCCGCGCCCATCGCGGCCTTCGTGGCGATCACCCGGCCGGGGGCGGGACGGACCGGCACCCGCAGGCGAAGCCGGAGGGCCGCAGCGGAGCGGAGGACGGCGGCGCGCGGCTTTCTTGCCTCGCGAGGAAGCGGCCCGTCAGGGCCGCGGGGAAGAAAGCCGCGCGACGGCGTTGCGGGGAGGGAGCGGCTCCGGCCCGATCGCTGAAACGAAGGCCATGGGCGCAGCGGCAGCGAGGAGCACTGGCTGGTTGCCGACCGCGTCTGCGCACCACAAGCGTCATCCGAAGCCGTCTTGCGCGGATCCGCTTGCATGTCGGCAAATCCGACATTATGTTTGTGCTGAGTTCTGGAAAGACACACATGGCAGTCGCCGCGCTCGCCCGTCCCGTCACCCCCCGTGTACCGGCACCGTTTCCCGCGGCGGCTGTCGAGGCCGGCTTGCGCAACGAGTTGCTCGAAGCGGTCAAGGCGGAGGCCGAGATTAAAGGCAGCGCGCTGCCGGCGACCGCGACCGATATCGCCAAGACCGCGTTCCAGGTGGATTCGTTGGTCGTCGTCTCGATCCTTTGCAAGATCGAGCCGATTGTCGGCTTCGAGTTGCCGGACAGCGTCGTGCGCGGCGGCGGCTACGGTTCGGTCGACAGCGCGCTGGCGCAGCTTCTGCCGCGGATTGAGGCGCAGTGGAATAAACGAAAAGGAGGCAAGCCGTGACCCAGGTCGCACTTCGTCAAGACTCCGACGATGCTGAGCGTCGCCGTCTCGGCGAACGCCTGCGCGAGGCGCGCAAATATCTCGGGCTGAAGCAGGAGGAAGTGGCGACGTATTTGAAGATCCCGCGTACGGCGCTCACCGACATCGAGAACGGCCAGCGCCGCGTCGAAGCGATCGAGCTCGGCCGTCTCGCCAAGCTCTATCGACAGCCGGTGGGATATTTCACCGGTGAAGACGAGGCCGCAGCGAGCTTGCCGGTCGATGTCGCGCATCTTGCGCGCCGGGCGGCGGCATTGTCGCAGCAGGATCGTGACGAGCTCGGCCGTTTCGCCGATTACCTCCGCGCTCGGGCGCGTACCGGACAGGGCTGAAGCGGATGGCGGCGGCCACCTATGCTGGCGCGGTGCGGGCGGGAACGCAGGCCGCGTCGCGTTTGCATCAGCGCCTCGGTCTCCGTCCCGCGTTAGAAGCCGGTGGCGGCAATGTCGATGTGTTCGGCGCCATTCAGGCGATCGACCTACCGCTCCTCTTGCGACCGCTCCAAGGATTGCTGGGTGCGTTCCTGATCAACCCGGTTCCGGGTGTGCTGGTGACGACGCAAAGGCCGATGGCGATCCAGCGCTTCACCGCCGCGCACGAGCTCGGCCACTTCACGATGCGGCACGAGCCGAGCCTCGACGACGAGAGCATCCTTCGGCGCATGCCAATGGCCAGCGCACCGGCTGAGGACTTCCAGGAAGTGGAGGCGGACGCCTTCGCGGTCGAGTTCATGATGCCGCGCTGGCTCATCCAGTTGCACTCCGCCCGCCAAGGCTGGACGGTGGACGACTTCCGCCGGCCGAACTGTGTATACCAACTCGCGCTGCGCTTGGGCGCGAGCTACGAGGCGACCTGCTGGACGTTGGTGCGGCATCGGCTGATCAACGCTGCACTCGCGCGTGAGCTGCAGCAGACTCCGCCACGCGACCTTAAGGTCGCGCTGCTCGAGGATTACCGGCCTCAAGATTATCGCGGCGACGTCTGGCTGTTGACCGAGCGCGACGCGGGCACACGGATCGACGGCAGCCGCAACGACCTGTTCGTGCTTCGGCTCAGGGAGCATAGCGGCGGCGGCTATCTCTGGGACATCGACCAGTTGAAGTCTAGTGGGTTCGCGGTCGTCCGGGACGCACTCGAAGCAATCGACGGCGATGGCATCGGAGGTCCAGTCGTCCGCCGGGTGACGGCGGCGCCCGGCGAGGACCGTCGGGGCTCATTGCAGCTCGACGAGCGGCGGCCGTGGGAGACCGATCCGCTGTCGCGATGGCAGCTTGATTTCGACCTGACGGGTCCTGAGGAGGAAGGCCTGTCACGCGCCGAACGGCGGAGGCTGCTCGAAGCCGCATGACCGGTGTCGCCGTTCTGAAAGATCTGCGGGCCACGCTCGGCGAGATCCGCAACCAGGGTCCGCGGCCTACCTGCTTAGCCTTCGCCGCAAGCGATGCGCACGCGGCGCTGCGCCCGGGCTGGTCGCCATTGTCCTGTGAGTTCGCCTTCTATCACGCGCAACGCCGCGCTGGGCGGCCGCCCGACAGCGGCGCGGTGTTGTCGGCCATGCTCGTGGCGCTACAGCATGACGGTCAACCCGAGGAAGCCGGTTGGCCTTACTTGGCGGCGACCCCGACCGATCCTGCGGCTTGGTTGCCGCCCACCGACGTTGGCTCGCGATTTCGACGCGCCGGCGCAGCGCAGGCCGCCTCAATCGATGCGATTGTCGCCGAGCTCGACGCCGATCGCCCCATGATCTTGCTTATGATGTTGTCGCGCAGCTTCTATGCGGCCGCCGCCGGCGCCGTGATCCGTCCGGCGACCGGCGAGACGCCTGAGCCTGCCCGGCGCCACGCGGTGATCGCCGTGGGGCATGGCACAGTCGGCAGCGAGCGCGTTGTCCTGGTCCGCAACAGCTGGGGACCGGGATGGCAGGCCGCCGGATATGCCTGGCTGACTGAAAGCTTCCTCGCCCCGCGCCTGTTCGCCGCGGCGGTGCTTACGGAGAATGTCGATGTATCTGCCCATCCCGTCGCAGCCTGATTGCGCCACGGCGTGGCGCGAGGCGGTGCGGCGCGTCGACGCCGCTCGTGGGCGCAACGCGTATAATGTAGTGATCGACGTTGCCGACCCCGTTGCCGATGCGACGGTCGCGCATCCCGGCATCGCCATGGTCGATGCCTTCCTCACCGAACGTGCCAAGCCTGTTGACACCGTCGCCAACACCATCTTTCCCGCTTCGCTCTATCGCCGGCACAAGGCGCCCGCGTTTTTCGAGGTGTTCGAGAAGCAGGTTTTGCCGAAGGTGCGTCGCGGCGAACGTTGGTCAGGTTACTATTTTGAGCGAATGATTGCCTACCCGGTGGCGGTCGGCCAGCCGCCGAACCAGCTCTGGGACATCATCGAGCGGATGCGCAACGAGGAGGTCCGGGCGCTCAACAAGTTCGAGTTGTCGCTGTTCGATCCTGTCCGCGACGTCGACAATTCGCCCTACGGCGGTCAGTGCTTGAGCTTCCTCAGTTTCAAGATCATTCCTGACCCGACTCGGACACTGGTGCTCACAGCCCAGTACCGCAACCACTTCTACATCGAGAAGCTACTCGGCAACCTGATCGGGCTCGGCCGCTTGATGCACTTCGTCGGCCGTGAGACAGGTCTGAAAGTCGGGTCGCTCACGGTCCTGTCGACGCACGCCAAGATTGATCAACCCGGGCGGGCGCGTCGCGGCGAGATCGACGCGCTGCTCGCGCAATTCGATCAGGCGACGGCGCCTCGCGAGCCCTGAGCGGCCAGGAGCGGCAGGTGCGGCCCATCTTTATGGTCCAGGCCGTAGATGGCGTTGACGCTGGAGATGAACTCCGTCTGGCCACCATAGCTTGGGTGGCGCACCGTTATCACAGGCACCTCGATGTCTGCCAGCGCTAGGCCAGCCTCGCGGCCGATCGCCACAATTCGGCGAGGCGCGATCATATCGATCAGCGCCACGAGGAACGGCCAAGTGGCGTCCCGTTCGGTGCGGCTGTGGCAGCGGTTCGACAGCGGATCGTCAGCCTCATGGGGGTGAAGCGGAAATACGTTCCAGAGCACGACGGGCGCGCCTATACGCGCCAGTACGCGCCAAACGACCGCTGCGGTGCGCTCGGCGACAACCGGACCACGGGTGGCTCGGTCCAGCGCGATGCCACCCAGCAGCGAGCCCGCCGAAGCAAGGTGAACCTCGTCGGTCAGCGGCACGCCGGTTCGCCTGCCGCCGCGATAGCCGAGGTCACGCGCGATCCAGATCGTATCGACCTGTACTTCGAGCGCGGCTTCGAGACAGAGGACCAAGTTGCGTTTGCGCACGCGTGCCGCGTCCTCGCGGTCGTGCAGCGGGCAGCAGTCGCTGTAGGGGTTGAAGACAGACTTGAGCGACATCGCGGCGAGCGCGTCGGCGAAGGCTTGGGGCGTGTTCATGGCAGCGGTTCGATCAAGAGTTGGTGCTTGTTGATGTCGATCAGCAACCGCCCGCGTCGGTGCTCGCGCAGGAAGCGGAACGCCGCATAGCCTTGGAGGATCGCTTCCTCCCAGAGCCACAGCGGGCATTGTTCGGCCTCGTAGCCGGCGACGAATTGGCGGACCTGCTTGAGCAGGTCGAACGGCAGATCACCCGGCTTCAGGTCGGCAAATAGGTTAAGGTCGAGCGCCTTGCCGAAAATCCAGGTGGTGATGCCCTCTTCGATCAGGATCGCGCGCGCACCATCCTGCGCCTCGTCGACTTCCGGCTCGGACTTCCGCTTCAGCCGGAAGAGCGTGCGGATGACGGGCGACCAACTCAGCACCGCCACATAGGCATAGTGGAAGACGTCGTGAAAGCGGTAGTCATCTGCGGTCATGGCGTTATCGGTCAGTCGGTCGCCGATGTTGATGCCATTGCAGCTTTGGAACACGTAGGTTCGGCCCCGCACCTGCCGCTCGAATACCTCGATCGTCAGCTGCCGGGGCAGGCGCTCTTCCGGCTCGGCGCTCGCGTCGAGCGGCTCCGGATAGCGCCGATCACGGGGCCATCGATCCTCAATCTTCGCGAGGTTTTTGATCGCAGCCGCCTCGAGGGTGACGCCCGCCTCCTCGGCCGCCTTGATCAGCGTGTGAGCGATGCTCGCGAGCCGCTCGGCCGATACCGGGCGGCTCTGGCACACACCATCATGCTCGCTGATCAGCGTTCCAACCTCGCTCGCGAGCTTTAGCAGCGTCCGTTCGAATGCCGCCGTCGGTTCTCCGCTTCGCGGCAGGAAGTCCGGCTGCAAAGCGGCAAGCGTCAGCGCGCCAGCCTTCGCCGTTGGAGTAGCCTTCGCAAAGACGTCGGTGAGCGGCACGCCGGCCCGGGAGGCGACTGCAGAGAGATACCAAAGCACGTCACCCAGTTCCTCGACGACCGCGCCGGCGTAGCCCCGATAGGAGGCGCGATCGCGCTGCTTCTTCTTCACCTCGCTGAGCAAGCTGCCGGTCTCGCCGAAGAGCCCGAGAAGCGGAAAGGCAAGCGACCCGCCATCGCTGTGAAGGTCGGTCGACGCCGCCCGCGCAGCATAATCGGCGATAGTCAGCGGCGTGAACGCATCCGTCACCGCTTCGATCTCGGTCGCGCGTCCGAGCTCCGATCGACCGGGCTTGGCGACGCCGAGAGCCCTGCCTTTCGAGCGGCGCGCTGCACGGCCGGAGTGCGTTTGCCGGGCGCGGTAAGTCGCCGCAACGCCGTGCGGCGCGACAGCCCGTCTACAACGACCGCGTCACAGGCAGGGCGGCGAAGATCAACGGAATTTGCTCCCATCTGTCTGCCGGCCTCCCTCGCCAGCGATCATCTTGAATCAGACATTAGGCGATTTGAGAACCCCTCGATTTAGTTCGCGCGGAAGACCCTGTGGCCGGCAGGTGTGCTACATCTTCAGGTGCAAGCTGGACGCGCACCCATGCGGCTAGATCGGCTGGGCCCATGCGGCACAGATCGTCGTTGAAGTCGTGTGAGCGTGGGCGCAGCACCACGAAGTCGACGCTGTGCCGTTCCGGGCGTTCAGCGAGCGTCGCCGCAGCGTGCTTGCCCGCCTTATCCTTGTCCTGGGCGATGTAGATGCGGCGGAGCGCTGACGCCAAGGCCAGCGCAGCAAGATGCCTTGCGGACAGTGCGGCGATCATCGGCAGCCTAGGCAGCACGCACCGTAGCGCCAGCACGGTCTCAATGCCCTCGCCGACTGCGACGACATCCTGCACGTCTCCGAATCGCACGCCGTTACCCAGCAGCCGCCCCATTGCGCGCCGCGGCGTCGCGATCGGCGCCTTGCCGCTGCCATCGCGCGCGAGCCAGGTGCGGTGCACGCCGGTGATCGTGCCGTCGAGGTCTGTGACCGCGGCGAGCATCGCGGGCCACGTCTCGACCGGCGCGTTCTCGTCCGCGCGGTAGTAGCAGCGCGGGTGGAAGCGCAGCGCGGGCAGGTCGTCCAGGTAGGTGATGCCGCGCGCGCGCAGATAGCTCTCGGCCAGGGTCCCCTTGATCGGCTGCCCAGCGTGGAACAACCGACGCGCCGCATCCGGCGAGCCGGCCGCGACCGGCACGCGTGGCTCGGGCCGCTGTGGCGCCGGCAGGCTCAGGAACCGCCGCGCCTCGTCCAGTACGTCGCGCAGGCTGTCGAGGCCGCGCGCCCGGGCAATCAGGTCCAGCAGGTCGCCATGCTCACCCGTCGCGGCGTCGGTCCACTTCCCGGCTGCGCCACGGCCCGCCTCCGGCCCGTGCAGCCGCACGAACAGGCTGCGCCCCGGCGTGTTCGCCACATCGCCCACTGTCCACCAGCGCCCCTCGCGGCGGCCGTTGGAGAGGTAGTGGCGGCAGACTGCCTCGGCGTTGCGGGCCAGGCGGCGCGCGAGCGCAGCGGCATCCTCGCGCATCGGTCCCTCCATGAAGATGCGGGCCCGCCTTGCGACGGGCCCGCGAGGTGCAGGGAGGCCGGTTACTCGGCGGCGATGGCGGCGGTGGGGATCGCCGCTGTGTCAGTATCCTCGGCCGGCGGCTCGGGTGCGATGGCCGGTTCGCCGCCGTCCGCCGCCGATTCCGCTTCGCCCTCCGGCACCGTCTCGGTCTCCGGCTCCACCACCGCGAAGACCTGGCCCGGCGTGCGCAGCGGCTCGGGCACCCAGCAGGTGCCGGCGAGCAGCTCCTCGGCGGCCGTCGCCATCTCGGCCTTCTTCAGGCCGGCGATGCGCTCCGCCGCCCGCGCGCCACGCGCCTCCCGCACGGCGGCGAGGATGCGGCCCTTGGTGACGCGGCCGAGATAGGCCGCCGACGTCGGCCGCCAGCCGACCGCGGCCATGTCGAGGCTGACGGCCTCCGCGATCCGGTCGGCATGCGCGATCGCCTTGGGCCGGCGGTTGTAGGCCTCGTGCACCGCGTTGACCGTCAGCCCGACGCAGTGCGCGAACAGCGCCTCGCGGCTGTCGGCGTCGAAGCCGGCGAGGACCGGCCAGAGCTCGCTGGGCTCCGCCGGCATCTGCGCCTGCCAGCGCGCGTGGCGGGCCTCGATGGCGCGCGCCGAGGCGGTATCGGCGAGGCCGGGCGCCTGGGCGGCGAACAGCGCGCTCTTCGGCTCGATCTCCAGGCAGGAGTCGAGGCCGTAGCGGTAGAACAGCCGCAGGCAGAGCGCGTGCAGCGCGGCGAGGAAGGCCGTCTGCGGATCGGCGGCGAGCGCGTCGCGCAGCGCCAGCGTGCGGTGCGCGGTGAGCTCGGTCAGCAGCCGGTCGGGCAGTGGGCGGATGCCCTCGTCCTCCTCCGGCGGCTCGGCGGGCGGGGCGGCCGTGCCGGTGTCGGGCTCGGCCGTGGTCTCGCCCTCCGGCTCCGGCTCGGCCGGGGGCTGGTCGGTCCCGACCTGCTCGTCCTCGGGCGCCGCGGCGACCGGCGGCTCATCCTCCGGCCGGACATAGCCGCGCTCGCTGCGCAGCGCGCCCGAGCCATCGATGCTGACGAAGATGCCGGCGCGCGCCATCTCCTCGGGGTCGTAGGCGACGGGCCGGTCCTCGAAGGCGGCGAGCGCCTCCTCGATCTCGGCCAGGCGGCGGTCGGTCTCCTCCGGCACCTCGTCCGCCTCGGCGCACTCCTGCTCCAGCCGGTCGAACTCGGCCTGAAGCGCCTCGCGCCGCGCCGTCTCCTCCTCGGTCAGCGGCTGTGCCTCGCCGGCCAGGCGGCGCAGGCCGTAGCTGTGACCGTAGGGGAAGTCGGGTGCGGCCTCGACCCAGCGCCAGCCCTCGGCGCGGATCGCCTCGGCCTCGCGCTCGAGCCGCTCGCGCGCGAGCCGGTCGAGCAGCCCGGCATCCTGCCACCAGCCGCCATCGTCGGGCTGGAACAGGTCGCGCAGGATCAGCCCGCCCGCTGCCTCGTAGGCCTCGGCGCCGACGAAGCGGGCGCGCTTGTCGGAGGCGCGGACCGCGCCCTCGGTCAGCAGGCGGCGGATCTGGTAGGGCTCCTTGGTGTAGGAGCGCTGCAGCGCCTCCCAGACCTGCTCCTGGCGCTCGTGGTCGGGGCTGACGGTGAAGGCCATCAGCTGCTCGAGCGTCATGCCGTCCTCGGCGTAGAGGTCGAGGAGGCGCGGCGAGACGGCGGCGAGGCGCAGCCGCTGCCGGACGACGCTGGCCGAGACGAAGAAGGCCGCGGCGATCTCCTCCTCCGAGCGGCCGCGCTCGCGCAGGGCCTGGAAGGCGCGGAACTGGTCGAGCGGGTGGAGCGGAGCGCGCTGCACGTTCTCGGCCAGGCTGTCCTCCTCGGCGATGCCCTCGGTGCGGATGATGCAGGGGATCAGCGCGGTGCGGGCGAGGCGCTTCTGCTTCACCAGCAGATCGAGCGCGCGGTAGCGCCGGCCGCCCGAGGGCACCTCGAACATGCCAGTCTCGCGACCGTCATCGTCCAGCACGGGACGGACGGTGAGGCTCTGGAGCAGGGTGCGCCGTGCGATGTCCTCGGCCAGCTCCTCGACGGCGATGCCGGCCTTGATGCGGCGGACATTCGCCTGGCTGAGCACGAGGCGGTTGAAGGGGATGTCGCGCGAGGCGGAGAGCGCGACCTTGGGGGCGGACTTCGACATGGGGGTTCTCCATGACGGGCCGGCCGGGAACCTCTCTCCCGACCCTCAACCCGTCACGAAGACCGCCTCGGCCCTCTCACTCTCGCCGCGCCGCCATTACGACAGGAGGCAGGTTCCACACCTCCGCGCCGGCCGCGCGATAGGCATCCGCGACAGCCGCGAGCGGCGCGTAGGAGAAGGCACCCCAGGGCGGTGCGCTTGCGGGCTCGCCGACCGCGACCATCGGGCCGCGCACCGCGAGATAGCAGACGACCTCGAATGGGAGAGCGCGGCTGTCGATCACCGGCAGGCCAGTAGCGACGCATGCCGTCTTGATGGTTTCGCAGTCGTGGCCGCTGAGATAAGCACCACGGGCGAAGTATAGGGTAAACCCGCCGCGACCGATGGCGAGGTGGCCACCCTCCGCGGTCAGGGCTTCGCGGATGTATTGCCCGTAGTGCTTCTCCGCCTCTGGCGCGATGAGCGGAGCCGCGGCGTTGCGCCGGCGCTTCACGACACAGCCTCCACCGCGTCGGCGTCATCGTTGACAGCTTCGGTCTCGGGCGCGAAGACGAGCAGGAAATCAGCCGCCTTCGACGCGGCGCTCGCCGCGCGGACGATCGCGCGATTGTCCTCGCGCAGCACTTCCAGCCAGGAGCCTATGTAGTCGGCGTGGCGCACGGTCGGCACGATGCCAAGTGCGGCGCAGGTGAACGCCGCTGTCATCTCGGCGACCAGCTCCTCCTGCGCGTACTTCTTCGAGCCGAAGCTGTTGGCGATCTCACGGCCAAGGCGCGACGCATGCCCCGTCCAGTGGCCGTTATGCCGATGTCGGCATAACGCGCATGATGCCGCGTGCTGGATTATGCCGCGTGGCTTGGCCGGCTGGCG